>NZ_JASCRU010000012.1:0-90706 GCF_030010285.1 Flavobacterium sp. XS2P24
TTATTACAATAACGATAGAATCAAGTCTAATTTAAACAAAATGAGCCCGATACAATATCGAGCTCATTATTATCAAAATTAATTATAAATTTGTCTAAACTTTTGGGTGCAGTCTATTTTGGGGCTTTTTTTGTTTATTATCTAGCTTATAATTTATATTTTTGCACTTATTAAATGTTTATTAAAGAGTGTTTAAATTATAATTATATCCGCCCAAAAAAGGAAATTTTGTTTTATCAAAGTGGAAATTTTGATTATTCGATTATAATTGCGAGGAACGAAGCAATCAGGAGCTATTTCCCGCTTTTCGTTGCAATATTTTTTATCGAGAAAAACGATAAAAAATGATTTTCACTTCACTCGGGGCTAGGGCTTTATGTTTTCTAAAACTATTTTGTTATTTAAATTTCTTATTCAACAGTAATTCTAACATCATTTATCACAGGAATTGTATCTACTTCTTTAAAATAATCAATAAGAATATTTCGTAGTTTATAGTTTAAATCAAATTTCTGAACTCCTTTTTTAAAGAAATTCATATTGTCACCACCATTAGACAAATAATCATTGGTTCCTACGTAATAAATAGTCTCTTTTTGAACAGGTTTCCCTTGTACTAATATGTTTTTTGGAAGATTATTTTTGTCAATTGTAAAAGTTACTCCAGCCAGAGGATGTGGTTTTTTTTCGGCGATAAAATAATCGACCATTTCAAGAATTTGCTCTCCTTTTAAAGCAATTACAACCAAACTATTTTCAAAAGGCATAATTTCAAAAGCCGTTCGTGCTGTTACATTTCCTTTTGGAAGTATGGAACGAATTCCCCCGCTATTGAGCAAGCAAATATCAATGTTCTTTTTTTCTCTCGCTTGAAACACAGTGTTTCCTCTCATTAAAGTAACATCAGCCATCAAATTACCAATTGTAGTTTGCCATTTCCCAGTGCTTTTGTCTAATGTTTCCTGACAATACGCTAGAACGCTGTCTAAATCTTTATTGATGTGTTCTCTGTAAGGTTTGATAAAATTTTCAATTTGAGGGACTTGAATTTCCTTTTCGGTGATAGGAATTCGTTTGCCTTCTATCTTAGTAACGTAGTAATTTTGTTTGCTGCAGGAAGCAACAAAAAAAAATGTTAAGAATATAACAAAAAGTTTAGAAACATCGTTATACTTTTTTAGATTTACCATTTTAAATGCGACTTAATTAATTAATTTTGTAATCAAGTAAAAGTAATATGTTTTTGAATTATATAAAGGATTTTTTTGTAAAAAAAACATTAAAAAAAAGCTTTCAAAATTTAAAAAATATTGAGTCAGTTAATGTTGTAAAAACAATTGGTTTACTGGTTGATGCCACTCGTTTTGCTGAAACGGAATTATTAATTCAACAGCTCATAGCAAACGGAATTGCACCAGAAAATATAACAACAATTGCATACAGAGATAAACTTAAAAAAACAGTAGAGCAAACATATCCTGTATTTAATTCAGGAAATTTAAATTGGAATGGAGAAATTTCTTCTTCGGAAGTAAATGATTTTGTCTCTGAAAAATTTGATTTGTTAATCAGTTATTACGACATAGAAAAAGCAATTTTATTAAAAATCACTCATATTTCAAAAGCGCAATTTAAAGTTGGTTTTTCATCAATAGACAAAAGACTAAATCATTTTATGATTAAAACTGATGTCGATAATTATACACTTTTTGTAAGTGAGCTATTCAAATATTTAAAAATATTAAACAAAATATAAATCTAATATGCAATCATTAATAGGTACTGGTGTTGCTCTTGTAACCCCGTTTAAAGAAGATTTTTCAATTGACACCGAAGCATTAAAAAGAATTGTGAATTTTTCAATCGACGGAGGAATTGAATATCTTGTAGTCTTGGGTACAACTGCCGAAAATGCAACATTGTCTCCAGACGAAAAAGAATTAGTTATTAGTACCGTAATCGAAGCTAATAATGGAAGTTTGCCATTAGTGCTTGGAGTAGGAGGAAACAATACTTTAAAAGTGGTAGAGGAGTTGAAGACAAGAGATTTGTCTGCATTTACAGCAATATTATCGGTTTCTCCGTATTATAATAAACCTACACAAGAAGGTATTTACCAACATTTTAAAGCTGTAGCCGAAGCATCTCCAATTCCGGTTATTTTATATAATGTTCCAGGAAGAACAGCCAGCAATATGTTGCCTTCAACCGTTATCCGTTTGGCTAATGATTTTGAAAATGTCGTAGCGATAAAAGAAGCTGCAGGTGATATCGTTCAAGCCATGCAATTGTTAAAAAACAAACCAAAAGATTTTCTGGTAATTTCAGGAGATGATATGATTGCTTTGCCAATGGTTTTGGCAGGAGGATCAGGCGTTATATCTGTAATTGGGCAAGGTTTTCCTAAAGAGTTTTCTGAAATGATTCGATTAGGATTGAATCGTAAAGTGGATGAAGCATTCAAATCACAATACCTTTTAGCAGATTGTATTGATATGATTTTTGAGCAAGGAAATCCAGCAGGAATCAAACAAGTGTTTCTATCACTGGGAATTTCAGAAAACACAGTACGTTTACCATTAGTAAAAGTAGATGATTCATTAGCAGAAAGAATTGATCAATTTGTCAAAAAAGTCAATAAACAAGGATAAAAAAAGAGTCTTTTTTTAAACAAAAAATATATTTTGAAGTCGCTAAATTAATAACTAAATTTGCCACCGAAACTTCGGTATGATTTTATGGGTTGTTTCAACCAAGAAATCATAAAAAAAGTAAAAAAATGAAAAAAATAATATCTCTATTGCTTCTTGTAGCTTTATTCAGTTCTTGTAGTGAATACCAAAAAGCATTAAAAACCGAAGATGTCGCTGTTAAATTTGAAATGGCCACTAAATTATACGACGCAGAGAAATATTCTAAAGCGATTCGTATTTTTGAACAAATTGCTCCAGCGTACAGAGGGAAACCTCAAGCTGAAAAATTGTTTTACATGTTTGCTCAATCGTATTACAAAACAAAACAATATTACTTGGCAGGATATCAATTTGAGAGTTTTGTTTCAGGATATCCAAAAAGTGAAAAACTGGAAGAAGCAGCTTATTTGGGAGCAAAAAGCTATTCTATGTTATCGCCAGTTTACAGTTTAGATCAAACGGATACTACTAAAGCATTAGATAAATTACAAACATTTATTGATAATAATCCTAATTCTCAGTACTTGGCAGAAGCAAATGCAACTGTAAAAGTTTTGAGCGAGAAAATAGAACAAAAGGTTTTCGAGAATGCTAAAGGATACAATACGATTTCTGATTATAAATCAGCAATTGTTGCTTTAGACAATTTTGTAGCAGATTATCCGGGAACTCCGTTTAAAGAAGATGCTTTATATTACAAGTTAGATTCAGCCTATCAATTGGCAATTAATAGTATTCCATCAAAAATGGAAGACCGATTAAATGTTGCAAAAGCAGCTCAATTGAGCTTGATTAAATTTAAAGCGGATACTAAATACAAGCAAGTAGCAAACGAAATGTTAGCTCGAATAGACAAAGATTTACAACAATTTAATAAATAAAGTCATGGATTTAAAGAAGACGAATGCTCCAGTAAATACAATAACATACAACAAAACTGTTATTGAAGAACCTACTGGTAATGTGTATGAAGCGATAACCATTATGGCTAAAAGAGCAAACCAAATCAATTCTGAAATTAAAAAAGAATTGACTGAGAAATTGGAAGAATTTGCTACATATAATGACAGTCTTGAAGAAGTTTTTGAAAACAAAGAGCAAATTGAGGTTTCAAAATTTTACGAAAAACTACCTAAGCCACACGCTTTAGCAGTTCAAGAATGGTTAGACGGAAAAATCTACCACAGAGATTCAAATAAATAATAGTTACTATGTCAGTTTTAAGCGGTAAGAAAATTCTACTTGGAGTTTCTGGTGGAATTGCAGCCTATAAAACAGCCACATTAGTACGACTTTTCATAAAAGCAGGTGCACATGTCCAAGTGATAATGACACCTGCTTCTAAGGATTTTGTAACTCCTCTTACGTTATCTACGTTATCCAAAAATCCTGTTCATTCCAGTTTTTATAATCAAGACGACGAGAATGAAAAATGGAATAATCATGTTGAATTAGCACTTTGGGCTGATTTGATGGTTATTGCTCCAGCAACTGCAAATACTTTGTCTAAAATGACAAATGGTACTTGTGATAATCTTCTGATTGCGACTTATTTATCAGCAAAATGTCCAGTATATTTTGCTCCTGCAATGGATTTAGACATGTACAAACATCCTTCTACTATTGCTAATTTCTCTTCTCTTACCCAATTTGGCAATGTCATAATTCCTGCTGAAAGCGGTGAATTGGCAAGCGGATTATCCGGTGAAGGAAGAATGGCGGAACCTGAAAATATTATCGCTTTTCTGGAAGCAGATTTAAACAGTAAATTGCCTCTTAAAGAGAAAAAAATATTAATTACTGCCGGTCCCACATACGAAGCAATAGATCCTGTGCGTTTTATAGGAAATCATTCTTCGGGAAAAATGGGTTTTGATATAGCGATAAGCGCTGCAAATCTGGGTGCTTCGGTGATTTTGGTTTCGGGACCTACAAATTGTAAAGTTTCAAATCCATTGATAAATGTGATTAATGTTGTGTCTGCAGAAGAAATGTATGTAGCTTGTCATCAGTTTTATGCTGATGTGGATGTTGCGATTGCAGCTGCGGCCGTTGCAGATTATAAACCCAAGAATGTTGCGCATCAAAAAATAAAAAAAGCGGCTGATGATTTTACAATAGAACTCGAAAAAACGAAGGATATTTTAGCTTCTTTGGGTGAACAAAAGAAAAATCAGTTTTTGATAGGTTTTGCTTTAGAAACAGAAAATGAAATTGATAATGCAATCTTGAAAATTCAGAAAAAAAACTTAGATTTGATTGTTTTAAATTCGCTTCAAGATCAAGGTGCTTGTTTTGGTAAAGCAACGAATAAAGTTACCTTTATTGATAAGTATTTCAATATTGAGCCAATGGAATTGAAATCGAAAGAAGCTGTTGCTGATGATATTCTAGAAAAGGTGAAAGTACATTTTATGAAATAGGGTAACGGATTTGTAATACAAATGCAATTTTTGAATTATTGTTAACCGTTAAGAAACAATACAAATCTACAGATGAATAAAATAATTATTTTTTTTCTGCTTTTTACTTATGGGCTTACACAAGCGCAACAATTAAACTGTACGGTAACGGTTGATTCACAAAAATTGAGTGTTACAAATCAGCAAGTTTTTAAAACATTGCAAACTTCAATAAGTGAGTTTGTAAATAAAACGGATTGGACCGGACAAGTTGTAAAGCAGAATGAAAAAATTAATTGTTCGATGTATATTACTGTTTCTTCAAACAATTCAGACCAATTTACTGCAACTATTCAAGTGCAATCTTCAAGACCTATTTTTAATTCCTCCTATTCCTCTCCAGTATTAAATTATAACGATAAAGACTTTAATTTTAGATATACTGAGTTTGAAAATCTAATTTTTAACCCAACTACATTCGATTCTAATTTAGTTTCAGTTTTGGCTTTTTACAGTTATATGATTTTAGGAATGGATGCAGATACTTTTGTTTCTGAATCGGGAAATTCTTATTTTGAGACAGCTCAAAACATTTCAAATGTTGCTCAACAAGGCGGTTCTAAAGGATGGAGTCAAGCTGATGGAAACCAAAATCGCTACTTTTTGATAAATGATATTTTATCCCCGGCATTCAAACAAATACGTCAAACCATGCTTGATTATCATACTGGTTTAGATGTAATGAACCAGGATTTAAAGGCGTCTAAAGAAAAAATAAAAGTATCACTAATAGATTTGAGTAAATTAAATGCTTCCAGACCCAATGCATTTTTAACCCGCGTTTTTTTCGATGCTAAATCAGATGAAATAGTTTCTATATTTTCTGGCGGACCCAGTATTACAATCTCAGATTTAGTCGATAATCTGAATAAAATTTCTCCTTTGAATTCAAGTAAATGGATGCTGATGAAATATTAATTGATTTTTCAATTTTTAGTTTAATTCAGCCTCACATCACAAAACAATATAGTAAATGATAACGTCACTTTCGATAAAAAACTATGCCTTAATAGAAAAATTGTCTATTGATTTTTCAAAAGGATTTTCAATAATTACAGGAGAAACCGGAGCGGGAAAATCGATAATATTAGGCGCAATAGGTTTGGTTTTAGGAAAAAGAGCTGACTTAACTTCTTTGAAAAATAAAGAAGAAAAGTGTGTCATTGAAGCCCATTTCGAAATTTCTAAATATAATTTGCTTCCTTTTTTTGAAGAAAATGATTTAGATTATGAAAATGATACCATAATTAGACGAGAAATTCTTCCTTCGGGAAAATCCAGGGCTTTTATAAATGACAGTCCTGTGAATCTTCAGGAATTGCAGGAATTGAGCTTGTTCTTGATAGATATTCATTCGCAACAGCAAACTCAAGAACTTTCGGATGAAACTGTACAGTTCGAAATTATTGATGCAATTGCCAATAATAAAGAAACAATTCTGGAATATCAATCTCTTTTAAAAAGCTATAAATCGGATAAATCCAAATTAAATTCGCTGTTGAAAAGACAAAGTGAATCTAAGAAAGAACAGGAATACAATGCTTTTTTATTGGATGAATTAGTTGCGGCTCAATTAAAAGCTGGAGAACAAGAAACTCTTGAAGCTGATTTTGAGAAGTTGAACAATGTTGAGATTATTAAAGAATCTATCGATAAATCTTTGGCTATCGCCAATGAAGAGCAAATAGGTGTCATGCATAATTTGAATGAAATTAAGGCTTCATTGCAAAGAATTGCATCTTTTTCGACGGAATATCATTCTTTGTTAGAGAGAATTTCAAGCTTAACAATTGAGTTTGATGATATTTCAGATGAAATGAATCGCTGTTCAGAGAAACTGATTAATGATCCGGAGCAATTGGATTTAATCAGTCAAAAATTGCAAGTGATTTTTAATTTGCAAAAGAAACATCAGGTTTCCTCTGTGGAGGAATTACTGGAAATTCAAGCTAATCTGGAAAATTCAGTTTTAGCATTAGGCAATATGGAAGAAGAAATTGCGGCACTGACGATTTCTATCGAACAAAAAACAGTTGAATTGGATGCTTTTTCGACTACAATTCATACGAATAGATTGGATTCGATTCCAGTTTTATCTCAAAAGTTGATTACCATTTTAGAAACTTTGGGAATGCCAAATGTTCGCTTTAATATAGACATTACTACTACTGAAACTTATTTTCAAAATGGAAAAGATGAGCTTCAGTTTTTATTCTCGGCTAATAAAGGAACTGATTTTGGTTTATTGAAGAAAGTAGCTTCTGGTGGAGAAATGTCAAGGATTATGCTTGCTGTTAAGGCGATATTGGCACAATATTCAAAATTACCAACCTTAATTTTTGATGAAATTGATACTGGTGTTTCCGGAGAAATCGCCATTAGGATGGGGGAAATCATGAAAGAGATGAGTAAGGAAATGCAAATTTTTGCCATTACCCATTTACCTCAAATTGCAGCAAAAGGAAATGCACATTTCAAAGTGTTCAAATCAACTGTTGGCGAAGACACACTGTCTGAATTGAAGTTATTAAACGGAGAGGAAAGACTGGTTGAAATTGCTCAAATGTTATCTGGAACTGTTGTTTCTGATTCGGCCTTAAATCATGCTAAAGCCTTGCTGAACTAATTTTTTACTTTATATTTGTTTCCTTTAAAAGCAAGTCTTTTGCAGGAGCAATAAAACGATTACACGAATAAATAAAAAACGAATAACCAAGAATATGATTATAGAACCTAGAATGAGAGGATTTATTTGTACGACATCTCACCCAAAAGGATGCGAACAAAATGTTAAAAATCAAATAGAATATATTAAATCAAAAGGACCTATTAACGGGGCTAAAAAAGTATTGGTAATTGGAGCTTCAACCGGATTTGGTTTGGCTTCAAGAATTACAAGTGCTTTTGGTTCTGATGCAGGAACTATTGGTGTATTTTTTGAAAAACCTCCAACAGAAGGTAAAACAGCTTCTCCAGGTTGGTATAATTCTGCAGCTTTTGAAACTGAAGCGCATAAAGCGGGTTTATATGCAAAAAGTATCAATGGAGATGCGTTTTCGAATGAAGTAAAACAACAAACTTTAGATCTTATAAAAGCTGATTTAGGGCAAGTAGACTTAGTAATCTACAGTTTGGCTTCTCCTGTTCGTATGCATCCGGTTACCGGTGTTTTGCATCGCTCAGTATTGAAACCTATCGGAGGAACTTTTACCAATAAAACAGTTGATTTTCATTCGGGTAAAGTTTCAGAAATTTCAATTGAGCCTTGTAGTGGTGACGATATTGAAAATACTATTGCCGTAATGGGTGGTGAAGATTGGGCGATGTGGATTGATGCTTTAAAAGCTCAAAATCTACTGGCTCCAGGGGCTACAACTGTTGCTTATTCTTATATTGGGCCATCATTGACTGAAGCCGTTTATAGAAAAGGTACAATTGGTCGTGCTAAAGATCATCTTGAAGCGACAGCATTTGCTATCACTAACAGTTTAGCTGCTATTGATGGTAAAGCATTCGTTTCGGTAAATAAAGCATTGGTTACACAAGCAAGTTCGGCCATTCCGGTTATTCCATTGTATATTTCTTTGTTGTATAAAATAATGAAAGAAGAAGGAATTCACGAAGGTTGTATCGAACAAATTCAACGTTTGTATCAAGAAAGATTATATACTGGAAATGAAGTTCCGGTTGATGAAAAAGGAAGAATCCGTATTGACGATTTAGAAATGCGTCCTGATGTTCAAGAGAAAGTAGCTAAATTATGGATTGAAGCTGTAACTGAAAATTTATCTGAAATAGGAGATTTAGAAGGATACAGAAAAGATTTTTACAATCTATTTGGCTTTGACGTTGCAGGAGTAGATTATAAAGCAGATGCTAACGAACTGGTAAACATCGAAAGTATTGCTTAATCCCAATTACTAAATTAAATATTTATAAAACCATCAATTAATAGTTGATGGTTTTTTTATGGATAAAGATTATATTTGTTAAAATTTTTTGAGCCTAAAAAAAGATCTTTAATACCACAGTCACAATTTATGTTATTTTCCCTAATTATACCAGTTTACAATCGCCCGGATGAAGTTGATGAACTTTTAGAGAGCTTGTCTCATTCAACGTTTAACGAAATTTTTGAAATTGTTCTTATTGAAGATGGCTCTTCCATAGTTTGCAAAGATGTAGCTCAAAAATATGGTGACAGACTTGATATTTCCTATTATTTCAAGGAAAATTCGGGGCCTGGGGATTCCAGAAATTACGGAATGAAAAAAGCCAGAGGTGATTATTTTATCATTTTCGATTCGGATTGTATTATTCCAAAAGAATATTTATCAGAGGTTGATAAAGCTTTAAAGCAGAATTATGTAGATTGTTTTGGTGGGCCTGATAAGGCTTTAGACAGTTTTTCGGATATACAAAAAGCAATTAATTTTGCGATGACTTCTTTTTTGACCACGGGAGGAATCAGAGGTGGTTCTGAAAAAATAGATAAGTTTCAGCCAAGAAGTTTTAATATGGGATTGTCTCGTAAAGCTTTTGAAGCATCAAAAGGTTTTGGAAATATTCATCCCGGTGAAGATCCGGATTTGTCAATTCGACTGTGGAATTTAGGTTTTGAGACTAAACTGTTTCCTAATGCATTTGTATATCACAAGAGAAGAATTGATTGGGATAAGTTTTCGACTCAAGTAAACAAATTTGGAAAAGCACGACCAATTCTAAATAGTTGGTATCCTAAATACAATAAGCTTACTTTTTTCTTTCCTTCGGTATTTATAATTGGATTTTTTATTTCCTTTTTATTGATGTTGATTTTTAATTTTGATTTACTGCTTCAATTGTATTTTGTTTACTTTTTGGTACTGTTTTTGGTGTCTTCTTATCAAAATAAAAGCTTGAAAATTGGGTATTTATCATTGATAGCTGTTTGGAAACAATTTTACGGTTACGGAACTGGTTTTATTGTATCCTTTTTTAAAATTATCATTTTGAAGCAAAAACCTCAAGAAGCTTTCCCTGAATTATTTTTCAAAGTTTAATATGACAAAAATAATTGGTTTAACTGGCGGTATCGGAAGTGGGAAAACCACCATTGCAAATTATTTTAAATCATTTGGCATTCCAGTGTACATTGCTGATGACGAAGCCAGAAAAATCATGCAATCTGTAGAGATTATAAGCGCTATTAAAGATGTATTTGGTGATACAGTTTTTGAAAATGAGAAGTTGAACAGAGAAGAATTAGCCAAAATTGTTTTTAATAACCCCGAAAAATTAGAAAAACTTAACAATATTGTTCATCCTGCTGTAAAAAAACATTTTGAGCAATGGCTTTTACAACATACTGCAGCTCCTTATGTTATTTACGAAGCTGCAATTTTATTTGAAAGTGGAAGTTATAAAAATTGTGATTTGATCATAACTGTCACAGCACCAATAGAATCAAGGATCAAGAGAGTTGTTGAACGTGATAAAACGACACGCGAACTTGTTTTGAAAAGAATAAATGCACAATGGACTGATGAACAACGCATCTCAAAAAGCGATTTCATCATAGAAAATACTTCTATGGAAACTACAAAATTAGAAGTTGTTAAAATTCTTAAAATTTTAAAGATTAAACAAAATGTGGTATAGGTGTTAATGTTTGGTTAATCTATTATTTAATATATTGTTAAAATACTAAATTTGTTTCGATGAATAAACTTTTTTTTAGATTACTTGTTTTATTGATGAGTCTGTCCTTAATAGGGATAATTCTTGTTCAAGTGTATTGGTTTAATACTTCATTCAAAAACAATGATGAGCAGTTTAAATTCCATGTTAAGCAAGTAATTGGTAATGTGGCAGATAAGATTCAAAAGCAAGAAACATATAGTTTTTATGATAAAATAAATCATTATAAAGACAGCACCGGAAAAGTGCCTGAAAAGGATGATATATTAGAGTTTTATTATGTTCAAAAAAATCCAAGAACAAATAAAACAATTATATATTCTAACAGTATAATTTCTGAAGATTATAATATTTCACCAACGTTCTTTGATAAAAAATTTGATAGTGAAAAATTTAAAAGCTTTAGTTCCAAAAGGGTTACTGAAGTTTATAATAATAATTCGATGGATAAATCAGGAGTGAGTCAAAGTTTGATTCCTGATGTTAGAATTGAAAAATCAGGTAACCTTGATATTTTGGATGACGCTCTTTTTGAAATTTCTGCGAAGGATGTGCTGTCTGCAATGCCGCTCGAAGAACGCGTTACTAGTGATGTTTTACAGAAACTGATTAAAAAAGAATTAGGAGAATATGGTATTGAAACAAGATTTGAGTTTGGTATTTACAGCAATAATTTAGCGACCAAAATTAAATCAAATGCCTTTAAATATGATAAAGAAGCAACGTATTCAATTCCTATTTTTACAGATAATGAAGGAAATAGTAAATACCAATTGCTGGTTACATTTCCGCTCAAAAAGAAATTTTTATTGTCAGAACTCGTTAGTATAACAGTTCTTTCTATTGTTTTTACACTGATTATTTTAATTGCGTATACAAGTGCATTGAATCAATTGATACGTCAACGTCAAATTTCTGAAATCAAAAATGATTTCATTAATAATATGACACATGAATTTAAAACTCCAATTGCAACTATCAATTTAGCTTTGGATGCGATTAGAAATCCAAAAATAATAGATGACAAAGAGAAGGTTTTGCGATACCTTCAAATGATTAAGGATGAAAATAAACGCATGCATGCACAAGTAGAAAATGTGCTTCGAATTTCTAAATTAGAAAAGAAAGAATTAGATATTACTAAGGAATCAAATAATATTCATGAAATTATTGAAGATGCAATAGATCATGTGAATTTGATTTTAGAGGACAGGCAAGGAACAATTACCTGCCATTTTAAAGCCATTAGAACCACAGTTTTAATCAATGATGTTCATTTTACCAATGTTATTGTGAATATTTTAGAAAACGCGATAAAATACTCGCCTAATGTTCCTGAAATTGAAATTTTCACTGAAAATATCAAAGATATGGTCATTATTAAAGTGAAAGATAGTGGTTTGGGAATGAGTAAAATAGCTCAAAAAAGAATTTTCGAAAAATTCTACAGAGAACATACCGGAGACATTCATAATGTCAAAGGACACGGGTTAGGATTAGCTTACGTAAAAAGAATTGTTGACGACCATAACGGTCAAGTATATGTTGAAAGTGAAAAGGGAAAAGGGAGTACCTTCATAATAAAATTACCATTAATAAATTAGAATATGGAAAATGTAAATAAAAAAATACTTCTAGTCGAAGATGACCTTAATTTTGGTGCAGTTTTAAAAGATTATTTAATGCTAAATGATTTTGATGTTACTTTAGCCAAAAACGGAATGGAAGGATTCGAAAAATTCAAAAAGGATACTTATGATTTATGTATTCTGGATGTAATGATGCCTTACAAAGATGGTTATACTTTAGCAAAAGAAATCAGAGAAAAAAATAATGAAGTGCCAATTATATTCTTGACAGCAAAATCTATGAAAGAAGATGTGTTGAAAGGGTATAAAGCAGGTGCTGACGATTACTTGAATAAACCTTTTGATTCTGAAGTATTGTTGATGAAAATCAAGGCAATAATCCAAAGAAAATCATCGGATACTAAAGCTGAACAAGTACAATTTGAATTTAATATTGGTAAATTTCATTTGAATTCAAAACTTCGTTTTTTAACTTTTAATAATGATGAACCAATAAAGTTATCTCCGAAAGAAAATGAATTATTGAAAATGTTGATTCTTCACGAAAATGACTTGATGCCAAGAGAATTGGCCTTGACAAAAATTTGGAGAGATGATAACTATTTTACTTCAAGAAGTATGGATGTGTACATCGCTAAGTTGAGAAAATATTTGAAACTTGATGAGGATGTAGAAATTTTAAATATCCACGGAGAAGGATTCAGATTAGTGGTTAAGAATAAAGTAGCAGAATAAATAGATATAAGCCTCAAGAAATTGAGGCTTTTTTTTGGAGTAAAAGTAGGTGTTCTATTTCCAGTTCAATTGTAAAGCAAAACTCGTCTTATCATCTTTTGTAATGCTAAAAACTGTTTCGCTCTCAGAAATACTTTCATGAATAATCACTTTATCTTTTAGTGATAATTCCTTTAAGAAATTCATCTCAAAACTTTTAATTTTTTGTTTCAGGATTAATTGTTCATCAACCAAATCCAAGCACCATTCCAGATATTTGACATTATTGACATGATTCACAATGTCTAAATCAGATAAAAACACACTTTTTTCGAAAACTATTTCTTTCTCATGATTGAAATTGATTTTAGAAAAACCCTCTAGCGTAGCTCTTTTTTCGGGATATAATTCAAAATGTTCAAACGGCAAAGCCAATCCTTCCGGACGACGTTTTTTAGTGTTAAATACAGCCCAGAAAGTCTCAGAACCCACAATTTTTTCTCCATTTACATGCATTTCAAGTGCTCGTACTGAACGGGAGTTTTCTAAGGAATTGATCCAGGTTTTTACGGTTACAGTATCTCCCCATTTGGGTAATTTAGTGATTTCAACACGCATTCTGCTCAAAACCCATGCTTGGTCAAATTCTTGCATATCAGTAAAACTAATGCCACCAGTTTCTGAATGTGCAGAAGCAGTTAACTGCAAGATATTACACAAATCAGTGTATTTTAAAAATCCATTTGGCGCGCATTGTGTAAAATTGATTTCCCAATCTTTGCTTAAAACAGAAGTGAAATTTGGAGAGATAGGCATATAAATAATTATGAATTATGAATTTGTATTCTTAGATATAAGATGTATTGTTTTATTTTTTTGAATTGATGTAATCCACAATAGTTTCATACGGAGTTTCAAAATCAAACCATTTCGTATTTTCATTTCTTTTGAACCAAGTCAATTGACGTTTTGAAAATCGTCGCGTGTTTTTCTTTATTTCTTCAATGGCAAATTCCAATGAAATTTCTCTGCCAAAATAGCTGAATAGCTCTCTGTAACCCACGGTTTGCAGTGCATTCAACTCTTTATTTGGGAATAATTTTTTTGCTTCAGCCTGAAGTCCTTCATTCATCATAATATCAACGCGTTGATTGATTCGGTTGTAAATGATTTTTCTGTCGGCTTCCAGACCAATTAAAATAGGAGTGAAGTTTCGACTGTTTTTTTTCAGGTTTAAAAAAGAAGAATACGGTTTCCCAGCACCAATACACACTTCCACGAAACGCATCATTCGTTGTGGGTTTTGCAAGGTTTGTGGATTTTCGGTAGTCAAGCTTTTATAATAATCTGGATCTAAAACTTCGAGTTTTTGTTGTAAATATCCAATTCCCAGTTTCTCATAATTCGTATTTATTTCAGTACGGACTGAAACGTCTATTTCGGGAAATTCATCAAAACCTTTTAGAATTGCATCAACATACAATCCGGAACCACCAACTAAAATGGCGTAATCATTGGTCAAAAATAATTCGTCAAGTTTTGCAATAGCCTCTTTCTCGAAATCACCAACGGTATAATTCTCGAATACGGATTTGTTTTGTATAAAATGATGTGTAGCCGCGGCTAATTCGGCTTTGTTTGGTACAGCTGTTCCAATGGTCATTTCCTTGAAAAACTGTCGGCTGTCACAGGAAATAATATCACATTTAAAATAATTAGCTAATACAATACTCAGGGAAGTTTTGCCTATGGCTGTGGGTCCGATAATGGTGATTAAGTATTTCATGTTTTTTAGCCCAGATGGAAACGAAAACCCCGGATTTATGAAAGTTAGTTTTTCTTGGTGTAAAAGAGCTTATCCCGAAGTCTCGGGATAAGCTCCTTTTATGCCTTAGAAAAACAACTGGAATAACGAGGAGTTAAAGTGTACAGCTGGAATTGCTTCAAATTAATATTATTTTAAATCCTTACCGCAATGATAGCAGTATTTTGCATTATGTTCATGTCCTTCGGTACCACAATTAGCACACGGATCAATTCTTTCTTCTCTTGTTTTTTTGCGATTGTTGTTTGCAAATTCAGCTGAAACAATTCCTGTAGGAACGGCAATGATGCCGTAACCCATAATCATTACTATCGAAGCAATGGCCTGACCTAGCGGGGTTATGGGCGAAATATCTCCATATCCTACTGTTGTGAGTGTCACGATGGTCCAATAAATACTGATGGGAATACTGGTAAAACCGCCTTCTTTTCCTTCGACAATATACATTATAGAACCTATGATGATGCTGCTGATTAACATGAAATAAATGAAAATAAGTATTTTTCCTCGGCTGGCAATCAAGGCTTCTTTTAGATGAGTGGATTGACTTGAGAATTTTGGATGTTTTAAAATCTTAAATAATCGCAACAATCGTAAAGCTCTGACAACGGTTAAAACGCTGGTTCCAACAATAAATAAAGAGAAATACATGGGTAATGTTGCTATCAAATCAATTATTCCATAAAAACTAAAGATGTATTTCAATGGCTTTTTGATGGATATAATTCTAAGAAGGTATTCTAAGGTGAAAAAAATGGTTATAATCCATTCTAATACTATGAGTTCATAATGGTATTTTGTATCAAAACCTTTGACCGTTTCGAGCATAACTATAATGACACTCAACAGAATAACGCCTAAAAGAATAAGGTCAAATAATCTTCCTGAAGCGGTATTTGTACCGTAAATTACGACATTGGTTCTATGTCTGAAAGTGTCAAATTTTGACTTTAATCTTTGCATAATTATGTTGTAATTATTAGCATGCGATTAGAATTTTACGATTTTCAACGTTTTGCTTTTTCGAACATGACCTTGAATAATATTGCGTACATCCCTATTGCTTTGCATGGGGATGATAATGTTTTTAAGAATTTCGATGTTGTTGATTTGATAATTTAAGTCATAGAAAGCATAGCCTTTATAGATTCCGTTTTCAATCAAAACAGCGCTGCGCTCATTGATGGTTCTTCCTCGGTCGACCAGTACCATATTTTGATTTTCGAAACTGTTTTTATCTATAAATGCTTGAACTCTTGCGTTATATTCTTCGGCAGAAACCTCGCCAATGCAAGCCCCGTCACATTCTTTTATGCTGTACTGAAAACAGTTTGTTTTAGAAACATATAAACCGGTAAGTTTTTGGCACAAATTATAATGAGAAGTTATTCTGAACAACGCATTTTTGCCTTCTTGTAAAGAAGTAAATGAGGTGATTTCTTTCTTTCTACCATCCGCTTTTTGAAGCTTTAGGTTGAGATATCCATTTTTATCTTTTTCTGCGTATAAAGCCAATTGAAAAATACTTTTCCGCTGGGCTCTATTGTGGATGGGTTTGTTGATTTTTATTTCTTCACTTTCTTTCAATAAAGCGATCAATTCACTTCCGGTTTCATCATAGGTTACCGTGAAAACCTCGGCTTGGATTTTCTTGCATTTAGTAGAAGTTCCCGTAAAATGCTGGTTGATGCGTTTTTTTATGTTTCGGCTTTTGCCAATATAAATCAGATTTCCTTTTTCATTGTGAATGTAATAGATGCCTGTTTTAGCGGGTAAACTAGAAACAATATCCAGTAATTTTGGAGCGATTCCTTTTTCGATTTCAAGCTTTATAAAATCTTTTACAATTTCTTTTTCTAAATCTTTTTCTAAAAGAATTTTAAATAATTTCACTGTAGCCAAAGCATCACCACTGGCTCTGTGCCTATCTGCCATTGGGATTCCAAGAGCACGGACCAATTTCCCTAAACTATGGGAAGGTTGCTCAGGCAATAGTTTTTTTGATAATTCAACCGTACAAAGTGTTCTGGCTTCAAAATCATACCCTAATCGTCTGAATTCAGTTCGTAGTATTCTGTAATCAAAAGAGGCATTATGGGCTACAATAACACAGTCGTTTGTCATTTCGATGATGCGTTTCGCAACTTCAAAAAACTTGGGTGCAGATTGTAGCATGGCGTTATTAATACCAGTAAGTTTCACTACAAATGGCTGAATTGGAATTTCCGGATTTACCAAACTGATAAATTGATCCACCACCTCATGACCATCAAATTTATAGATAGCGATTTCAGTGATTCCTTCTTCGTTGAATTGTCCTCCAGTGGTTTCTATGTCTAGTATTGCGTACAAATTTTTTGTTTAATGTTTAATGTCTCAAGTTACGAAACATCTGAAATTAAAAATCGTTAATCTGAAATCAAAAATCAAATTATCTTCCTCCAAAGATACTACTTCCAATTCGAACCATGGTGCTTCCGCATTCAATTGCAAGTTGATAATCGCCGGACATTCCCATAGAAAGAATGGTAAATTGGGAATTATGAATTGTGAGTTGATCAAAAATCGATTTCAAATGTGAGAATTCTTTCTTGATTTGATCTTTATTGTCTGTAAAAGTTGCCATTCCCATTAGTCCAACAATTCGAATATTTTTCATTTCCTCGAATTCACTTGAGGATAGGAGTGAAGCCAGTTCTTGCTCGTCAAGACCAAATTTAGTTTCTTCTTCGGCAATGTGCATTTGTAATAAACAATCAATAATTCTATTCTGTTTTAGCGCTTGTTTATTGATTTCCTGTAGTAATTTCAAACTATCTACACCATGAATCAAGCTCACAAATTGTGCCATAAATTTGACTTTATTTGTTTGAACGTGACCTATCATGTGCCATTGAATGTCTTTGGGCATTTGTTCCCATTTTTCGGACATTTCCTGGATTTTGTTTTCTCCAAAAATGCGTTGACCGGCTTCATAGGCTTCCATTAAATCGGAAACAGGTTTAGTTTTTGAAACCGCAACCAAGGTTACATGTTCCGGTAAAGTGGATTTTATTTGGAGTAAATTATTTTTTATTGACATTTTAATATTTTGATTTTAAAGCGTTACTAAAACCTAAAGTTCATACACGACTAATCCGCTTCTAAATTTTGGCTCAATATATGTACTTTTTGGAGGCATTATTAGATTGGCATCAGCCAAGGCTTTTATTTCTCCAATGTTTGAAGGGAATAGTATAAAACCGATTTCAAATTCTCCTTGATCAATTTTGTTCTTTACTTCCAATACAGATTGTTTTCCTGAAAGGTATTCTATTCGCTCATCATTGCGTAAATCCTCGATGGCTAGAATGGGCAACAACACTTTTTTGTATAAAATTTGTGTGTCTAGACTATCCAAAGCTGTCTGGAAAACTTCATTTTCTTTCCGTAAAATTAAGCTATAAAATGCATTGTCCAGATACATTCCGAATTGATGTTTTTGAGAAGGCTGAAAAGGTTGCTGAAATTTATTTTCAAGAATAAAATTCTTTTCTAACTCCTTTAAGAAATCTTCTTTTGAGAAACCGTTTAAATCTTTTACTAAACGATTGAATTCATATATTTTGACGTTGTTTTCGGAAATTAAATAGCTCAGGATGTGATTTTTTGCAGTGTTTTCCGGATCATCATTTTCCTCAGATAATAAT
Organism: Flavobacterium sp. XS2P24; assembly: GCF_030010285.1. Classification (NCBI taxonomy): domain Bacteria; kingdom Pseudomonadati; phylum Bacteroidota; class Flavobacteriia; order Flavobacteriales; family Flavobacteriaceae; genus Flavobacterium; species Flavobacterium sp. XS2P24. Next base: position 18,652 of record NZ_JASCRU010000012.1, read on the forward strand.
TTCAGTGCTTCAGTACGATGATGACCGTCAGCGATATAAAGATTATTAGTCTTTTCAAATATGTTTTGCAGCCAATTGATTTCTAATCCATCTTCAATTTTCCACAGATAATGAATCTCTTTTTTTGTAGTTGAAAATTCAAAATCGGCTAATTTTTGGGTACAATTAAAAATCCAGTTTTCGATTGTTTTATTATCAGGATAGGTCATTAAAACCGGTTCTGTATTAAACTCTGAATATTTCATGTAGTCTTTGAGTAATCGGACTCTGAAAGCAATAATATCTTCATGTTTTTTGATGATATTATTACAATAATCTGCCACACTTGTCCCCGCAATAATCCCAGTGAATGAATGAGTTTTGGTAACAATTTTATGAATATAAATAGCAGGTTTTTTATCTTTTACTAAAATGATTTCATTTTTGAAATCCTCGTATTTTTGATGTACTTGTCGGTATCTTTTTTCAAAAGAAACGCTTTCCTGATTGGTGTAAGCTGGTTTTAGAATATGCAAAAAAGACAACGGATTGAAATCCAATTGCGCCGCTAATTCAGCATTTACATATTCTTCATAAGAACGGCAAGTAACAAGGCAAACCTTATCACGAGTAGGACGAACTGCTTTGAAAGGAACTATTTTAGCCATAATTATGTCAAAAGTCAAAAGTCAAAAGTCGAATGTCTAAAGAAGCGGACTTTAAGACTTTTGACTTTCAAACTTTATGACATTAAATAAATTGTTTAGAAATTTTCTCTGCTTTTTTGCTTTCAGAATAATCGTAGAAACCTTCACCGGATTTTACACCCATTTTTCCTGCACGAACCATATTTACCAATAATGGGCAAGGAGCATATTTTGGATTTTTGAAACCGTCGTACATTACATTTAAAATGGCTAAACATACGTCAAGACCAATAAAATCTGCTAATTGCAAAGGTCCCATTGGGTGACCCATTCCAAGTTTCATAACTGTGTCAATTTCATAAACACCGGCCACTTTATTGTATAATGTTTCGATAGCTTCGTTAATCATTGGCATCAAAATTCTATTGGCAACAAAACCAGGATAATCGTTTACTTCAACAGGAGTTTTTCCTAATTTCTCAGAAAGATTCATGATGATTTTTGTTACTTCGTCAGAAGTATTATAACCGCGGATGATTTCCACCAATTTCATAATTGGCACCGGATTCATAAAATGCATACCGATAACACGTTCTGGATGTGCCACAACTGCTCCAATTTGAGTAATTGAAATCGAAGAAGTATTGGTTGCTAAAATCGTATTATGAGAACAAGCCTCGTTTAATTGTTTGAAGATATTTAATTTCAATTCAACATTTTCAGTTGCAGCTTCAACCACTAAATCTGCACCTACAACACCATCTTTGATATCTGTGTAAGTGATAATATTGGTAATCGTTTTGGCTTTATCTTCTTGGGTAATGCTCCCTTTTGCAATCATTCGGTCTAAATTTGCGGCGATAGTTGCCATTCCTTTATCCAAAGATTTCTCTGAAACATCTATTAATTTTACGGTAAAACCACTTTGTGCAAAGGTGTGGGCGATTCCATTCCCCATTGTTCCTGCTCCGATTACGGCTATTGTTTTCATATTTTTTATTTTAAAGTTTAAAAGTTTAAAGTTTAAAGTTCTCTCGAGCAACTTTAGACTTTAAACTTTAAACAAATTTTATTTACTTTTTAAAACAATTTATAATTTGATACGCCACTCTTAGCGCCTCTGTAGCCTGTTCCAATGTTACAACAGGTTCTGTATCATTGATTATAGCATCTGCAAATGATTCTAATTCATCAAGAATTGCGTTGTTTTGTTCTACATCTGGATTAGAGAAGTAGATTTGTTTTTTTACACCTTCGGCATTTTGTAAAATCATATCGAAATCGCCGGGAACTTCAGGGGCATCTTTCATTTTTACTACTTCACATTTCTTTTCTAAGAAATCCACCGAGATGTAAGCGTCTTTCTGGAAAAAACGAGATTTACGCATATTTTTCATCGAAATTCGGCTCGCCGTTAAATTGGCAACACAACCGTTTTCGAATTCTATTCTTGCATTGGCAATATCCGGTGTATCACTGATAACCGAAACGCCACTGGCATTTATATTTTTTACTTTAGATTTTACAACGCTCAAAATAGCATCAATATCATGAATCATCAAATCCAATACTACAGGAACATCGGTTCCACGAGGATTAAATTCAGCAAGACGATGGGTTTCTATAAACATGGGATTTTCAATCATGTTTTTGGTAGCAATGAACGCTGGATTGAAACGCTCAACATGTCCAACTTGACCTTTTACATTGTACTCTTTTGCCAAAGCGATAATTTCTTCGGCTTCTTCAACCGTATTTGAAATGGGTTTTTCAATAAAAACATGCTTACCGGATTTGATGGCTACTTTAGCACATTTGTAGTGAGAAAGAGTTGGTGTTACAATGTCAATTACATCAACTGCATGAATAAGAGTTGCAATTGTGCTAAAATGTTTATATCCAAATTCTTTAGAAACCTTCTCAGCATTCTCTTGATTTGGGTCATAAAAACCAACTAATTCATATTTATCAGATTGTTGTAATAAACGCAAATGTATTTTTCCTAGATGACCAGCACCTAATACTCCAATTTTCAGCATAACGATGTAATTTTTACAAAAATAGCAATAAAATGATTAATCTATTATTGATGTGGGACAATTATTCAGTTAATTTAAAATTTAAAATCCAACATTTGAATTCAGAAATTCTTTTCTATTTTTACCAAAATAAAATAGTAAATTTTGAAAGACACAGCCAAGCATCAAGGACTTCGGAATCAATTAGTAAGCGTTTTAGAGCAAAAAGGGATTACTGATAAAAGTGTTTTGGATGCGATAAAAAAGATTCCAAGACATTTATTTTTAAATTCCAGTTTTGAAGATTATGCTTATCAAGATAAAGCATTTCCCATTGGAGCAGGTCAAACGATATCACAACCCTACACTGTAGCTTTTCAATCCCAATTATTAGAAGTAAAAAAAGAACATAAAATTTTAGAAATAGGAACAGGTTCAGGATATCAAACAGCAGTTTTATGCATGTTAGGAGCCAAGGTTTTTAGTGTTGAAAGACAGAAAGAATTGTTCAAGCAAACTTCTGTATTATTTCCAAAATTGAGTATTCGTCCTAAACATCTCTCTTTTGGAGATGGTTATAAAGGGTTACCAGGTTATGCACCTTTTGATAGTATTATTGTTACTGCCGGTGCTCCGTTTATTCCCCAGCCTTTGATGGCACAGCTAAAAATAGGAGGAAGATTGGTTATTCCATTAGGGGAAGAGGTGCAAATTATGACTTTGCTAATCAGAAAAAATGAAACACAATTTGAAAAACATGAGTTTGGTGAATTTCGATTCGTTCCTTTATTAGAAGATAAAAATTAAAATAGAAACCAGTCTCGTTAAGACAGGCTTTTTTTTTATACTATTTTTTTGATGACTCTTAATTTATGAGTATGCTTATTTGTCTCAGCATTAAATATTCCTAAATGATCTATGCGATCAATTCGTACTTTTCCACTGGCGTGAATGATGTAATTATCGGCCATTATGATTCCTACATGAATAATGTTGCCTTCTTCATTATCAAAAAATGCTAAGTCTCCAGGTTCGCTTTCTTCAATAAAACTTAATGCTTCCCCTTGTGTTGATTGTTGAGAGGCATCTCTCAATAATTTGTATCCATTGAGTTTGTATACCATTTGGGTAAAACCCGAGCAATCAATACCAAAAGGAGTTTTTCCTCCCCAAAGGTAAGGAGCATTCAAATACATAAAAGCAGTGTTTATTAAGTTCTCTTTGCTTTTTTCTCCACTGGTTTTAGTTCCTTCAAAATCAAAATTCGAAATATTTATCTCATTATGATGTATAAAAGATAAAGAGGAACCAAGCGGAATGGGTATCAATAAATTATTTGGTGCGGTAATATATTCTATTAAATCAGCATTTAAAATGATAGCTTCAGAAGATAGTTGATTAAAACTGGCTTCGGAAATCAGTTGTAATTGTTTAGAATCTATCCAACCTTCGTAATCATCATATTGCATTCTGATTTTGGACCATTGTCTCAATTGCTCTAAAATTTCAAAATGTTCACCAAATAAAACTTGAGAAACGATTTCGCTTCTGTCACTAGGTTCAAAGCGAAGTGGGATTATGGCTAGATTACAAATTCCGAACATTTAGGTTCTTTTATGAGTTAAGAATTAAGAGTTATAGACTTGAAAAAAACTATAACTCTTAATCTATAATTATTTAAGCTCTTTCAATAACAATTGCTGAAGCACCGCCACCGCCATTGCAAATTGCAGCAGCACCAATTTTAGCATTGTTTTGTTCTAAAACATTTAATAACGTAACAATGATTCTAACTCCTGAACAACCAAGAGGATGTCCTAAAGATACAGCGCCACCATTTACATTTACTTTGTTGTCTTCTAATCCAAGAATTTGTGAATTAGCCAAACCTACAACGGCAAATGCTTCATTAAATTCAAAATAATCTACATCATTAATCGTTATTCCAGCTTTTTCCAATGCTTTAGGAATTGCTTTTGCAGGACTTGTAGTAAACCATTTAGGTTCTTGAGCGGCATCAGCATATCCGTTGATGTAAGCCAAAGGTTTTAGTCCTAAAGCGATTGCTTTTTTCTCACTCATTAATATTACTGCTGCTGCTCCATCGTTTATTGTTGATGCATTAGCTGCTGTTACAGTTCCATCTTTTGTGAAAACGGCATTCAATGATGGTATTTTATCTAATTTCACATTCGTGAATTCTTCATCTTTAGAAACGATGATAGGATCTCCTTTTCTTTGTGGAACAGGAACAGGAACAACTTCATTGTCAAATTTTCCTGAATCCCATGCTTTTGCACTACGCTCATACGATTGAATTGCGTAGTTATCTTGATCTTCTCTTGTAATATTATATTCTGAAGCACATAAGTCAGCACACACTCCCATAGCGCTGTTATCATAAGCATCAGTAAGCCCGTCTTTCTGCATTCCGTCAATCATGGTTGCAGGGCCAAATTTAGTTCCATTTCTTAAATTCATATAATGTGGAATCAAACTCATGTTTTCCATTCCACCGGCAACTACAATTTCGGCATCACCGCATTGAATAGCTTGTGCGCCTAACATAACTGCTTTCATTCCTGAAGCACATACTTTATTTATTGTGGTGCAGGCAACTGAATCTGGTAAACCGGCAAATAGTGCAGCTTGTCTTGCAGGAGCTTGTCCTACACCGGCTTGAACTACATTGCCCATGAATACTTCATCAATTAAATTTGGATCTAACTTTATTTTATCTAAAGCACCTTTAATAGCGATTGCTCCTAATTTTGGAGCAGTAACTGTAGATAATCCCCCCATAAAACTTCCGATAGGTGTCCTAACGGCAGAAACGATAACAACTCTTTTGTTCATGACTTTTTTATAATGTTGGTTTATGAAGCAAATTTAATCTTTTTTAAACAATTTCAAATTTTGATTTTGCCATTATCTTTTTTTAAATTTATTTCTATTCTATATATTTGATTGTGAAGTGTTTTTGTAAAAATGATAAAAAATATTAAAAAAAAGGTCTTAAATAGTTGTGAGAAACGTAAAGATGTCTTAAATTTGCAACCGCAAAACAGGACACGTTTCTTTGAGCTTGGAGGGGTGCCAGAGTGGTAATGGAGCAGTTTGCTAAACTGTCATCGAGTAATCGGTGCCAGGGTTCGAGTCCCTGTCCCTCCGCTTTTTAATTTTCTTTTCGGGGTGTAGCGTAGCTCGGTTATCGCGCCTGCTTTGGGAGCAGGAGGCCGCAGGTTCGAATCCTGCCACCCCGACTAATTTTTTTTACATGAGCAATGGAGGCATAGCTCAGCTGGATAGAGCACCTGCCTTCTAAGCAGGCGGTCGAAGGTTCGAATCCTTCTGCCTTCACTTAAAACGATACTAGAAATAGTATCGTTTTTTTTGTTTTTATAGTTCCTGAAATCCCTTTATTTATTCTATTTTTATAAAAAATAGCATTTATGACTTCCTACTTCAAACCATTTGTACTTCTGCTTTCTTTTTTATGTATTGTTTCCTGTAAATCGCAAACTATTGTTTCTGCTGGTCAAGAAAGGAATTCTACAAGTATCAATGATACTACATTTGTAAATTTAAAAGAGTATAGTCAAGATTTTGTGTATGATATGAAGTATGCAACGTCTGATAATTTCCTGAAAGCAAAAGTGTATGATTGTGCGGAATGTTTTTTACGTTTAAAAACTGTTAATGCACTAGTTGATGTGAATAAAAAATTCTTGGAAAAAGGATACAAAATCAAAATTTTTGATTGTTACCGCCCTTTGGACATTCAGAAAAAAATGTGGAAAATTGTATCTAACCCTGAATATGTTGCAAATCCTGCCAAAGGTTCTATTCACAATAGAGGAGGAGCCGTAGATATTACTTTGGTAGACAGAAATGGAAAAGAATTAGACATGGGAACTTCTTTCGATTTTTTTGGAGTTGAGGCGGGCCACAATTATCCAAATCTTTCAGAAGTAGTAAAACAAAATAGAATACTATTAAAAACAATTATGACTAGCAGCGGTTTTAATTCTTTTGATTCAGAATGGTGGCACTACAATTTGAAGTCAGGTTTGAATGATAAAGTTTCTAATGCTAAATGGGAATGTAAATAGCCTTTATTCAATACATTTTAAGTAATTGATGAAGTAGTTTTCCGGATTGTAAATTTCATTGGTTAATTCTGATTTAAACTCTTTTTTAAAGACATAATCTTCGGTATCTGTCAAATATTTAATTCGCATCATGGACACTGGAGAGCTTTTTAATTCTTTAAAGCTATCTTTCATAAACATGAAAATACCTGAATTAACCCTATTATCAAATCCTTTATCGTCGCGTAACATAGTACCGCAATTTTCTTGATCGATATGTATTAATGTGATTATTTTTCCATTGTTTAACTGTAGAAATAATTTAGAATTTTTATCAAAACAATTCGCTTTCAAAAAATCTTTGCTTTTTTGAATTAATTGCACACTCAATGTTGGTATTCCATCTGTTAATGCCAAAGAATAAAAAATATAACTGGAATTTCCGGCAAAATTTTTCTCGCTAATCATGTATTCTTTTGTCGATTTGTAAGTACCTAAAGAATCGGTAACATTTGCGTTATATTCACATGGTTTTTGAGCAAATATATTCAAGCTGAGGAATAATAAAGTTATTGTTATAACGTATTTCATTTTTATGATATTTTGGTGCAAATTAAAACTATTTTATGATTATTTTCATCAGTTGTGAAAAAACAATATACATCTCCTCCATCTTTTATTTTCCATTTTTTTCGAATGGTTTCTACGCTGTCAGGAAAATTACGGGTAGTGATATTTGCTTGACTTTTTTCTAAATAACTTTTCATTTCCGTTTTGTTGTAAGGAAATGTATTTTGAATTTCAAAAACGCGCCCCGGAAAAGATAGTAAAGCTGTTGATGTATACAAATGAGAATGTTTTTGTAATTTATTTAGAGCATAAAACGAGCTTACTTCATCAAATCCACCCGATTTCATGATAGCGCTGTTGGGTTCGTATAAATACTTTTGAGGCAAGCTTAAGTTCGGGAATTTACAATTTTCGTTCAGAACAAAATCAAATGTTTCTGTTTTATCTTTTAAAATATTGACAGTTTTAATGTTTATATTTCCAGAATAATCTTTGTGTAATTCCCATAATAATTCTTTTACTTCATTCTCTAAAGCTACGATATTAATCGTTTTTACGTGTTTTAATTCGGATAAGCCAGCAGAAATATCAAGAATAGGTGCTGTTTTTATTAGAACGGCATTTGAATGCGTAAAATAAAAATCAATATTTTCAGGAACATTTGGTAAACAATCCTTTAGCATGAATACTTTGCCTTTTATGTCATTTCGTCTGGAAGGATCAATGTAAATCCAGTCCCATTTTGCATTTAAAGTGTTTAATGTAGCTAAACTATCTCCAGCATAGCAGGTGATATTAGAAACATTTAATTGCTCAAAATTGTGTTTTACCAAACTTGACAGTTCTGGATTAATTTCACAATGAACAACTGTTTTTATTTTTTTTGCAAAGTAAAAATCGTCAACTCCAAAGCCTCCAGTTAAATCGATTAGAGATTCTCCGGATATAATTGAAGCTTTATAGGCTGCGGTTTTTTCAGAGGAAGTTTGTTCTATTGAAATTTTAATTGGATAAATAATATTTTTTGTCGAAAACCAAGTTGGGAGTTTTTCTTTAGCTTTTGTTTTGGCTTCTATTTGGTTCAAAATAGAAATCCAATCCACTTCTTGAAAGGGATTTTTTTGAAGAGCTAACTTTGAAATGCTTTTGCCAATATTATTATCGATAAACGCCTGTATTTCGGCATTTAGAATCCTTAAATCCAAAATTAAATATCTTTAGTTAATAGTTGAATGATTTTGTTTTCAGGAAAGAATTCTTTTCCAATCACTTTTATTATGGTGTATAAAGGAACTGCCACAATCATCCCTACTATTCCAAAAAGGAAACCTGCAATTAGGATTACTAGAAATATTTCTAAAGGATGTGAACTTACGCTTTTGGAAAAAATTATAGGTTGCGATAGATTATTATCAATTACTTGAACAATCCAAAAACCTATTAATACATAAATTGTTGTAGGTAAAATTTCAGATTGAAAATCACTTCCTAAATTACTCATCATAGTTAAAATTGCGGCTAAAAAAGAGGCAATCAATGGACCAATATACGGAATGATATTTAGCACCGCGCATAAAAAAGCAATTACAATGGCATTTGGAACGCCAAAAATAACTAGAACTATAAGGTATAAAAGGAATACAATAAATAATTGAAGCAGTAAACCAATAAAATAACGCGACAGTAAATGATTTATTTTTTCCAATGAATTCAAAATTTGATCTTCATGACTGTCTGGAATTAATTTTTCAGCACCAATAATAAACATTAATCGGTCTTTTAAAAAGAAAAAAGTGATGAACAGAACCGATCCCAATCCCATTCCGAAACTGCTGATGGTACCTAAAATTGCATTTAAAAAATTAGGGATAATATTGAAATTTATTTTAGAGGTAATGTTTGCTTCTTTTAAAACTTGTGCGGAATCAATTTGGTGATTGTCCAAAAACACAGTGATTTGATTGATTAACTGAACTATGTTTTTTTCAATTTCAGCAGTGTTAAGCAGCGATAAGTTTTCCCCTTGTGATAAAATTAAAGGTATAAACATCATTATAAACCCTAATATGATCAATATGAAAATAAATAAAGTGGTAATAGTTGCAAATAGATGGTTGAATTTCAATCTTTTTTTGAAAAAGTCTAAAATAGGATTTCCAATCAGTGTAAGTATAAAAGATACCACTAGATAAATTAGAACCGATTGAATTTTATAGAAGAAGAACAAAATTAAACCAACGAAAACCGTTGTTAATAATGCTCTGATAATGCCATTTGAAATGGTTTTAGATGTAATCATATTGCTATTTTAGGTTATAAAGATAAAAAAAACTCGCTAACAAGTAGCGAGTTTTAAAATCTAAAAAAACTAAAAAACTATATTCCAAAACTAGCTCTTGATCCGCCAGAAACGAATAAAGCAGCCATTCTTGATTTTTGACCGTTAGAGAACATATACATTCCTCTATCGTCTGTGTAATCCATGTAATTCATAGTCATTTCTACTGGAGTTCCAGAACAAGTGCTGTAATGTGGGTAAGCAGGTACACCGTAGTTAGCAGTGTTGTGTGTAGGTGTATCAGAAACTAAATCACTTCCACAAGTTGCATCTCCCCAAATATGACGTAAGTTCATCCAGTGACCAACTTCGTGAGTAGCTGTTCTTCCTAAGTTGTAAGGATAAATAGCAGTTCCGGTAGTTCCTAAATATTTAGAATCAATTGCAACACCATCTGTTGAAGATGATCCTCCAGGAAACTGAGCATATCCTAAGATTCCACCACCAATAGTACAAATCCAAAGATTTAATTTTGTTGTTGGAGATGTTGGAGCCAAACCACCATAAGTAGTTTTCTTCATAGTGTCTGTTGTTCCCCAAGATGTTTTAGTAGTTGATTTTCTGATTACTTGGTCTAAAACAAAAGAGATTCCTACATTCGCTTTAACTCCAGAAAATAATGCAGGAACGCTATTGAAATCAGAATTAGCTGCGTTAAAATCTTTGTTTAATACATCAATTTGTGATTGAATCTGTGCTAATGAAATATTTTCGGCAGTAGTTCTGTAAAGAACATTTACAACTACAGGAATTTGAACCTTTCCATTTACTAAACGTGCAGTAGACATTGTTTTTTGTGTAAATGCTTCAATTTCGTTCATTCTTAAGGCTAAAGTTGGATCAGCCTTCATTTGGGCCGCTAAAACCTCTTGAGATGCACAACCGCGTTTTGTAACTGCATCAGCAGATGGAGTCATTTCTGTTGTTTCATTTTGACAAGAAAAAAGCATCAATAATGCTACAGCAGATAAAAGAATTTTTTTCATAATAAATTTGTTATAAATTAATGGTTTTGGTTAATTGTTTCACAATTTTATAACAATTTTTACTAAAAACAAATTTTTTAAACATTTATTTAAAAAATAATTTAAAAGATGTTGAAATTATGCTTTTAAGGTATGAACTTTAAATAGTTCAACCTTACAATTTTAGCATATAATGCTATTAAATAAGATTTATGGAGTTAATATCTACTTCAGCATTAAACGAAAAATAAAATCATATATAGGCTTTTAAATAAAAAAGAGGCGACTTTTTAGGTCGCCTCTCTTATTAAGTTTTAAAGGGAATTAAATTATATTCCGAAACCTGCTCTTGATCCACCAGAAACAAAAATTGCAGCCATTCTTGATTTTTGACCGTTAGAGAACATGTACATTCCTCTATCGTCTGTGTAATCCATGTAGTTCATAGTCATTTCTACTGGAGTTCCAGTACAAGTGCTGTAATGTGGGTAAGCTGGTACACCGTAGTTAGCAGTGTTGTGTGTAGGTGTATCAGAAACTAAATCACTTCCACAAGTTGCATCTCCCCAAATATGACGTAAGTTCATCCAGTGACCAACTTCGTGAGTAGCTGTTCTTCCTAAGTTGTAAGGATAAGCTCCTGATCCAGATAATCCAAAATATTTTGAATCGATTACAACACCATCAGTAGTTGTTGATCCTCCAGGAAATTGAGCATAACCTAAGATTCCACCACCAATAGTACAAGCCCACATGTTAAGTTTTGTTGTAGGTGAAGTAGGATCTAAACCTCCTTGTTTTGTTTTTTTCATCGCATCTCTAGTTCCCCAAGATGTTTTAGTAGTAGATTTTCTATTTACTGTTTCTAAAACAAAAGTGATTCCAACATTTGCAGCAACTCCAGAGAATAAAGCAGGTGTACTGCTGAAATCTGAATTAGTTGCATTAAAATCGTCATTTAATACATCAATTTGAGATTGAATTTGAGCATTAGAAATGTTTTCTGCAGCAGTTTTATACAATACGTTTACTACAACAGGAATTTCAACTTTTCCATTTACTAAACGACCAGATAGCATTGCTTTTTGAGTAAATGCTTCAATTTCGTTCATTCTTAAAGCTAAAGTTGGGTCAGCTTTCAATTGTGCTTCAAGAACTTCTTGAGACGCACAACCGCGTCGTGCCAATACACTGGCTTCTGGTGCAACTTCTGTTGTTTCATTTTGACAAGAGAAAAGCATCAATAATGCTACGGCAGATAAAAGAATTTTTTTCATAAAAAATTTGTTATAAATTAATAGATTTGGTTAATTATTTCACAATTTTATAACAATTTTTTCACAAAAAAAATTTTATTGAAAAAAAAAATTAAAAAATAAATCATTCTATTGATTTTACTGCTTTGAGTTAATTTTAAAGATTTACAATTTACAAGTACTTTCATACAAATTTTTTTCTACCAGATTTCAACATTCCAAAATTGTAGTGATAATGGATTCATTTAAGAGATATTTTGTCATTAAATAAAATAATCTCATAAATGTATATGAAATTGATGTTTTTATTTTTTGCTGTAAATAGCCTTTTGGAGGTTATTTTTCCATATTTTTCAGTACCTGTGTGTGTAATATATTTTTGTTGAAACGGTTTTAAATGAAAACGCCTATTCAAATCTAAATATTGAATAGGCCGTCTAAAATGAAACTTGAAAACGGAATTCTTAATTATTAAAAATATAATTAAGAATATTTGCGCCCATTTTTAATGCTTTTTCACGAACATCAATTGGGTCGTTATTCACTTCTGGATCTTCCCAACCGTCTCCTAAATCACATTCGTAGGTGTAAAGCAATACTAATTTGTTTTCAACAAATATCCCAAAGGCTTGCGGTCGTTTTCCATCATGTTCATGTATTTTTGGCAATCCGTTTGGGAATGAATACGGTTTTTGAAAAATGGCATGATTGGATGGGATTTCAATCAGGTTATTATTTGGAAATATTTTTTTTATTTCTTTTCGTATGTATTGATCCATACCGTAATTATCATCAATATGGAGAAATCCTCCGGCGAGTAAAAAATTTTTAAGATTACTACTGTCAGCATCACTAAAAACAACATTTCCATGTCCAGTCATGTGAACATAGGGATAGGAGAATAAATCAGGACTGCTGGGTTCAACAGTTGATGGTTTTGTTTTTATTCGGGTATTGATATTGGCATTACAATATTTTATCAAGTTGGGCAAAGAGGTAGGATTTGCATACCAATCACCGCCGCCGCTATATTTTACCAGAGCAATTTCTTGTGAAAATGTTGGTATTGAAAACAATAACAGGAGATAAAATAGTTGTTTCATAATTGCATAAAATCAGTTATTATTCTTCTTCATTGACAAAAACTACGCTATGGCAGGCAACAATTGCAGCGGTTTCAGTCCTTAATCTGGTATTTCCTAATGAAACTGGGATAAAGTTATTTTCAAGAGCTAAAGTAATTTCTTTTTCGGAAAAATCACCTTCCGGACCTATGAGTAGCGTTATATTTTCATTGGGTTTCAAAACTGATTTCAGTGTTCTTTTATCCGTTTCTTCGCAATGTGCAATCAGTTTTAAACCTTCTCTTTCAAGTTTAATGAATTCTTTGAAGGTTATGGCATTATTTAATTTTGGTAAATACAATTCATTAGATTGCTTCATGGCAGCCAACAAAATTTTATCAAATCGTTCATTATTGATGACTTTTCGCTCAGAATGATCACAAATGATAGGCGTGATTTCATGTATGCCTATTTCGGTTGCTTTTTCAAGAAACCATTCGTAACGATCATTCATTTTAGTAGGCGCTACGGCTAAATGCAAATGAAATTTTGTGGCTGGTGCTTTTTCGAAAGAAAGGATTTTAACAGTGCATTTGCTATCCGAAGCTAATGTGATTTCTGTTTTAAATAAAAAACCCAAGCCATTGGTTACAAATAATATATCAGTATCTTTCTTTCGTAATACTTTAATAATATGTTTGCTTTCTTCTTTATCAAAAGAAAAAGTTTTGGTAGATTCTGTAATATTTGGATTGTAAAATAATTGCATAATTTATAATTGTATTCTTGCTTTAGAAACAACAGAAGAAGTTTCAAATTTTTGCGATAAAAACTTTTGATAACCTACAATTCCAATCATTGCAGCATTATCGGTAGTGTATTCAAATTTAGGAATAAAGGTTTTCCAACCGTATTTATTCTCTGTTTCTTTTAATGTGTTTCGAATTCCAGAATTTGCAGAAACTCCTCCGCCGATAGCGATTTGTTTTATTCCAGTTTCCTTTACTGCCAATTTTATTTTGTCCATTAAAATTTCAATAATCGTATGTTGAATGGATGCGCAAATATCATTGAGGTTTTCGTCAACAAAATTGGGGTTTTCTAATTTTTTCTTTTGAATAAAATACAGAATAGCTGTTTTTAAACCCGAAAAGCTGAAATCCAATCCTGGGACTTTTGGTTTAGTAAATGCAAAAGCTTTTGGATTTCCTAATTGTGCATATTTGTCAATTAAAGGACCGCCAGGATAGGGAAGACCCAGTATTTTTGCACTTTTATCAAAAGCTTCGCCAACCGCATCATCAGTGGTTTCTCCAATTACGGTCATTTCAAAATAGTTGTCCACTTTTATAATTTGAGTGTGTCCTCCGCTTATGGTCAACGCCAAAAAAGGGAAAGTAGGTTTTTCATATCCTTCTTCATCTATAAAATGAGCTAAAACGTGCGCCTGCATGTGGTTTACAGCAATCAATGGAACTTTCAAGGCCAAAGCAATTGATTTTGCAAATGAGCTTCCTACTAAAAGCGACCCCATCAGTCCAGGACCTTGTGTAAAGGCAATTGCCGATAGCTGTTCTTTTTGTATATTTGCATTACGAAGTGCGGCATCGATTACCGGAACTATGTTTTGTTGGTGCGCGCGAGAGGCCAGTTCAGGAACCACGCCGCCATATTGATTGTGTATAAGCTGATTTGCAACAACATTTGACAACACTTTATCGTTTTGTAAAATAGCAGCAGCGGTATCGTCACAGGAACTTTCGATGGCAAGAATAAAAACCTCGGAATTTTGCATAAAAAGGCACAGATTTTGAATTACATTTGACAAGTCGATTGTAAAAATCGTTTTGTAGCAGCCAAAATTAAAGAATTTTTATTTAAGGTGCTTCCGTTTCCAAAGGCAAAATGAAATATTAGAAAATTTAAATTATATATAGGTATCAAAAAAATTAAAAAAATAGTATTTCGTTCTCTGCTTGGACTAATCCTACTTTTGTTGGTACTCGGTATTACTCTCACCATGCCATTTGTTCAAACAAAAATTGCTCAATATTTTACAAATAGCATTAATAAAGATTTTGGCACTAATATTAATATTGATGAAGTTGCCATTTCAGTTTTTGGAGGTGTAAAGTTTAAAAAAGTATTGATTCGTGATCATCATAAAGATACTTTAATTTATGCCAATAGAATTTCAACCACTATTTTAGAAGGTAAAAAAATGCTCGATGGAGATTTAATCTTTGATGATTTAGATTTACATGGGCTACTTTTTAATTTGAGAACGTACAAAAACGAAAAACAATCCAATCTCGATAAGTTTATTGCAGCTTTTGAAACTGGAAAGCCATCAACCAAGAAATTTTTATTAAAAGTAAATACTTTAAAAATTTATGATGGTCATTTTATTTTGACTGATGACAATCGTGAGAATCCTAAGGATTTAGATTTTACTAAACTGAATGCTTCAGTAACTGATTTCAAAATATACGGTCCGGATGTTACCACAATGATTAATAGAATGTCGTTTTTGGATTTCCGTGGTTTGTATGTTAAAAATTTAAGTTCCAAATTCAGTTATTCGAAAAAGAATATAAAACTGGAAAATCTTGATTTGTTGACCAAAGAATCAACGCTGAAAGGAACTGTTTTATTAAAATATAAAATTGAAGATTTTTCTAATTTTACCGATAAAGTTCAGTTTGATATAAAATTAGATGCAGCATCAATTGCTTCAAATGACATTCGTTATTTTTATAAAGAATTAGGCAAAAACCAACATTTTTATACCAAAGCAAGTATAAAAGGGACTTTAAATGATTTAAGGTTTAAAAACTTAAAATTAGTTGATGACCGTAAAACGCGAATCAATGGTGATATCAATTTTAAAAATTTGTTTGCCAAAAAAGGACAAAAATTTTCGATGTATGCCAAATTTGATAAGCTAACTTCCAGCTATGATGATCTAATTGTAATACTTCCCAATATTCTAGGAAATAAATTACCTACTTCTTTAAAAAAATTAGGAAGATTTACCGCTATAGGTACTTCTAATGTTTCAACTACTGCAGTTGAAGCTGATTTTTCTATGATTACCGCATTGGGAAAAGTGACTTCTAATTTAGCAATACAAAATATTGATGTAATTGATAAGGCTTCCTATTTAGGGAATGTTATTTTAGAAAATTTTGATATCGGGACATTATTTGATCAAAAGGAGTTAGGTAGTGTAAGTTTGAATATTGATGTAGACGGAAAAGGTTTTAAACGGGAATATCTTAATACCGCAATAAAAGGAGATATTAGTCAAATCGATTATAAAAATTATAATTATACCAATATTGTTGTCAATGGAACGCTTAAAAGTCCTAATTATAAAGGTCAAATATCTGTAAATGACCCTAATTTAAGCATGACTTTTGATGGTTTATTGGATTTAAGTAAAAAAGACAGCCGATACGATTTTCATATAAATGTTGAAAACGCCGATTTAACTAAATTGAAATTAGTAAAAGATTCTGTTTCTATTTTCAAAGGGGACGTTGTGGTGCAAGCTTCGGGAAATAATATAGAGAATTTTCAAGGAAATGTTTACATTAATAAAACGTCTTATCAAAATACAAAGGGAATTTACAACTTTGATGATTTTACAATAATTTCCAGTTTTGACCAGAACAGAATCCGAACCATAACAGTAAATTCTCCGGATATTGTTGAAGGTGAAATTGTAGGTAAATATGAATTCAATCAGTTGGAGAATTTAGTAAAAAATTCTCTGGGAAGTCTTTATACAAATTTCAAACCAAGTAAGGTCAAAAAAGGGCAGTTTCTTAAATTCAATTTCTCGATTTATAATAAAATCATCGAAATATTTTATCCTGATATTTCAATCGGTTCTAATACTATAATTAAAGGAAATATAAATTCTGATAATCAAGAGTTTAAGCTTAATTTTAATTCGCCTCAAATCATAGCTTCTGATAATACATTTGATAATATCCGAGTTACGGTAGATAATAAAAATCCACTTTATAATGCTTACATTGAATTGGATAGCATAAAAACGAAATATTATAAAATTCGTGATTTTAGTGTGATAAATGTGACCATGAAAGATACTTTGTTCTTTCGTTCAGAATTTAAAGGCGGTTCAAAAGGGGAAGATTATTATAATCTGAATTTATATCATACCATCAATAAAGACAATAATAACGTTGTTGGAATCAGCAAATCAGAAGTTAAATTCAAGGATTATCTTTGGTTTTTGAATGAAAATGAAACGCCAAATAATCAAATTGTTTTTGATAAATCATTTAAGAATTTTGACATTGACAATATAATATTGTCGCATGAAAATCAATCTATTTCGTTAATGGGAGCTTTTAAAGGCTCAAATATTAAGGATTTGAAATTAAGCTTTAAAGATGTAGATCTAAACCAAATTACGCCCGCCAATAACAAGTTTGTTACGCATGGAAATATAAATGGCGAGGTAAATTTCAAGCAAAATAATAATGTTTATCAGCCTACATCTTCTATAGTAATCGATAATTTGAATGTCAATAAAACAGATTTAGGTACTTTGAATTTTGAAATTGAAGGGGATGAAAGCCTTAGAAAGTTTACCATAAATTCTAATTTAGAAAATAAAAATTTTGAATCTTTTAATGCCAATGGAAGCTTTGAAATAGTTAACAAAGAAACTATTCTGGATTTAAAACTAAAATTCGAAAAGTTTAACATTGCAACTCTTAACTCGCTTGGCGGGGAGGTTTTATCGAATATTAGGGGTTCTATTTCCGGTAATGCCACTATTGAAGGAAATCTTAAAAAACCGAATATTAATGGGCGTTTATTTTTGGACGATGCCGGTATAACTATTCCGTATTTGAATGTTGATTATGCATTGAGCAACAATACCATTATTGACCTTACCGATGAAAAATTTCTGTTTAGAAATAATACCCTTACGGATACAAAATACGGAACGATAGGGAAATTGAACGGAAGTATTGAACATAATAATTTTGCAGATTGGAAGCTGGATTTAGCCATTAATTCCAAAAGGCTTTTAGCGTTAGATACTCAAGACAGTGAAGATGCCGCTTATTACGGAACTGCTTTTATTGACGGTATAGCCACTATAAAAGGTCCAACAAATTCTTTGTTTATAAAAGTTGACGCAAAATCTGAAAAAGGAACAGCCGTTAAAATCCCTATTAATAATGCCGAAAGCGTAAGTGATAATGTTTTTCTACATTTTGTGACCGCTCAAGAAAAATACAATCTAGAAAACGGAATTACGGATAATTCCAGAAACTATAACGGACTGGAATTAGAGTTTGATTTAGATATTACACCAGATGCTGAAGTAGAAGTAATTTTGGATCGAAATACTGGTCATGGAATGAAAGGGAAAGGTTTTGGATCTTTATTGTTTAAAATAAATACTTTAGGAAAATTCAATATGTGGGGGGATTTCCAGGCGTATGAGGGAACCTATAATTTTAAATATGGAGGACTTATTGATAAGAAATTTGCTGTTAGAAAAGGTGGTTCTATTTCTTGGGAAGGAAATCCGATGAGAGCACAATTAAACCTTGAAGCGGTATATAAAACTACAGCAAATCCTGCTGTATTGTTAGATAATTCATCGTTTAACACTAAAGTTCCTGTTGAAGTAGTGATTGGTATTCGAGGCGATTTGACCAGTCCGGAACCTGATTTTAATATTGAATTCCCAACAGTAAGTAATGTTTTGAAATCAGAAATTCAATATAAATTAAACGATAAAGATGTAAGACAAACTCAAGCTTTGTATTTATTGTCATCTGGTGGATTTTTAAGTCCGGAAGGAGTGAGTCAATCTGATTTTTCAGGAAGTTTATTTGAGACAGCTTCTAGTATACTTGGTGGAATCATACAATCGGATGATGAGAAATTTAAAGTAGGTCTTAATTTTATTGGCGCCGACAGAAGAATAGGAAAAGAGACTGACGGACGATTTGTTGCTACAATTTCATCAAAAATTAATGAAAGAATTACTATCAATGGAAAACTAGGAGTTCCTTTTGGAGGGATTAATGAATCAGCAATCGTAGGAGATGTTGAAGTTTTGTATAGAGTAAATGAAGACGGAACACTTAATTTACGTCTTTTTAATAAAGAGAATGATATTAATTATATAGGTCAAGGAATTGGATATACACAAGGTTTAGGGGTTTCTTATGAGGTCGATTTTGATACTTTTAAAGAGCTAGTCAATAAAATTTTTAAAAATCTAAAAATAGACCGAGCTACTGTTCCTGTTGCCGAAGATCAAGATTCTGATATGTCTCCGGATTATATTAATTTTTCTAAATCAAATAAATCCGTTCCCAAAAAGGTCAAGAAAAACCAAGAAGGTTTGCTTCCTGAGGAAAACTAATAGTTGGTCTTTTTGAATATAAAAACTACGAATTCTGAATAAAAATGCATTTTAATGTTGCTGGCGATTAATATTTCGAACAGTCATCGCTGCATAAAATCATAATTATTTTTTAAAGTTTACAGAAGAAAACGCTCTTTTTGTATCTTAGTAACAAATAGTTAATGTATTGTCTTGATTCTTAATGAAAAAAACAAGCGAATTGTTAATTATCAAATAAAAATCGATTATTTTTCAATTTTGTTAAATAAAATCCTTTTTATTTTGTTTTCCCAAAAACTTATCAACGAAAACGTTTGAATTTGAAACGGTTTACTAATTTATTAAAAACACAGCTTTAAAAGTGCTGAATGTTTGCTAATTTTACACTTTAATACTTAAATAATGCCAAAAACAATAAAAAAAGTTGGCGTTCTAACTTCGGGAGGAGACTCGCCAGGAATGAATGCAGCTATTCGATCAGTTGTTCGAACATGTGCTTATCATAATATAGAATGCATAGGGATTTATAGAGGATATCAAGGAATGATTGAAGGAGACTTCAAAGAAATGGGACCTCGAAGTGTAAACAACATTGTAAATAAAGGAGGGACGATTCTTAAATCGGCTCGATCTTTAGAATTTAAAACTCCAGAAGGAAGAAAGAAAGCACACGAAAATCTTACTAAAGCAGGAATTGACGCTTTAGTGGTAATAGGAGGTGACGGAACTTTTACCGGAGGTTTATTATTCAATACCGAATTTAATTTTCCAGTAATGGGAATCCCAGGAACTATTGATAATGATATTTTTGGGACGAGTCATACTCTAGGGTACGATACTGCTTTAAATACTGTAGTTGATGTAATTGATAAAATTAGAGATACTGCAAGTTCTCACAACCGATTATTCTTTGTAGAAGTAATGGGAAGAGACGCTGGGCATATCGCTTTGAATGCAGGTATTGGTGCAGGAGCCGAAGAAATTTTAATTCCTGAAGAAGATTTAGGTTTAGACCGATTATTAGAGTCACTGCAAAAAAGTAAAGCTTCAGGAAAATCATCCAGTATAGTTGTTATTGCTGAAGGAGATAAAATTGGGAAAAATGTATTCGAATTAAAAGATTATGTTGAAGCCAATTTGCCTGAATATGATGTTAGAGTTTCAGTTTTAGGTCACATGCAGCGAGGTGGTTCCCCATCTTGTTTTGACAGAGTCTTAGCCAGTAGATTAGGTGTAAAAGCCGTTGAATCTTTATTGGAAGGAAAGTCAAATTATATGGTTGGATTGCAAAATGATAAAGTAGCGTTAACGCCTTTAGAACAAGCAATTAAAGGAAAAACAATGATTGATAGAGAATTATTGAGAGTTTCAGACATTATGTCTACATAAGTGGTTAAAGTTTATTGTGAGGAAATTAGACTTTAGGTTGAGTTAATAAAAATAAACAAAAAAATTAAAGTAAAATGTCAAAAGTAAAATTAGGAATAAACGGATTTGGAAGAATTGGAAGAATTGTTTTTAGAGAGTCTTTCAACAGAGATAATGTAGAAGTTGTAGCAATCAATGATTTATTAGATGTAGATCACTTAGCTTACTTATTAAAATATGATTCAGTTCACGGTCGTTTCAATGGAACTGTTGAAGTTACAGATGGAAAACTTTTTGTAAACGGAAAAAACATTCGTATTACTGCTGAAAGAAATCCTGCAGATTTAAAATGGAATGAAGTTGATGTTGATGTAGTTGCTGAATGTACAGGTTTCTTTACAACTATTGAAACTGCAAACGAGCACATCAAAGGTGGTGCAAAAAAAGTAATTATTTCAGCTCCTTCTGCTGATGCTCCAATGTTTGTAATGGGAGTAAACCATGAGGAAGCTTTAGCAACTGATATGGTTGTTTCTAATGCATCTTGTACTACTAACTGTTTAGCTCCATTAGCTAAAGTTATCAATGATAACTTTGGAATTGTTGAAGCGTTGATGACTACTGTTCACGCAACAACTTCAACTCAAATGACTACTGATGGCCCTTCTAGAAAAGACTGGAGAGGTGGACGTGCTGCTTCATGCAACATCATCCCATCTTCTACAGGTGCTGCTAAAGCAGTAGGAAAAGTTATTCCTTCATTGAACGGAAAATTAACAGGTATGTCAATGCGTGTTCCTACAACTGATGTTTCTGTAGTTGATTTAACTGTTAAAGTTGAAAAAGAAACTACTTACGAAGAAATTATGGCTGTATTGAAAAATGCTTCTGAAACTACAATGAAAGGTATCTTAGGATATACTGAAGATTTAGTTGTTTCTCAAGATTTCGTATCTGATTCAAGAACATCTATCATTGATGCTAATGCAGGAATTGGATTGAACTCTACTTTTTTCAAAATCATCTCTTGGTATGATAATGAATATGGTTATTCTAGCAAGTTAATTGATTTATCTGTACATATTGCAGGTTTAAAATAATTCTTTATATTTACAAATCCCGTTATATCATATTTAACGGGATTTTATTTTTTGTTTACTTTTTTGAATGTAAATTTTATACTGCTCACATTTTAAACTAGAAAACGAAACACAAAAACCAAAAAAACCAAAAAAAATGAGATTATTAGTTGATAGTGGTTCTACTAAAGCCGATTGGATTGCGATAGATGATGCCGGAAAAGTATTGTTCACCACACAAACATTAGGATTAAATCCAGAAATTCTAGATGGAGATGAAATTATTGAACGTCTAAATGATCGTTTTGATATATTGCAAAATAAAAAAGAGGCCACTCATTTATTTTTCTATGGTGCAGGCTGTGGAACTGATAGAATGAAAATTTCACTTTCACAAATTTTTCAAAACTATTTTCCTAACGCAATTATTGTAGTTGAAGAGGATACTTACGCTGCAGTTTACGCTACAACGCCTAAAGGTGAAAAAGCTATTGTCAGCATATTAGGAACCGGATCTAACTGTAGTTATTTTGATGGAAAAGAATTGCATCAAAAAGTACAATCATTAGGATATATCGTTATGGATGATTGTAGTGGTAATGTTTTTGGAAAAGAATTAATCAGAAAGTATTATTTCAATAAAATGCCAAAAGAATTGGCAGTAGAATTTGAGAAAGAATACGATTTAGATCCTGATGCTATTAAAAGTAAATTATACAAAGAAGCAAATCCTAATGCTTACTTAGCAACATTTGCAAAGTTCTTAATTCAACATAAAGACACTGAGTTCTGTAGAAAAATAATTTTAAAAGGAATGAAATCTTTTGTAAAAAATTATATTAAACAATTTGATAATTGCAAGGAAGTACCTGTTCACTTTGTTGGATCTATTGCGTTTTATTTGAAAGATGAATTGCAAGAGACTTTCGATAAATATGAATTACAATTAGGTAATGTACTTAGAAGACCAATTGATGGACTTATTGCGTATCATATTGCCAACAAATAAAAATCTAAATGATTGAATACTTAACTAAAGTATTGCAATCATTGAAATTTCAACATTTACATTTTTTGGCAAACAAGCTACTTGAACCGTTTCACGAGCTGGAGCGGTTTTTTCGTTAAAATAAGAACCATAAACGGTATTTATTTTTCCAAAATCATTCATATCCATGATGAATATGGTTGTTTTTACAACATTTTCAAATGACATTCCTGCTGCTTCAAGTACGGCTTTCATGTTTTGCATTACTTGCTCAGTTTCCGCTTCAATAGTTTCCGTAGTCAATTCTCCAGTTGCAGGATTAATTGCAATCTGACCGGAAGTATATAGCGTATTTCCTTTAAGAACAGCTTGGTTATAAGGCCCGATTGGTGCCGGAGCATTTTCTGTAAAAATTATTTTTTTCATAAAACAGTTGTTTTTTTATTTAGTTAAAGGTTAAGAATGAATTATCGGTTTATTGTGCTTCGTTTGTCCCATTTGATATCACTAAGAACACCAGATTTTATTCCGATAAAGAAACCCCAATTTGCATTTGTTCCAAATGGGGACCAGTTGAAATCCATTCTCCAACTCAATAAATCCCTTTCAAAACGAAGCTGTGTGAAAGTAACTCCTTTTTGTACAAAATCATAACCTGTAGATACACCGGCTTTCCATTTTGGAGTTATGTCAGCATTTGCTGAAATCATTATAGAATTACCAATGATTTTATTTTCTCTATTATTATTTCCGTATGTCAGGGAATAAGCAAATGTCATGTCCCAAGGTAACTTTGAATTGAAAAATTCTGAGATTTTATCTTCGCCTTCGTCTTCATCCTCTTCATCAAATTGACTTCTTCGGCTGTCACCTAAATCAGTATTTGTCCCAAATAAATCATCTTCACGACCACCATTTCGTTGACTTTGGGTATTCTTGTCCTTATCGGTTTTGTCTTTGCCCTGGCTCGAAATAGAGTAATTTAAAGTCATATTAGAACTGGTCATTCTAAAAAGACTTCCGCCATTATCAATGTTGAACACATTTATTCGGTTTCCTGAATTGTCAATGGCATAAGGGTCTAATGTAGCTCCAAAATTCACATTCATTTTATTGTCTAATAATGTTGTACCACCGCTAACTCTTATTGGAGAAAAAGCAAGTGTAGTTACGCCATCTGCATCAAGATTATAACTAGTGGAAAGGTTCAAGTTATTTAGCAGCATTATTTTTTTAGGTTCTACTTTGGTACTGTCTTTGTCTGTAACTTTTGCTTCAAAAGTATTACTCAAATCAAAACCTAACGTATTGGAATTATTTAATCCCGGAGCACCAAAAATTCCACTTTCGAATCTTGAATATTGCTTTATCATGGTCCCGGTTGCATCAGAAGCATAAGTATCATAATACTTTTCAAAACTAGGAGTGTAGCCGTACGAAACAGATGGTCTCATGACGTGTCTTATGGATTTTATTTTTTTGTCTTTGCCAAAATTAAAAGTTCCATATATGGTTGTTCCTATACTGGATGAAAAGGAGTATGTTCTAAAAGCGTCAAATCCATTTATGGTTTTATCAACAACTTTACTTTGGTCAACATCATAGCTTCTTTCAATTGTTTTGGTATACCAAATTTCCTCATAATTCATAGAGGTTGATGCACTGAAATACTTAAATAATTTAAAATTGGTGCTTAATGGAATGCTGTGTTGAAAACCAACTTTTGCATCTCTAAACATTTGCGGTTTAAAGAATAAAGAATCAGTTGTTACTATACTGTTTCTACCGTTTAAATTATATTGTAAATTGATGTTTTTGAAAAAACCTTTTTTGACACCGTCCTTACCTACAAAAGGATAAATTCTGTCCACACTCAATTGTAGTGTTGGTAAAGTCATATTAATTTCTTCCGTTTGAGTATTTTGTGAATGTGATGCTGTCAAAGACATTCTAACCTGTGGAACTGAAGTAAATGTTTTTGAATATGAAATGGAAGAGCTTAATGTATTATTAAGATTCGATCCAATATTAACTTGATTGATGGATTGCTTGAAGTATTTACTGCTTCCAAGATTCACAGATGCTGAAAAACTCGAATTAGGATTTGACTTAGAGTCTTTGGAATGAGACCATTGAATGTTATAAATATTTTGTTTCAAATAATCTGGATATCCTCTTTCGCTGGTAATCAAATTTTCAAATCGAACGTTTAAGTTTCCTCTATAATTATATCTTTTGGCATAACTGGATTCAAAACGCAATCCATAACTTCCATTAGTATAATAATCTCCCAAAACGGTTAAATCATAATTGTCGCTAAGGGCAAAATAATATCCTAAATTTTGAAGAGAAAATCCACGATTGTTAGAGTCGTTATAGCTGGGTAAAATCAATCCTGAAATGCTGGTTTCTTTACTCATTGGAAAAAAAGCAAACGGTAAAGCTATAGGAGTAGGAACATTTGCAATGACCATATTAGTCAATCCGGTAACTACTTTTTTGCCCGGAATAAATTTTACTTTGTTGGTTTGGAAATAATATTCAGGGTTGTCAACATCTTTTGAAGTGGTAAAACGAGCTCCTTTTAAAAAATAAACAGAGTCATTTTCTTTTTTTGTTATAGAAGCTTTAATTTTAAATTCTCCTTGATCTGATCTGGAATTCCAGATTAAAGCTTTTTTTGTTTTAAAATTAAAACGAATAGAATCTGGTTCTACTACATTTGCGCCTTGCTTGAAATTTGGGTATTGAGTATAAGCACCAGTGGAGTCTTTAATACGGCCCGCATAGACTTCGTTTTTCTCATAATCCATTACGATTATACCAGATTTCAATTCGACATCTTGATAATACAGTTCCGCTTTATCATACAATGTGATGAGCTTTTTCTTTTGGTCAATTTTAGCATATTGATCTGCTTTGTATTTAACCTTTCCATCAAGAAACGCTTTTTGAGGTTTTACACTGTCTTTTTTTATGGAGTCAGCTTCTTTTTTAACTGATAAAGGAGCAGTATTTTTTTTACTAGTATCTAAATTGGTAGTGTCTGCTTGTTTTTTTGCGAATATAGCCGTCTTTTTTTTTGTTATATCTTGAGAATATAATTTACCACACCCCAATGACAGGAAAAATGATAATAAAACGATATTAAATAAGTTTGTATGCAAAGGTTTAAATGCTATTTTTGTAAAATTATGGCCTGTTTTTTGACATGTCAAACTTACATATAATTTTTTGTCAAAAATAGCCAAATAAAAAATTTTATGAGGGTAGTGTTTTAATTAAATTAACTTTTGGATTTATGCGTATTACATATAAAATAAAAATAATATTAACTTTTATTTTGACGATAATTTCTTTATCGAGCTTTAGTCAATCCAATATTTTCAAGGTAACTTTAGATGCAGGCCACGGAGCACATGATTTTGGTGCTGTTTATGAAGGGCGTGTAGAAAAAAATATTGCCTTGGCAGTAGTTTTGAAAGTTGGAAAAATATTAGAAGCAACACCACAGATTAATGTCAACTACACCCGAAAAACAGATGTGTTTATTGATTTAATTGAAAGAGCGAATATTGCCAATAGATTTAACGCTAATATTTTTGTATCGATTCATTGTAATGCCAATAGAAATACCGCTGCCGATGGAACTGAGACCTACGTAATGGGTTTAAGTAAAGTAGCGTCAAATCTTGAAGCTGCTAAAAAAGAGAACTCTGTAATAACATTAGAGAAAGATTACAAACAAAAATACGAAGGATTTGATCCAAACTCTCCGGAGACTATGATAGGAATGACTTTGATGCAGGAAGAATATTTAGACAATAGTATTTCATTAGCAAGTAAGGTAGAAGATTCTTTTGCAGATTTAGGAAAAAAAATAAGAGGAGGAGGAGTAAAGCAAGCACCTTTTATGGTACTTCATAAAGCTTACATGCCTAGAGTATTAATCGAAATGGGATTTATCTCGAATTCTATTGAAGGAAATATATTAAATTCTGAAGACGGTCAAAATGAAATTGCCAAAGCTATCGCTGATGCAATTATCAGTTATAAAAAAGAATATTTTGGCAATGGTGAAACTGAAATTTTTGAAGAGTTGCCTTCGCAAAAAATCAACGAAAAACCTATAAGAGATACAGTTTCTCCTGCGAAACCAAAAATGATTCCACAAGCCGCAGCAGAATCATTGCAAGTAAAAAAAGCTGTTGATAATGCTAAGCCTTTATTCAAAGTGCAACTTTCTGCCAGTAGTAAAAGATTAGATTTAGTTCCAAGAAATTTTAATGGACTTAAAAATATTTCTGTAGCCTATGAAAACAGGGTTTACAAATATATGTATGGTGAAACCTCAGATTATGATGAAGCAAAAAAGCAACTCAACGAGGCGAAAGAAAAAGGATATAATTCTGCGTTTTTGATTGCATTTAAAAATGGAGAGAAAGTTAATATCCAAGACGTAATTAAATAGTAATAGCTTATCTTTTTTATATTAAATTTGTAAAAAAATACTTATATTTTGAAAATAACCGTAGGATTCAAAACCACAACTTTAGCTCTATTTCTATTTTTCTGCTCAAACACGTTTTCTCAATCCAATCAAAAGTTTACGGTTATTTTAGATGCGGGTCACGGAGGTAAAGATCCGGGGAATTCCTATCATGGCTTTGTTGAAAAAGAAATTGCTCTTAAAACGACTTTGAAATTAGAAAAATACCTCAAAAAAGATAATAATATTCAAGTTGTTTATACCAGAAAATCAGATGTTTTTATAGAATTAAAGGATAGACCAAAAAAAGCAAATAGTATCGATGCTAATTTATTTGTTTCTATCCATTGTAATTCTGTTGATAATCCAATTCCTTTTGGCACAGAAACTTTTGTAATGGGTTTGGCAAGAAGTAAAGGTAATTTAGAAATTGCAAAACAAGAAAATTCGGTGATATTACTGGAGAAGGATTACAAGCAAACCTACAAAGGTTTTGACCCCAAGAATCCTGAAACCTTGATAGGATTAAAAATTCTGCAAGAAGATTATTTAGATCGAAGCATAAATCTGGCTTCAAAAATTGAGAGTAATTTTAAAAATAAATTACATCGAAAATCAAGAGGTATAAAACAGACTCCGCTATGGGTTTTGGATGCGGCTTATATGCCAAGTGTATTGATTGAATTGGGTTTTTTATCCAATAGCGAAGAAGGTCTTTATTTAAATTCAGAGGAAGGACAAAATAATATGGCAGAAGCTATTGCATCAGCTATTATTGCTTACAAGAAAGAATATTTTGGAACACCATCCAATGATGATTATGAAGAGCTGCCATCTAAAAAAGTAGTCGAAAATGAGATAAAAGATACTTCAAAGAGTACTAAATCAAAACGAGTTATAGAAAAACAAGTTTCGCAAAAGCAAGAGTCGAAAACACAAAATTCTGATGTAGTTTTTAAAGTTCAATTTGCCGCCGGAAATAAAAATATTAAATTAAATCCTTCAAATTTTAAAGGATTAAAAAATGTTTCGATGACAACAAGCAATGGATCTTTATATAAGTATGCATATGGCTTAACATCAGACTATAACACTGCAAAAGAGGATTTGAAAGTTGTGAAATCCAAAGGGTATACTTCAGCGTATATAATTGCAATTAAAGATGGAAAGAATATTAGTATTCAAGAAGCACTTAAATAATTACAACAAGTCAAATATTTTATATTAAATTTGTAAAAAATACTTAAATTTTGAAAATAACACGAGAAATTAAAACTGCTATTTTAGTAATTGCATCTATTTTATTGTTTATCTGGGGCTACAGTTTTTTGAAAGGAAGAGACCTTTTTACCAATTACAAAACATTTTATGTCGAATATAAAAGTGTAGAAGGTTTAGCCACATCTGCGCCGGTTACACTAAACGGATTAGTTATTGGTAAAGTTAGCAGTATCACAATTGATGAAAACACAGGTGTATTATTAGTTGAATTACAATTAAAAACTGATTTTCCAATTTCTAAATCGAGTACAGCTTCTATTTATGAGCCAGGATTTATTGGAGGAAAACAAATTGCAATCATTCCTAATTTTGATGATAAAACATTAGCTATTGATGGTCAAAAATTACAAGGCGGAGTAAAATTAGGACTAACAGATAAAGTTGGAGATCAATTAGCACCACTTCAGGAAAAATTAGAAAAGTTATTGGGAAGTACTGAAAAATTAATTTCAGGATTGAATAATGTTTTAGACCAAAAAGGACAGCAGGATTTAAAACTTACTTTAGCGGAATTGAGTAAGACTATTGAACAATTTCATAAAGCTTCTTTAAGCGTTAATACATTATTAGATGCTAACAAAACTCAAATCAATGGAGTTGTTACTAATTTTAATAAAATATCCGGAAATTTTTCTAAAATATCTGATTCGCTGAATAAAGCTGATTTGGGTAAAACGGTTAAAAATCTAAATGCAACTTTAGCCAGAGTCGATGGTATTATGACTGGTTTAGAATCTGGTAAAGGATCTATGGGCAAATTATTGAACGATGAAGCTTTCTACCAGAATATTAAAAGTTCCACAAAAGAATTAGAATTATTATTGCAGGATGTTCGACTTTACCCAACTAGATATGTAAATATTTCTTTGTTTGGAAAGAAAAACAAGCCTTATGTTGCTCCTGTAAACGATTCTATACCTAATGTAAAAAATTAGCAATTATGAGCTATTTAGACAATATTTTATTTGCCATTCTATTGGTAATTGGTTTTGGATATTTTTTCAACAGTGTTAAAAAAATTAGAAGGAATATCAATCTTGGAACCGATGTAAATCGTTCAGATAACCCCAAAGCACGATGGACTAATATGGCCATGATTGCTCTTGGTCAATCTAAAATGGTGAAAAGACCTATTGCTGGAGTATTGCATATTATTGTCTATGTAGGTTTTGTAATTATAAACATAGAATTATTAGAAATTATTATTGACGGACTTTTTGGGACGCATCGTGTTTTTGCTTTTTTAGGAATTACGTACGATGTACTGATTGCTTCTTTCGAAATTTTGGCTCTTTTAGTTTTAGTTGCAGTTGCTTCTTTTTGGATAAGAAGAAATATCATCAAACTAAAGCGATTTGCTAATCCTGATTTGGCTGGAGCACCTAAAAACGATGCTAATTACATCTTGTATTTTGAGGTAGTTTTAATGACATTGTTTTTATTGATGAATGCTTCTGATTTGCATTTACAGCATGTGCCTGGAGGTTTTTCTCATTTTATTAAGGCAGGTTCATTTCCAATAAGTCAATTTATTGAGCCATTATTCAATGGAATGTCAAATGAATTAGTGATGCTTCTTTCCGAAATATTCTGGTGGTTGCATATTACCGGAATTTTGATTTTCATGAACTATCTTTATTTTTCTAAACATTTACATATACTGTTAGCGTTTCCAAATACGTATTTTGCGAATCTAAATCCTCAAGGACAATTTGACAATTTAGAATCCGTTACCAAGGAAGTAAAACTAATGATGGATCCAAATGCTGATCCTTTTGCAGCAGCACCAGTAGATGAAAATGCAGTTCCAAGTAAATTTGGAGCCAGTGACGTTCAGGATTTAAATTGGGTTCAGTTATTGAATGCTTATACCTGTACCGAATGTGGTCGTTGTACTTCATCTTGTCCTGCGAATATAACCGGGAAAAAATTGTCTCCACGTAAAATCATGATGGATACAAGAGATCGATTGGAAGAAGTAGGAAGAAATATTGATGCTAATAAAGGTATTTTTATTCCGGATAATAAAACATTATTGAACGATTATATCACTCCTGAAGAACTTTGGGCATGTACATCATGTAATGCGTGTGTAGAGGAATGTCCTGTAAATATTAGTCCGCTTTCAATTATCATGGATATGAGACGCTATTTAGTAATGGAGCAGAGTGCTGCACCAATGCCAATTAATGCGATGATGACTAATATAGAGAATAATGGTGCGCCATGGCAATACAATCAGCAAGATCGATTGAATTGGAAAAACGAATAGTCGTTAAACCGTTTAATTGGTTATTTGTTTAACGAATAACCGATTTATAAATTAAGAATTTGTGATTAATCAAATAAGCAAATAACCGAATCAACAAAATAGTATGTCAGAGAATTTAATAGTGCCAACTATGGCCGAAATGTTAGCTCAAGGGAAACAACCAGAAGTTTTATTTTGGGTAGGTTGTGCTGGAAGTTTTGACGATAGAGCAAAGAAAATAACGAAGGCATTTGTTCGAATTTTAAATCGTGCCAATGTTCCTTTTGCCGTTTTGGGTACTGAAGAAAGTTGTACCGGTGATCCTGCAAAAAGAGCCGGAAATGAGTTTTTGTTTCAAATGCAAGCCATGATGAATATCGAGGTTTTGAATGCATACGAAGCAAAAAAAATTGTTACTGCTTGTCCGCATTGTTTCAATACACTAAAAAACGAATACCCAGAATTAGGCGGAAAATATGAAGTTGTTCATCATACTGAGTTTTTGAAATCGTTGTTAGACGACGGAAGATTGACTATTGAAGGAGGACAATTTAAAGGAAAACGAATTACTTTTCATGACCCTTGCTATTTAGGAAGAGCCAATAATGTGTATGAAGCGCCAAGAGATTTGATTCTTAAATTGGATGCTGAATTAGTAGAAATGAAACGTTCTAAAGCTAACGGTTTATGTTGTGGTGCCGGTGGTGCCCAAATGTTTAAAGATGCTGAACCTGGAAACAAGGAAGTCAATGTTGAAAGAACCGAAGATGCATTAGAAACAAAACCAGAAATTATTGCTGCGGGTTGTCCTTTTTGTAATACCATGATGACTGACGGTATTAAAAACAAAGAAAAGGAAGGCGAAGTAAAAGTTATGGATATTGCTGAATTAATTGCTAATGCACAAGATTTGTAATTATGAAAAAAATATTTTTTATTCTAATTGTACTTTGTAATTCAGTGTCATATTCTCAGGATATTTTTGATGTTATTGGAAAAGAAACTTGTGAATGTTTAAATGCAAAAAAGATAGATTATTTTAAGATGAATAAAAAGGAGATGCAGACCCAAGTTGGAGTGTGTATGATACAAAGTTATTCTTCTCATCTTTCAGAATTTAAATCGGAAGATAAAATAAGTTTTGATGATGAAAAAGGAATGCAAAACTTAGGAGAAAAAGTAGCAATGAAAATGATGGTTAGTTGTCCCGAAATTATTATGGAAATGGGCAAAAGATCTATTGATGAAGATGATTCTATAGAGGAAGTAAAAGAGATTGCTTTTATTGAAGGTGAAGTAACCGAAATAAAAACCGAACAATTTATCACACTTCAGGTAAAAGATAAAAATGGAAGAAATTTTAGTTTTCTGTTATTAGATTACTTTGAAACAGCCTCTTTATTAACTAATAATGAGATTAATAAAAAAGATAGTATAAAAGTGAGTTATACTGAAATTGAACTCTTTGATCCAAAAAATAAAGAATTTAGATATTTTAAAGTTATAACTGATTTAGCAAAAAAGTAAATTTTTAATTTTCTGAAAATCTAGAAAAAAATAATATTATGTACGTTCCATTTGAAAATTTACCCGAAGAATCCAGAATCTGGATTTATCAATCAAACAGAAAATTTTCGGATGCCGAGTTTTCTGAAATAGAAACCGCTTTGCAATCCTTTCTTGAAGGTTGGGCTGCACACGGTACCAGTTTAGAATCATCGTATCAATTAAAATACAACCGATTTATCATTATTGCCGTAAATCAGGATGTACAAGCAGCTACAGGTTGTTCTATAGATTCATCTGTGGAATTTATTCAAAGTTTAGAACAAAAATACACGGTTGATTTATTGGATAAAATGAATGTTACTTTCAAACTTGGAGAGCATATAGCCCACAAGCCTTTGATTGATTTCAAGAAAATGGTAAAAGATAAAGCGGTTACTGAAAACACTATAGTTTTCAATAATTTAGTTAATAATATAGAAGAATACAATGAATCTTGGGAAGTTCCTGCCATCGATAGCTGGCATAGTCGCTTTTTTTAAACAAAACAGTTCAATGAGAAAAATAGGCATCAAAATTGTTTTATTTTATGTCTTAATTTTCTTTGTTGCTTCAAGTTGTGTTGGGACAAAAATTAATAAGAATAAAGTAATTGTAGCCAACATTCCGTCCAAAATTGAAAATTTGGACAGTATCAAATCGAGTAATACACCCACACTTTTTGAATTATCTCCTGAAGGAAATAAATGGGTTGATAGTGTTTACAATGCTATGACTTTAGAGGAGAAATTTGGGCAATTATTTATGGTTGCCGCTTATTCTAATAAAGATACTGTACACTTCAAGGGCATTGATAAACTGATTCAGGAAAGCAAAATTGGAGGATTGATTTTCTTTCAAGGTGGTCCTGTTCGTCAAGTTAAATTATCCAATCGTTTTCAATCGAAGTCAAAAATCCCTTTGTTTATTGGTAGTGATGCTGAGTGGGGATTGAGCATGCGATTAGATTCTACCTATCGTTATCCTTGGAATATGACACTTGGAGCCATCCAGGATATGAAATTATTGGAGAGAGTTGGTCTTCAGATGGGAAAACAAAGCAAACGATTGGGTTTGCAATTTAACTTTGCTCCAGTTCTTGATATTAATACAAATCCCAGAAATCCTATAATAGGTTTTCGCTCTTTTGGCGAAGATAAATTCAAAGTTACAGAACGCGCCATTGCTTTAATGAAAGGGGTTCAGAGTCAAGGAATCTTCTCCACAGGAAAGCATTTTCCTGGTCATGGCGATACTGAAACGGATTCACATAAAGGATTACCAACGATTAATTTTTCGAAAGAAAGATTAATGGATGTAGAGTTTTATCCGTATAAAAAAATGTTTCGTGAAGGACTTTCTTCTGTTATGGTGGCGCATTTAAACGTTCCCAGTTTAGAGTCAAGACCTAATTATCCTTCATCGATTTCCTATAATGTCGTAACTGATATTCTTCAAAAAGAATTAGGATTCAAAGGACTTGTTTTTACCGATGCTTTGAATATGAAAAGTGTAAGTAACTTTAAATTACCAAGCGAAATTAATTTTGAAGCTTTTATGGCTGGAAATGATGTGCTGTTATTTCCTGAAGATGTTCCTTCAGCAATTGAAAAATTTAAGCTGGCGTATTCAGCTAATTTATTTTCTGACGAAAGATTGGCTTTTTCAGTAAAGAAAATTTTGAAATTTAAATACAAAGCAGGTTTAAACTCTTATAAACCTATTGCAACAGAAAATTTATATAACGATTTAAACTCATCTGAAAATGATGCTTTACAATATGAGTTGTATGAAAACGCAATTACTGTTCTAAAAAATACGGCTGCTGTTTTACCAATAAAAAATTTGGACAAACAAAAAATAGCTTATGTAAAAATAGGAGATGACAGTAATGATGCTTTTGTTTCGACTTTAAAAAAATACGCTGACGTAACTGTAGTTGCAGATACTAATTTAGATAGTTTACAAGTAAAATTGCAAGCGTTTACAACTGTAATCATTGGATATCATAAATCAGATGTAGCTTTTAGAAACGATGATTTAAAATCTAATGAATTGTTTAAAATCAATTTTTTAGCTAAAAACAATAATGTAATTCTGGATGTTTTTGCAAAACCGTATTCGTTATTACCCATTACAAATTTTGATGATTTCGAAGGATTGGTTGTTTCTTATCAAAACAGTACGATTGCACAAATAGTTTCTGCAGAACTAATTTTTGGAGCGATTGAAGCCAAAGGAAAATTACCGGTTTCTATTAATACAAGCTTCAAAGTAAATGATGGTTTAGCAACTGAAAAATTAAATCGTTTAGGATTTACAACTCCTGAAAATGTGGGAATGAATGCTGAAATTTTATCCAAAATTGATGCCATTGCCAATAAAGCTATTAATGGTAAAATGACACCTGGAATTCAAGTTTTGGTAGCCAGAAAAGGTAAAGTTATTTATCAAAAATCATTCGGGCACCATACGTATGATAAAACGATTAAAGTTCAAGATTCAGATATTTATGATGTTGCTTCGTTGACAAAAATTCTGGCTACGTTGCCGAATGTTATGTTGCAATACGATCAGCAAAAAATAAATCTGGAAACTACATTAGGAACCATGTCTCCCATTTTTAAAGATTCCAATAAAGCCAATATTAATTTTAAAGATTTATTGTCTCATTATGCAGGTCTTGCCGCAGGAATTCCATTTTATAAAGCGACAATGGATAAATCTAAATTTCCTTCGGAAGTTTATTTTAGAAAAACATCCGAAGAGCAGTTTTCTAAACGAATGACAGACAGTCTTTTTATAAGAAATGATTTTAGCGACACCATTATGAAAATGATTGTTAAGAGCAAGCTTTCCTTGAAAAAAGAATACAAGTACAGCGATCTTACTTTTATGATTTTGAAAGATTATTTAGAAAAAACAACGGGTAAAACATTAGATATTTTGATTCAGGAGAATTTCTATCGCTCACTCGGAATGAATAATTCCAGTTTCAATCCGTTAGGAAAATTTGATAAAAACAGAATTCCACCAACAGAAACAGATACGTATTTCCGTCATCAGCTTTTACAAGGATATGTCAATGATTTATCTGCTGCTTTAGAAGGCGGAGTTTCCGGGCATGCCGGTGTTTTTTCGAACGCTATGGATGTGGCTAAAATAATGGAGCTTTACTTGCAAAAAGGAAATTATGGCAATCAGCAGTATTTTTCTGAAAAGACATTTGAAGATTTTAATACGTGTTATTTTTGTGCGGCAGGAAATAGGAGAGGTGTTGGTTTTGATAAACCACAATTAGGTGCTGAAGGACCTACGTGCGGTTGCGCTTCGATGACTAGTTTTGGTCATACCGGTTACACCGGAACAATGGCTTGGGCTGATCCCGAAACGCAAATTGTCTATGTGTTTTTATCGAATAGAACTTTTCCAATAGCAGGTGAAAATAGATTATCCAAAGAAAACATTCGGGAAGATATCCAAAAGGTGATTTATGAAGCGATTATAAATTAAGCTTACTTTGACGGAATAATAGAATAGTCCAAATGAAATTATAGACAATTTCATTTGGACTATTTTTTTGTTAAAATGATTTTATTAGCAGTATTTCATTACAAATTTTGCCTGTATTATAGTATATTTGAGATAAAAACTGTTTGATGAAAAATAGGAATACCGTTTTTACAAAAGTCTATCTAATTGTATTGCTTTTTTGCATGACTTTTGTAAATGCTCAAAATAGTGATATAAATATTTTACGGGATATCAATGTTCATAGAAATAAGAATTTAGATCCTACTTTTAAATTAGTAACAAATAGTGCGGTTCCAATCAGTGTAGCAACTCCCATTATTCTATATTCGGTTGCTTTAATTAAGAAAGACAGTACCATCAAGAAACAAGCAATTTTTATAGGAGAAGCATTCTTAGTAAATGCATTTATTACCACTGCATTGAAACATACTATAAAAAGAGACAGGCCATTTGAAACCTATCCGGATATCGATCAAGCAACATCGTCTGTTGGCAATTCCTTTCCTTCGGGACATACTTCTTTAGTTTTTGCAACAGCAACATCACTGAGTTTGGCTTATCCTAAATGGTATGTTATTGCCCCATCATTTGTTTGGGCAGGAGCAGTGGGATATTCTCGAATACATTTAGGGGTTCATTATCCAAGTGATGTATTTGCAGGAGCAATTATCGGCACTGGCTCGGCTTATCTTAGTTATAAAGTGAATAAATGGATTAATAAAAAAAGTACTAAAAAGGACAAATAGTACTTTAAACACTATGATTATTGTTTGAAAACGAAAAGAATTCAATTCTGAAACATTTTATTGTAAACAAATAATTATCAGGCTATTATTAACGGTAATTTTATGTGCTATATCAAAAGATAAAACACTAAATTCAACTAACTTTACAGTAATAGTACCACTTTTGATTGTTATTAGTTCTTCTTTTTTTAAAATAAATTATCTAAAATGACACACAAACAGGATATGAATGATAAACAAGCTTGCTGTGCTTTAGAAGGAAAAAAAGTAAACAAAGCAGAGCTAGATGCAGGATGTTGTTCTTCTCACAGTGAGTCAGAACATCATGATGAGGAAGATCACGATCATTCTACTGGAAACGAAAGCACTTTCAGAATGTTTTTACCTTCCATAATTAGTTTTATAGGATTGCTGATTGCATTATTGTTTGATAATTATGTTCCACAATCTTGGTTTAATGGTTGGATTCGAATCGTTTGGTATGTTATAGCTTATATTCCGGTAGGTTTTCCAGTTTTGAAGGAAGCGTATGAAAGCATCCGCAAAGGAGCTGTTTTTTCTGAATTTTTCTTGATGGGAATTGCTACGTTAGGCGCATTTGGAATTGGTCAATATGCCGAAGGTGTGGCTGTAATGTTATTCTATGCCATTGGTGAATTATTCCAGATGTTAGCCGTAAGAAGAGCAAAATCGAATATAAAATCATTATTAGACCAAAGACCTGATGTTGCAAATGTAATTGAAGGAGTGAATATTGTTTCCAAAAAAGCTTCGGAAGTAACCATTGGAGAAATCATAGAATTGAAACCAGGTGAAAAATTAGCTTTAGACGGAAAACTACTTTCTGATCATGCCACTTTCAATACTGCAGCATTAACAGGAGAAAGCAAACCTGATACCAAATCTAAAGGAGAAACAATCCTGGCAGGAATGATTAATCTCAATACGGTTTCTCAAGTAGGAGTAACTACAGCTTTCACCGATAGTAAATTATCGAAAATTCTGGAAATGGTTCAGGAAGCTACTGCAAAAAAAGCACCAACCGAATTGTTTATCCGGAAATTTGCTAAAATATATACGCCAATTGTGGTCTATCTGGCGATAGCAATTTGTGTGCTTCCAATGGTATTTATAGACAATTATGTTTTTAAGGATTGGTTGTACAGAGCATTGGTTTTCTTAGTGATTTCTTGTCCTTGCGCATTGGTAATTTCTATTCCGTTAGGTTATTTTGGGGGAATTGGCGCAGCAAGTAAAAACGGAATTTTATTCAAAGGATCTACGTTTTTGGATATAATAGCATCAGTCAAAGTAGTCGTTTTTGATAAAACAGGAACATTGACTAA
This sequence comes from Flavobacterium sp. XS2P24, assembly GCF_030010285.1. NCBI lineage: Bacteria > Pseudomonadati > Bacteroidota > Flavobacteriia > Flavobacteriales > Flavobacteriaceae > Flavobacterium > Flavobacterium sp. XS2P24. The sequence goes on from NZ_JASCRU010000012.1 coordinate 56,616, forward strand.
AGGGGTTTTCAAAGTTCAAAAAGTAGTAGCTGTAGGAATTCCAGAAGCCGATTTGATACGATATACAGCCGCAATTGAAACTAAATCCACACATCCCGTGGGTTCGGCAATTATAGAATTTGCCAAAGACCATACAAAAGCTACTAGTGTAACTGAAGTAAAGGAAATTCCAGGATTGGGATTAAAAGGTTTTGTGGATGGAAAAGAGATTTTAGTTGGAAATGCTAAGTTGATGAAAAATTATAATATCACTTATCATGCTGAAATTGATGCGATTCCATTTACAATTATACTTGTTGCTGTTAACCAAAAATATGCTGGTTATTTTATTATTGCTGATGAAGTTAAAGAAGATGCAAAAGAGGCAATTCGGAACTTACACAAATTAGATGTCGAAACCATTATGCTTTCTGGCGATAATCAATCAATAGTTTCTGTTGTTGCCAAAGAGTTGAATATTGATCAGGCTTTCGGAAATTTATTGCCTGAAAACAAAGTTGAAAAACTAGAGGCTGTATTGAAGCAAAATTTAAGCGTTGCATTTGTTGGTGATGGGGTAAATGATGCTCCGGTAATTGCTTTGGCAAATGTAGGAATCGCAATGGGTGGTTTAGGAAGTGACACCACCATTGAAACTGCTGATGTTGTTATTCAAAATGATCAACCCACTAAGATTTATACTGCAATTAATATTGGAAAAAAGACAAAACAAATTGTTTGGCAAAACATTTTTTTAGCTTTTACCGTTAAATTGATTGTTTTGGTAATGGGAGCAGGAGGATTAGCTACGATGTGGGAAGCTGTTTTTGCTGATGTTGGCGTCGCTTTATTAGCGATTTTAAATGCGGTAAGAATCCAACGTATTAAGTTTTAGACTTTAAAGATTTAACTTAAATTTCCATAAAACACATTCCTATTTTTATTAATTTCGTTTCATTAAAATACATAGATGAAAATTGCAATAGTTTGTTATCCTACCTTTGGAGGAAGTGGTGTTGTCGCTACAGAATTAGGTCTTGAATTGGCAAGACGTGGTCACGAAATCCATTTTATAACGTATAGTCAACCTGTACGTTTGGCACTTTTAAATCCAAATGTGCATTACCACGAAGTGAATGTTCCTGAATATCCGTTATTTCATTATCAACCATACGAATTGGCTTTGTCAAGCAAATTAGTGGATATGGTAAAGCTCTATAAAATCGAATTATTGCATGTGCATTATGCAATTCCTCATGCTTATGCAGGTTATATGGCCAAACAAATGCTGAAAGATGAAGGAATTAATATTCCGATGGTGACTACACTTCACGGAACTGATATTACATTAGTTGGGAACCATCCATTTTATAAACCAGCCGTAACTTTTAGCATTAACAAATCTGATTTTGTTACTTCGGTTTCCCAAAGTTTGAAAGATGATACCCATAAATTATTTAATATTAAAAATGAAATTGAGGTAATTCCTAATTTTATAGAATTAGATAAAAACCATAATGATCCAAGTACAGCTTGTCATCGTTCCGTAATGGCTAATAAAAATGAGAGAATCATTACGCATATCAGTAATTTCAGAAAAGTAAAACGAATTCCGGATATAATTAAAATTTTCTATAATATTCAAAAAGAAATTCCTGCTAAATTGATGATGGTAGGGGATGGTCCTGAAAAAGAAAAAGCAGAATATTTATGTCAGGAATTAGGAATTCAGGATAAAGTCATCTTTTTTGGAAACAGTAATGAGATTGATAAAATTTTGAGTTATACTGATTTATTTTTGTTACCATCTGAAACAGAAAGTTTTGGACTTGCGGCTCTCGAAGCTATGGCTTGGAGTGTTCCCGTAATTTCAAGTAATTCCGGAGGTTTGCCAGAAGTAAATTTTGACGGTATTTCCGGATATTTAAGCAATGTTGGAAATACGGATGAAATGGCACAAAACGCTTTGAAAATTTTAAAAGATGACGCTACTCTTCATAAATTTAAAGAAAATGCGCTGTCAGTTGCAAAACAATTTGACATCAAAAACATCTTGCCGCTTTATGAAGCTTTATATAAAAAAGCGATAAAAAAATACGCATAGATTTTACATTTTTCTAAAATAAAAAGTAGTAAAACTTTTTGAAATTAATCCATTAACCAATAAAATGTTGCAATGAAAAAAATAATAGTATCACTAGTGGCTGTCGCTTTAGTTTCCTGCGGAGCAACAGTTACAAAAAGTTCCGATAAAAGTTCTTTATATGAAGTCTTGACGCAACAGACAAACGGTGGTGCAAGTATTCGTTTTTTTGAGATTCTTTCGGAGCCAAATGAAATTGCAATGTTGCAGAACGATGAAAATTTAAAAAATAAAATCAGCTCAAATGATGTTCAGACTGCGAATTTTATAGTTTTGAATATGGGAGAAAAAACATCTGGAGGGTATAGTATAGGGATTGATACTGTTATTGAAACCGATAAAAATATTGTTATCACCATAAAAGAAACTAATCCTGAACCGGGAAGTATGGTTACACAAGCTTTTACAAATCCTTTTTGTGTAGTCAAGATAAATTCCAAGAAAGAGATTATTTTTAAATAAAAAAAACGCCACTATTGCTAGTGGCGTTTTTAATATGTTTTCTAGATAATACTAGAATCTATATCTAATACTTAAGGCTAAGTCTGGACCAAAATTATCTTCTCTAAAATTATCGTTATCAGAAAAGTATAATTCAGGTCTAATGTCTAATGCTAATTGAATAGGTGCTTCATTAAAGTTATATTCTATACCAAGATCTCCAGCCACAAATACAAATGTTCCATCATCATTAAATGTATCGTTATTCCAGCTTCCTAAACCACCACCAACACCAGCATACCAGTTAAAACCGCCATCAATATTCCAAACCCATTGGTACAATCCAGTAAGTTTGAACGCATCTACATTATTACTGTTTCTCCAACCTAAATCTAGTTCAAGTCTGTTATTATCAGACAAACCTCTTTGGTATGAAATTTCTCCACCAAATCCGTCGCTATCTCCTAAACGTAGACCTAAAGCATTTTTTGAAATGTCTTGTGCTTGTGCGGTAAATGCTAATCCAATTAACATTATTGCCGATAAAATAATTTTTTTCATAAGTAAGTTTTTTATAGATACAAATGTATAATTAAGTAGGGTATGAAGTTTATAAAATTTTATAGAAAAGTTATATAATTTACGTTTTTCAGGATTTTGATGCTTTTTTATGTCGGTATTACATTAGGATGTTTTGTTTGGAGAAAAGCGCTGAAGCCACGATTTGATTGCTTAAAATATCTTCCATCTCAAAAAGGTTCTCTTCTTCAATATAATTTGCTTCGGAATAATTATATAATTTCCAACGTTTTTTGTTGTATTCCAATGCTGTTAAGTTTTCAACCCAATCTCCAGAATTCAAATATAAAGTTGACCCGTTTTTAGTTTCTTGATGAATCATTTTTGGTTCATGAATATGCCCGCATATAACATAATCATATTTTTTTTCGATGGCTAATTCAGTTGCCGTTTTCTCAAAATCAGAAATGTGTTTTACCGCTTTTTTTACACTTGCCTTTATTTTTTTAGAAAAAGAATACGGCTCTCTTCCTATTTTGGATAAACACCAATTGACAAATCGGTTTGAAAGTATTAAATAATCATAGCCTAAACCACCAAGTTTGGCAATCCATTTTGAATGTTGCACTGAGGCATCAAAAACATCACCGTGAAATATCCAGGCCTTTTTGTCATCGAGATTTAAAACTAACTTGTCTACTAATGCGAAATTACCCATATTCATATCGCTAAATTTTCGGAGCATTTCATCATGATTTCCTGTGATGTAGTAAACCTTTGTCCCTTTGGATGCAAAACTTATAATTTTTTGTATGACTTTTAAATGTGCTTTTGGAAAATAGGATTTTCGAAACTGCCATACATCTATAATATCACCATTTAATACTAGCGTTTTAGGTTTTATAGAAGATAAATAATTATAAAGTTCTTTAGCATGACTACCAAAAGTTCCAAGGTGTACATCAGAAATCACCACTAACTCGACTTTTCTTTTTTTCAATGTATTTGAATTTGAAGTTTACCAAATTAATAGAATTATTAGCAATAGAAATGGAATTAAAGGTTAAGAAATCTAAGACAAGATTAAATTAATATCAATAAATGTGAAATGTTTCTTAAAACTTTATCCCGAAATTTCGGGATAAGCTTTTAAACTTTAAACTAAAATGGTACTTTTGTTCAAAACTAATTATAATGGCAGGAAATAGCTACGGAACACTATTTAGAATAACAACTTTTGGAGAATCACATGGTGAAGCATTAGGTGGTATAATAGATGGTTGCCCTCCTGGAATAACTATAGATTTAGATGCAATTCAATTTGAAATGTCAAGAAGAAAGCCGGGACAATCGGCTATAGTTACCCAACGTAAAGAGCCGGATGATGTACAATTTTTATCCGGAATATTTGAAGGTAAAACCACTGGAACACCCATAGGTTTTATTATTCCTAATACCAATCAAAAATCAGACGATTACTCTCATATAAAAGATAATTACAGACCCAGCCATGCTGATTATGTGTATGAAAAAAAATATGGTGTTCGTGATTACCGCGGTGGCGGAAGAAGTTCTGCCCGTGAAACGGCTAGTAGAGTAGTGGCTGGAGCGGTAGCAAAACAAATGCTGTCAGAAATAAAAATCAATGCTTACGTTTCTTCTGTAGGTCCAATTTTTTTAGAAAAACCATACCAAGAATTAGACTTTTCAAAAACTGAAAACAATCCTGTGCGTTGCCCTGATGAAGCTTCAGCGGTAATTATGGAGGAATATATCCGTGATATTCGCAAACAAGGTGACACTGTGGGTGGAACTGTAACCTGTGTGATTCAAAATGTGCCTATTGGTTTAGGAGAACCTGTTTTTGATAAGCTTCATGCTGAATTGGGAAAAGCCATGCTTTCAATCAATGCCGTAAAAGGATTTGAGTTTGGAAGCGGTTTTGATGGAGCTAGAATGAAAGGAAGTGAACATAATGATTTATACAATCCTGACGGTACTACTAAAACCAATCTTTCAGGTGGGATTCAAGGTGGAATCAGTAACGGAATGGATATTTATTTCCGTGTGGCTTTCAAACCTGTGGCAACCATTATGCAAAAACAAGAATCATTGGATAACAAAGGAAATATTACTGAAATGACTGGAAAGGGACGACATGATCCTTGTGTTGTGCCGCGTGCAGTGCCCATAGTTGAAGCAATGGCAGCCATTGTATTAGCTGATTTTTATTTGATAAACAAGACCTATTAATATTAATTTTTGAAGCTTTTCCTGCTTTACACTTTATTTTTCCTTGCTTGGCAGCAAACAAGAAAAAGATAGTATTGTAAAGAAAATTCACTGAAGGCCTATAAAGTTGAGTGAAGTAACGGGTTAAGACCAAAACCTAACAATCAATTTAATGAACACCAAAACAACTAAAAAACCATCTTTTTTTTCAGGATTAACGGGACAAATATTAATTGCGATGGTTTTAGGTGCTATTTTAGGCATTGTAATTCATAATTCCATTTCGCCAGAAGCAGCTCAAGGCTTCAGTGCAAAAATTAAAATCTTGGCAACAATTTTCATTCGATTAGTTCAGATGATTATTTCGCCTTTAGTTTTTACAACACTTGTTGTGGGAATTGCAAAACTGGGAGATATTAAAGCTGTTGGAAGAATTGGAGGAAAAGCAATGGGTTGGTTTTTTACAGCTTCATTCATCTCTTTATTATTGGGAATGTTTTTTGTAAACATACTTGAACCGGGAGTTGGTCTTAATTTATCAAATGTTGATTTAGCTTCTGTTTCTGAAGTTACTGCAAAAACTCAAAATATATCTTTTGAAAATTTTATTGAGCATATTGTGCCTAAAAGTATTTTTGAAGCAATGGCGACCAATGAAATTTTACAAATTGTGATTTTTTCTATTTTCTTTGGTTTAGCCGCAGCATCATTGGGAGATTATGTTAAGCCAGTTACAAATGCTTTAGATAAAACATCTCACATTGTTCTTAAAATGGTGAATTATGTAATGAAATTTGCTCCAATAGGGGTTTTTGGAGCCATTGCAGGAGTTTTCGCAGTAAGAGATTTTCAAGAATTAGCGATTACCTATTTCAAATTTTTTGGTTCATTCTTAGTTGGAATTTCATCACTTTGGTTGGTATTAATTGTGGTGGGTTACATTTTTCTAAAAAGCAGAATGACTGTTTTACTTAAAAGAATTGTAAGTCCTTTGATTATTGCTTTTGGGACAACCAGCAGTGAAGCGGTTTTTCCAAAATTGACAGAGGAATTAGAACGTTTTGGAGTAAAAGACAGAATCGTTTCTTTCATGTTGCCATTAGGTTATTCATTTAATCTAGATGGGAGTATGATGTACATGACTTTTGCCAGTATTTTTATTGCTCAAGCTTATGGTATTGATTTAGATTTAGGAACACAAATGACCATGCTTTTAGTTTTGATGCTTACCAGCAAAGGAATTGCAGGTGTTCCAAGAGCAAGTTTAGTTGTAGTTGCAGCTACTTGCGGTATGTTTGATATTCCAATTGAAGGAATCGCATTAATTTTACCCATAGATCATTTTTGTGATATGTTCCGTAGTGCAACAAATGTTTTAGGAAATGCCTTAGCTACATCAGTTGTAGGACAATGGGAAGGTAATGATGAAAATGAAACTGTAGCTTCAGAATAGTTATTACGTACGTTTTCCAATAAATAACATCTATAACCTGCTCAATTAATTGAGCAGGTTTTTTTTGGATTTAAAAATTCAGACTTTTAATTGTTTCTTATTTTAAAGATAATATTGCTGTTTTTAAAAAATGTGCTTATTCAATTTTATTTTAATAGATAATATGCACTTATTCCCCTTTTTTTTATTAATAAAATGTATATTTGATAAACTCTAATTGTTTATGTATCATTTACGTATTGTTTTATCGCTATTGTTTGTATTAAATTGTTTTAGTGATAATTCAATTGCTCAAACAAAAACATATTCTAAGCAAGAAATCACTAACCTTACTGACGAAGCTTCCCGATACTTAAAGGAGTCTAATTTTGAGAAATCTCTGGATATTTCTAAATTGGCACTTCGTTCCTCCATTAATGCTAATGATTTATATTCAACAGCCATTTCCTATATTACAATTGCGGCAAATTATGCTGAGATGGCTGAATTTGATAAAGCAATATTCTTCTATAACAAGAGTTTATCCTATGCTGATAAGACGAGTAATGACACATTAAGAAAGAGGATAAATAATAATTTAGGAAATATCTATTGTTTTGAGAAAAAGCAATATGAAAAAGGCATAAATTTTTACGAAAACTCTCTTAAATACAGTCAGAAATTAGCAGATACCAACCAGGTTTTTATGACTAAACTTAATATTGCTTGGGCTTATTTTGATATTGGTCTGTTTGAAAAAGGTTTCCCAAGTTTAGAATTCATCAACAAATACAATAAAAAATATGGTGATGAAACAAACGCTGTAGCTTTAAACATGCTAAATGGAATGTATTATGGTTACAAAGGAGTCCATGATAAAGCAACATTATCTTTTATCTATGCTATAAAATTTGGAAATGAAGGAAATGAAAAATCAGATTTATCTTTTTCATATCTTGAATACTCAAAATATTTATTGAAGAAAGGTGATTATAAAAATGCCTATGAAAATCTCGCCCGTTACAACATAATTACTGACGAACTATATAACGAGGAAAAAATTAAGAAAGCTAATTTAGCCGGGATAAATTTAGAATTAGATGAATACAAAAGAGAGATAGATAAAATTGAAACGGAGAAAGTGGCTCAGCTTCAAAGTTTAAGGAAATCAAAAATCATTGTATTGCTATTTGGAGTAGTTTTTTGCTTTCTGTTATTATTGCTTTATACTTTATTCAAGAATAATAATTTTAAGAAAAAAGCCAATGAGAAGCTTTCTCAAACAAATATAGAATTGCTGGCTGCCAAAGAAAAAGCAGAAGAAGCGTCTATATTAAAATCACAATTTGTCTCTACAATCAGTCATGAATTAAGAACTCCTTTATACGGTGTAGTAGGAATTACTAACATGCTGCTTGATGAGCATAAAGAGTTAGCTCATAGTCCACATCTGAGTTCTCTTAAATTTTCAGCCCGATATTTATTATCATTAGTGAATGATATTCTGCAAATTAATAAAATTGAAGACAATAGAATTGTTCTTGAAAATTTAACTTTTAATATTTCTGATGAAATTAATATGGTTAAAAGTTCATTATCATTTATAGCTAAAACGAATGATAATGTAGTTCATGTGAATGTTGATCCTAATATTCCGGAATATTTAATTGGTGATAAGTTAAGACTTTCTCAAATCATTATGAATTTAGTCAGTAATGCATTGAAGTTTACAAAAAAAGGAGAAGTAAGCATAAATGTAAACTTGGTTAGAGTAGAAGGTAAATCCCATTTTTTAGAATTTAAAATTCAAGACAACGGAATAGGAATTCATGCTACAGATCAGGAAAAGATTTTTGATAAATTTGTTCAGGTTAGCAGGAAAGATACTGATTACCAAGGAACTGGTTTAGGTCTTTCTATTGTAAAGCAAATGTTAGGATTGTTTGACAGCGATATTTCACTCGAAAGTGCCATAGGAAAGGGTACTTCATTTAAATTTATTATTGCATTTGAATTTAATCCAGAGCGAACAACTGAAATTATCAATAACATTCAAGTCGATATGAGTTCAACCCAAACCGTTAATGTTTTAGTAGTAGAGGATAACCATATAAATCAGGTTATTACCAGAAAAACGATTGAAAAGAACAACTATAAATGTAGTGTTGTTGACAATGGTTACGCCGCATTAGAAATATTAGAAAAAGAGAATTTTGATGTGATATTAATGGATATTAATATGCCTTTAATCAATGGTTTTGAAACCACAAGAAAGATCCGTCTTAAAGGTATTGGCATACCCATTGTAGCATTGACGGCATTTGATAAAACAGAAATAACGGAAGAAGCTCTTTCAGCAGGAATCAATGATATCATCATAAAACCTTTTGATTCGATTAAATTATTTGAAATCATCAGTATTCTAATATCAAAACCTAAAAGTATCGCTTAATTTATTTTTATATAATCCTGTTTTAAAAATTGTTTGATGAGGAATTTTGATAGATTTTGTATAAAATTAAAATCGTTAAATCTTCAAAACCAATTACTGATTCCAAGGATTTAACGATTTTTAAGGCGTTATCTAATAACTACTATTGAATACTATTTATTTGATAGCTATAGTTTTATTTGCTTTTTTCTTGCCAATTTCTTTTTTGGCAATGTCCACATGCAAAATTCCATCTTTATAACTGGCTTCAACTTTACTTTCATCAATATATTCAGGTAAAGTAAAAGTTCGGCAGAATGATTGATAATTAAATTCTTTTCGGACGTAATTATCTTTTTTTCTTGTTTCTTCTTTCTCTTCCTTTTTTTCGGATGAAATCATAAGCATATTGTTGTCAATTTCAACTTTGAAATCTTCTTTTTTCATTCCCGGAGCAGCTAATTCCACTTGCAATTTATCATCAGTTTCTTTTAAATTCACTGAAGGTAAATTACTGCCAATAGCAGTAAAATTTTTATCATTCCAATCAAAAAGATCTCTTGAAATAAAATCATCGAAAAATGTATTCACAGTGGGAAATAAACCGTTTCTTTTTACTAAAGTTTCCATAGTTTTATGTTTTAATTGTTTGAAATAAGTTGAATCAAATTTAATGATATTATTTATTTACAAATATTATTTAACTTATAAAACGTTGAAAATAAGATATTTAACGATAAAATACCTTTTTAATTTAAACTTAAAAAGGTATTTCTTACGGATGAAAACAAGTATTAAATATTTTTAATACCAGCGTTTTTTGTTTTGTTTAGAAACTTCTGATTTTCTCGATTTGTGAGCTCCACCGCTTCGGTTTGAATTTTTTTGTTGGGTTCCAGGAGCAGTTTCTGGACTTCCTGAATGCCAAGGATAAGGATGATCATTTACGATTTTTACATCCACTTTTATTAGTTTTTGGATGTCTTTCCAATAAGTATGCTCGTCTTTACTGCAAAAAGAGATTGCAATACCGCCATTTCCAGCACGACCTGTTCTACCAATGCGGTGAACATACGTTTCTGGAATGTTTGGTAAGTCAAAATTGATTACAAAAGGCAATTGGTCAATATCAATTCCTCTGGCTGCAATATCAGTAGCGACCAAAACGCCAACTTCTTTATTTTTGAAAGCATCCAAAACGCGTTGTCTTGCATTTTGTGATTTGTCACCGTGAATGGCTTCTGCGGCAATATTGTTTTTTCGTAATGCTTTTACAACATTATCAGCACCATGCTTGGTTCTTGAAAAAACCAAAACATCGGATAGATTTTCATTTTTAATTAAATGATATAGTAAGTTCCTTTTTTCTGTTTTGTCAACAAAATAAACGCGTTGTTCTACATTTTCAGCAGTTGAAGATACAGGAGAAACGGTTACTGTTGCAGGATCAGTCAAAAACATTTCAGCTAATTCTCGTATTGCAATTGGCATTGTAGCAGAGAAAAACAATGTTTGTCTGTTTTTTGGCGTAAGCTTTACAATTTTCTTTACATCATTCACAAAGCCCATATCCAGCATTTGATCCGCTTCGTCAAGAACTAAAGTGTGTAAATGGTCTAAATCAATAAAACCCTGTTTGTGTAAATCTAGTAGTCTTCCTGGTGTTGCAATCAAAATATCGACACCGTTCTTTAAGGTGTCTACTTGTGGATTTTGTGAAACTCCACCAAAAATGGTAAGCTGTGTCAGGTTTGTATATTTTCCGTAAGTATCAAAGCTTTGTCCTATTTGAACAGCTAATTCACGGGTTGGAGTAACAACTAAAGCACGAATTTGTTTGGCTTTTTTTGAAGAACCTACAATTCGATGCAATTGATGTATAATCGGAATAGCAAATGCGGCTGTTTTTCCAGTTCCAGTTTGTGCGCAACCTATTAAATCTCTTCCTGATAATACAATTGGGATAGATTGTTCTTGAATAGGTGTTGGGTTAAGGTAGCCTTGTTCAAATACGGCTTTTTGTATACTTTTTGAAAGTGATAAATCTTCGAATAACATATTTTTGGTATTTAATATCCTGTATTATGTACATAGATAGTGCGACAAAGATAGTATTATTATTTTTGATGGTGGATTACAAGGTATTTAGGGGTACAACTTGTAGATTTTGAATTTAGAAATTCATCAATAAAATAAACTAAATAGTATTAGATTTAATAAAATCAGTTACTAAATATCCTATAAGTTTACCTATCAGATGATTGTTTTTTTCTTCGCCTAAATCTGGTGCGCCTTCGCAAATATGCAAATAGGTCGCATTTTTATTTTTTGCAAAATAGGATATAAATTGGCGCAGTTGCTCCACTGAGAAACCACTCAAAGTCATTGCGCTACAAGCTATATTAGGAATGGAATCCAGATCTATCTCAATTCCAAAAAAATCTTCATTTATAAACTCTAAAGCTAGAGCCATTTCTTGATTGAAATCTTTTTCTTTTCTAATGTTTACGCTATCATAAGTATTGTAGCGCACACGGTCTTCTATTTTTTTAATGATGTCCAATACACTTTTGGAAGTGTAATTTTCGTGCAAGCCAAAAATAAAATATTTCTTTAAAAAACCTTCTTCAAAAGCATATGAAAAACCATTACCGCTGTGACGTCCTTCTAAAATTCTAAAATCGGAATGAGCGTCAAAGTTTATAGCATTGATAGGTTTTCCTTTAGCAAGAGCGGTTCCTTTGATATTTCCATAGGAATTATTATGTCCGCCACCTATAATTATAGGAATTTTGCCCAGTTTTATAATATTGAAAATTATATGAGAAACATCTTTATCAATTTTTTCTACCAGTTGGCTTAATTTAGATCGATCATCAATATCATTAAAATCCAAATGTTCTACTTCTTTCATTTCGGCACTAACATTCAATTGTCCTAATACGAAAAGTTGACTTCCTTTACAAAATCGATTATGCTGAATATTAGCGATACTTTTAATGGCGCTATCCCATGCTGATGCTGCACCAGGCCTGCCATAATTAGCTCTTATGCCTATATCTTCCGGAATTCCAAACAATACATATTTTGCGTCGCAAGTCTTTAAAAACTCAATAGCATCGGTCTCTTTTGGAACAGTTATCATTTTCTCTCCAAATTTTATTTCACCACTTCTATGGTTCGTAATTTTTGCAAGATCTTTGATGGTAAACGGGATAATTTTTTCCATTAAAAAAAATATTTTTTTTCCAAAAATAATATAATTACGTTAACTTACGTTATTACGTGGTTATATATTGTTAAATTTGTAAAATAAATTAAATTAAATTAAAAGATGGAAAATCAAAAAAGCAGTTCAAGTCTTAAAGCGGTTATAGCAGTATTAGCTATTTTATTAGTGGGAAGTTTAGTTTATATTTTTAAAATGACTTCAGATACCGAAATCGTTAAAACAGAATTGAAAACGACATTAACTGAGAAAGAATCAGTTATGAAAGATTTACAAGAATTAAAATCAACCTATGATGCTGCAATTGCAGAAAACACATCTATGTCTGAAGAGTTAATTCAAGAAAGAGATAAAGTGGTAAACTTAATGTCTGATTTAAGTAAATCGAAAGGGGATGTAGCTTCATTATCGAAATACAGAACTCAATTCAATGCTTTGCAAGGAAATATGAAAGTTTTAATTGCTGAAAATGACAACTTAAAAAAGGCAAATACAACACTTACTACTCAACGTGATAGTACAGTTGTAGTATTAGGAGAAACTAAAAAGAATGTTGAAGCATTGACAGGTCAAAATGAAGAATTGGCTAAAGCGGTTGAAATCGGTTCAAAATTGACGGTTTTAAACACTAGAGGTTCTGCTTTTAAATTAAGAAGTTCAGGAAAACAAATTGAAACTGATAAAGCAAGCAGAGCTGATGTTCTTAGAGTTAATTTTACAATAGCTGAAAACCAAATTGCTAAATCTGGTGATAAAACATATTATGTTCAAGTAATAGACAGTAAAAACAATGTTTTAGGCGATAAAAAAACAGAGACTTTTGGAGACAATACTTTAACATATAGTTTTTTAACTAATGTAAAATATGAAAACAAAACAATCAATGTTACTGAAGATTTAAGAGGTAAAGATTTTGCTAAAGGGACTTACTACATCAATATTTTCGATAGAGATATATTAGTTTCTAAAACAAGTTTTGTTTTAAGATAAAAACAATAGTTGACGTAATAAAAAAGAGGAAAGTAATGTTCCTCTTTTTTTATGCGAAAATTTCACCTTCTATCAATACAGTATCAATTAGATTACTGCCAAAAGCGTACGGCAATTGATAATAGGAGGGGATAGGTTTTGTAATTATGAGGTTTGCTTTTTTACCAATGGTTATGCTTCCGTGGGTTGCTGAAATTCCCATGGCATAAGCTCCGTTTATTGTAGCCGCATTTATGGCTTCTTCGGGAGTCATTTTCATTTTGATGCACGCAGTAGCAACAACAAAGTTCATATTTCCTGATGGAGTTGAACCTGGATTGTAATCAGTGGCAAGAGCTAGAGGAAGTCCGGCAGTTATCATTTCTCGTGCCGGCGTATATGGAATACTCAAAAAATAAGAACAGGATGGTAACGCTACAGGCATTGTTTCTGTATTTTTTAAAGCTTCAATATCTTCTGTTGTCATAACTTCTAGATGGTCAACTGAAAGTGCATTGTATTTAATTCCAGCCTGAATTCCGCCAATAGAGTTGAATTGATTGACATGTATTTTTGGCTTTAAGCCAAATTTAATCCCAGCTTCCATGATTTGTTGGGTTTCATCAACAGTAAAATAACCGGTTTCACAAAATACATCTATGAATTCTGCCAGTTTATTTTTGGCAATTTCAGGTAGTATTTCGTTAATGATTAAATCTATATATCCTTGATGATTTCCTTTAAATTCTAATGGGAAAGCGTGAGCACCCAAAAAAGTTGCTTTAATAGTTATTGGGTAGTTTTGCGCTAAACGTTGAATCACGCGAAGCATTTTTAATTCTCCTTCAACTGTTAATCCATATCCTGATTTGATTTCTACAGCGCCAGTTCCTAAACGCATGACTTCTTCAAGCCGTGCTTTGGATTGATCGTAGATTTCTTCTTCATTAGCTTCATTGAGTTTTTTAGCAGAATTTAAGATTCCGCCACCACGATTGGCAATTTCCTCATAGGTCATACCATTGATTCGATCGACGAACTCTTGTTCTCTATTGCCGGCATAAACAATATGGGTATGACTGTCACACCAAGATGGTAAAACCATTTTTCCGGTGGCATCAATTGTTTTGTCAGCAGGTATTTGAGGTAGATTATCCATAGAGCCAAAATCAGCAATTAAATTGTCTTTAATTACTAAAAAGGCATTTTTGATAGTTGGAAGAATTGCCATTTCAGCACCGGAAACTTTAGCTATAGCCGTTTCCCGAACCTGCAGTAACTCTTTTATATTGATAATTAACGTTGTCATTTTATATGATAATTACTCTGAAATTTTGATTTCAAACATTTTATTCCAGTTTTTACCGGTAACAAAAATGGTTTTTGTTTTTGGGTTGTAAGCAATTCCGTTTAAAACGTCAGTATCTTCTAATTTAGCAATTTTTGTAGTCAAATCTGCAAGATTGATTATTCCCTCGACAGCCCCATTTTTAGGATTGATGACAGCAATTGCATCTTTTTGGTACACATTTCCATATATTTTTCCGTTAATCCATTCCAGTTCGTTCACCCCCTTTACTTTAGATTTTAAAGAGTAAACATTGATATGGTCAATCGCATTGAAAGTTTCAGGATTTAATACATGTATCGTTTCAGAACTATCAGTCATATATAAGTTTGTACCATCATTGACTAAACCCCAGCCTTCCATATTTTTGTAATATGGAACTGTTTTTTCTTTTTTGAAAGTATCTGCATTATAAACATACGCTTCATTATTTTTATACGTCAATTGATATACTTTGTTGTTTAGAATTGTAATTCCTTCGCCAAAATATTGAGCATCTAGTTCTACTTTCTTATAAACTTCCCCAGTTTTATAATTTGTTTTTCTTAAGCTGGAAATTCCTCTTTTTCCAGATGGACCTGATCCGTTTCCTGTACCTTCATAAAGCGTATCACGGTAAAATTCTAATCCTTGAGTGTACGCTTGAATATCGTGCGGATATGTATTTACGATGGTATACTTCAATAATTTTGGCGCAATATTAGATACTAATTCTACTCTTGCGGTCGCTTCTGAGTTTTGTCCCTCATAATAAACTAAAGCCTTTAGGTTTTGATAGCCTAGTTTTTGATCTTTTAATTCAAAAGTTAATTTGTCAACTCCTTTTTTTGAACCAATTTTTTTGTCATTCACATAGTAAATAATACTGTCAATAGTTTTTGAATTGGAGTTCAAAATTTCCAAAGAAAGTGCTTCTTGAGGTTGGTATTGTTCCTTAAATTTTGAATTATCAAAGGTAAATAAAGAATTTTCACCTTTTTTTGTATCACCACAGTTAACGAATAAGGTTCCTAATAAAATGATAGATAGTATGTTATAATTTTTCATAATGTAAAATTTGAATACCCCAATATACAACGTTATTTTAATAGGTGCAAAGCACTTGCAAAAATATAAAAAGGTTGTATATTTGCACCGGCAAGTCCTACACGACCAGCTCCTGCAGACTCCCCCAGGATGGGAACATAGCAAGGGTACGTGGTTGAGCGGTGCGATGTAGGTCGCTTGCCATTTTTTATTTCTTACAAAAGTAGTCTTCCTTCGGGAGGATTTTTTTATTTTTGGACTATTCTAACTGAAGTTGGGTTTAGCTTTTTGTAGTTGTACAAGATGTCAAAAACTTTAGACTTTAAACCTTAAACAAAATAAATGAATAAAGTAGTTCTAATTACAGGAGGTTCTTCGGGAATAGGGAAATCTATTGGCGAATTTTTGCATCAAAAAGGTTTTGTTGTTTATGGAACCAGCAGAAATCCGGAAAGAGTTTTAAATTCTGTTTTTCCATTGGTAGCTTTAGATGTTCGGGATGCAGATTCTATTCATACGGCTGTAGCCAAAGTAATTGCTATTTCAGGAAGACTGGATGTTGTAATTAACAATGCCGGTGTGGGAATTACAGGACCATTGGAAGAAATTCCAATGCATGAAATCAAGAACAATTTTGAGACTAATTTTTTTGGTCCAATTGAAGTGATGAAAGCTGTTTTACCACAAATGCGTTCGCAAAAATCAGGATTGATTATCAATATTACTTCAATTGCCGCGTATATGGGCTTGCCATACCGAAGTGTTTATTCAGCTTCCAAAGGCGCTCTTGAACTCATAACGGAAGCGTTACGTATGGAAGTGAAATCCTTTGGTGTTCATATTACGAATGTGGCTCCGGGTGATTTTGCTACTAATATTGCTTCGGGACGTTATCATGCTCCGGTTATAAAAGGTTCTGCTTACGAAATTCCGTACGGGGATTCACTAAAAACTATGGATGAACATGTTGATAGTGGCAATAATCCTAATGAAATGGCAGAAGCGGTGTATAAAATTATCCAAACTCCAAATCCTAAAATTCATTATAAAGTAGGTGTTTTTATGCAAAAGTTCTCGATTGTCTTGAAGAGAATTTTACCTGATAAAGTATATGAAAAAATGCTTATGAATCATTATAAGTTGTAATTTTGCACCGAATTTTAGTAGCGTGAGATTAAGAGGAGAACGCTAGTGGCTGTCAAGTATTTGAATTTACGTATGCATGAGGGATTGTAGCGGCATCCTTTTTTGTGGCGCTGTGCAAAGCAAAAGCGGAACAAAAAAGATACAGCGAAAAGCCCGACCCGAAGTTTTTTACGAAGGGTCATGCCCAAATTATAAAACACACAATTAAATAGATATATTATGAAGTTTTTTATTGACACGGCTAATTTAGCTCAAATTAAGGAAGCACAAGCATTAGGCGTTTTGGATGGTGTTACAACTAATCCATCATTGATGGCAAAAGAAGGAATCACAGGTAAAAACAGCATTTTGAAACATTACGTTGACATTTGTAACCTAGTTGATGGTGATGTAAGTGCCGAAGTAAATGCTTTGGATTACGAAGGAATGGTTAAAGAAGGAGAGGAATTAGCTGATTTACATGAGCAAATCGTAGTGAAATTACCTATGACTAAAGAAGGAGTTATGGCTGCTAAATACTTTTCGGATAAAGGAATTAAAACGAATGTAACTTTAGTATTCTCTGCTGGTCAAGCTTTATTGGCTGCAAAAGCTGGAGCTACTTATGTTTCTCCGTTTATTGGTCGTTTAGATGATGTATCTACAGACGGTTTGGCTTTGATTGAAGAAATTAGATTGATTTATGATAACTACGGTTATGAAACTCAAATTCTTGCTGCTTCAGTTCGTCACACGATGCATATTGTAAACTGTGCAAAAATTGGTGCTGATGTTATGACTGGACCATTATCTGCCATTTACGGTTTATTGAAACACCCTTTGACTGATATTGGATTGGCACAGTTTGTTGCTGATTTCGAGAAAGGAAATAAATAGATTTGAGATTGCAGATTGCTTCGCCTGTTCGCCTTTCAGCCTCGGGTAACGATTTTTGATTTGAGATTTCGGTAAATAAAAACTCCCATTATGCTTAGCAAAATGGGAGTTTTTTTATTGGTTTGGTTTTGGTTAGTTTGTGTTGAAATTAGTGTCCTCCACCAACTTCTATTTCTTTTCCTATTCCTTGTTTTTCTAAAATTCCAATTACTTTCCAACCATAGAATGCTATGAATGCAAAACACAAAACTGGAATGAAATAAGAAGGATGAATTCCAATGATATCAGCAAGTTTTCCTTGTAACGGTGGGATAATTCCACCACCTAAAATCATCATTACCAAGAATGCAGATCCTTGTGATGTATATTTTCCTAATCCGGCAATTGCCAATGAGAAAATACAAGGCCACATGATACTTAAAAATAAACCACCACTCATAAAAGCAAAAATAGCAATTGTACCAGTAGTGAATAAACCAATAATCATGGCAGCCATACCCATTAAACCAAAAATCATTAAGGTTCTTGATGGTTGATCTTTCCCTAAAAAGAAACCTGCAATTTGGAATAAAATTACAAATGCGTAAGCATATAAAGGTGTAACATCTTGTCCAGAAATTGCATTAGCAGTCAATACCACTCCAAATGCTACATAAGGAACAACGATAAGTAAAATTTTTCTTAATTGAGATGATGGATTAAAAACGGTGATAGCTCCAGCCCAACGACCAATCATTAAACTTCCCCAATACATAGACATATAAGGTGCTAATGCTGGTCCAGAAATAGAACCAAAATCAGCAGTTACCAATAATTCTCCAAGATTACTTCCAATAGTTACTTCGACACCAACGTAAGCGAAAAGCGCTAACATTCCCAAAACTAATTGTGGATATTTCATAGCACCCCAACCTTCAGGATTTTTTTGTGCCGTAGTATTGGCAAAAAACAAACCGATAACTACAACTAGCAATGTAGACACAGTTAAGGCTAAACCTAAATAATCCTTTTCTTTATTCTCGATGAAACGAGTGATAAATTCAGAATCTTCATAACGAGAAAATATATAAGCAAAAATAGCTACTAGAATTGCTGTGATAGCAATTAGCGTTTTCATTGCTTTGCTGGCTGTTTCAAAAGTAGAGTCACTTTTACCCGCTGGCAATTTTTTAGAAAAATGGAATAATGCTGCAGCTAATAAAAATAAACCTCCAACAAATACATATAATATTCTCATTGAATCCAATGAGTTTTCTTTTTGAGCAAATTCTTCAATATTTACTCCGGCAACAACACCAAACAAGGCAATAGAAACAACTATTGGTCCTATTGTAGTTCCTAATGAATTGATTCCTCCAGCAAGATTCAATCTGCTTGAAGCAGTATGTGCTTCTCCTAAAGAAGCAGCAAATGGTTGTGCAGAAGTTTGTTGTAGTGAAAAGCCTAATGCAACTATAAATAAAGCTCCTAAAATAAATAAATAACTTCCCTGTGTTACAGCTAAGATCATTAATACAGCTCCAAATGTACTAATCAATAGTCCGTAAATAATTCCTTTCTTGAATCCCCAAGCATTTAAAATGTCCTTTTTTGCGATGCTGCTAAAAATAAATAAGAGTAATGCTCCAATATAATATGCTCCGTAAAAAGCAAAATCTATAAGTTGACTTTGAAATTGATCTAAGCCAAACTTGGCTTTACAAAAAGGGATAAAAATACCGTTTGATGCTCCAATAAATCCCCAAAAGAAAAATACGGTAATGAGCGTATAAAGTGCGGAATTGTTAGACTTTGTTTGTTCTGAATTCATAATTTTAAATTGGTTAATGATTAAGTTAATTACTTTTATAGCTGCAAGACCGTAAATATATTTGTTAAGTAAATTAAAAAAAAATTATTTAGAATAAATATTGTTAGAATTATAGAATAATCACTTTTTGTTAAAAAACGATGCTTTTTTTTCGAAGTTTTTGCTTTTTCAAATAAAAATATTGAAACTGAATTTACTCTAAAATTTTACTTTTTACATCTTTGGTGTAATTTCTACCAATTGGTAGCGTGTAAGAAAGGATTTGTATCCTGTTGCCTTCAATTGATTTTACTTTATCAATGGCTATAGTGTACGATTTATGGATGCGCATGAACCTATCAGCAGGTAATTCTTCGGATAAAGAGGTCAATGATTTGTGGGTAATATAAGTTTTATCGGTTGTAACTACTTTTATGTATTCCTTCATTCCTTCAATAAACAGGATTTCATCGATGGTTATTTTGACCATTTTCTTATCTACTTTGATAAAAATATGTGGCTCAATTTTATGCGGTTCAATTTTAATATTGTTTTTTAAATTGAAATCGGCTTCAATTTTATGAATGCATTTTATAAATCTTGGTAAGGGTATTGGTTTTACTAAATAGTCTAAAACATCTAAATCGTAACTTTCGGCAGCAAACTCTCTAAAGGCGGTCGTGATAATAATTTTGGTCTTGTATTCTATCAATCGAATCAATTCAAAACCGGTCATCATTGGCATATTAATATCTAAAAAAACAGCATCGACAGAGTTGCTGTTTATAAATTCTAGAGCTTCCAGTGCATTATTGAATGTACCAGTAATTTCAAAGTCGGCAAAATTATTAAAATAATTCTGCAATACTTTCATGGCTAATGGTTCGTCGTCAATCAAAACACATTTAATCTTCATTAGATAGCGGTATTTGTAAGCGGATAATATAAAAATTGAACTTTACCTGTTGTTCTAATTTATATTCTTTCTTGAAAATTAACTTTAATCTCTTCTTAGTATTCGTTAATCCAATTCCTTTTTTTTCTTTAAAATCTGGTGAAAGTACAAAATTATTCAGCATTTCAAAATCAAGTATGGATCCATCAATAATTTTACAATTTATCTTTATTTTAATATTGTTATTATTTACTCCACCGTGTTTAAAGGCATTTTCCACAAAAGAAATCAGCAGTAATGGCGGTACTTTGACTTCATCAATGTTTGATTTCAGGTTTATACTTACCTCTACATTTTCAAAACGGAGTTTTTCAATTTCAATATAATTTTGAATATAATCTATTTCGTTTATTAATGGTACAAATTTAGTGTCTTCGATATCATATAATACATATTCCATCAATTTTGACAACTTAATAATTACATCGGGAACTTTATTTGAAGATTCCAGTGACAATGCGTATAAATTGTTCAGGGTATTGAAGAAAAAATGAGGCTGAATCTGATTCTTTAAATACTTGAGTTTCATCTTGGATTGATTCTCAATTATGGCTCTGTTACGTTCTCTTTCTTTGAGCCAAATTTGGGTAAGATAAATGGATGAAGCAATCGCCACAACATATAATTCACCAATGCAAACAGCTACAATATGATTGATGTCGAATGGTTTGTAGTCTCTATTAGCTTCTGGCCAAATATCCTCAGAAATAATGTAATAGGTTAATCCTGTTTTTAATAAGTAGATGATCATTAAACTAAAAAGCAAAGCAACCGTATACTTATAATATTTTGATGTTAATATATAGCGGGGAATAAGAATAAATAAATTGAAATAGACTAATGGAATATGTAGCGAGAATTCTAAAACATTAGATTTAAAAGAATATTCATAATCATTGAAATACGCTCCCCATCGTAGAAAGTTCATTAAAAAAAACAATCCCCAAAACCAAAAATGATTTTGAAGTTTGCTATCGAATTTTTCCTCGTTGGTATGCTTCATTTTTTGTTGGAATTATCTTTTGGAGTAACCATTTTTAAAGAAAGTGATTTTTATGGAACTTAAATCATTTGACACTAAAAATCTTTTTAAATAAAATATCAAAAATATGCAAATTGATAAGAAAAACTCATAATTGTTACGGATGAAAAACGCGTTGTTGACAAAATTGTGTCGTTGGTTTAAAATAAGCTACCGTTGGTATAAATTATTTTCTCAGGAAAAGCGTTTTATTTAATTTTATACTTAGATTAAAACAATTAATATCAACGAAGTAATTAAATCGAATAAATAAAAATAAAATGAAAAGTGCTTTAGAAATTAAACCTGACATCAGCTATAAAAGTGCCGGTAAATTTGAAGAAACGAGATTTGAAAAAATCCACAATGAAATTTTTAAAAACTCAGTAGAAGCATCTATAATTGTCGCTCAGGAAATTGCACGGCTAATTAGATCCAAACAAGAAGAAAATAAACCTTGTGTTCTGGGTTTAGCTACTGGATCCTCACCTATAAAAGTGTACGAAGAACTAGTTAGAATGTATAACGAAGAAGGACTTAGTTTTAGTAATGTAATCACTTTTAATTTAGATGAATATTATCCAATGACAAAAGAGAATAATCAGAGCTATCATTATTTCATGTATCAGCATCTTTTTAATCATATAGATATTAAGCCTGAAAATATTCATATTCCAGACGGAACAGTAGCCATTGAAGAGCTGAATCAATATTGCATTGATTATGAAATGAATATTAAAAATGCTGGAGGACTCGATTTTCAATTATTAGGAATTGGTCGTACAGGTCACGTAGGCTTCAATGAGCCTGGGTCTCACATCAATTCAGGAACTCGAATAATTACTTTGGATCATATTACAAGAGTAGATGCTTCCTCAGATTTTAATGGTATTGACAATGTTCCTAAAAGAGCAATTACCATGGGAGTTTCAACTATTCTAAGATCTAAAAGGATTGTACTAATGGCTTGGGGCCAAAATAAAGCTGATATTATAAAGAGAACTATTCAGGGAGATATCAGCTCTGAAGTTCCGGCTACATTTTTGCAAAATCATACTAATGCAACTTTCGTTTTAGACCAATCGGCTGCTTCTGAATTAACGCGATTCAAAACACCATGGTTGGTTGGAGAATGCATTTGGACTCAAGAATTAAAAAGCAAAGCAATTGTTTGGCTTTGCCAAAAAACAGACCAATCTATTTTAAAACTAACTGACAGAGATTACAATAATAATGGAATGTCTGATCTTTTGGCTCAAGAAGGCTCGGCTTACGATTTGAACATAAACATGTTCAATGTGTTGCAACATACGATAACTGGATGGCCGGGAGGAAAGCCTAATACGGATGATACGTATAGACCGGAAAGGGCTACTCCAGCTAAAAAGAGAGTTATCCTTTTTAGCCCGCATCCAGATGATGATGTAATTTCTATGGGAGGAACTTTTTCAAAATTAATAAAACAAGGACATGATGTTCATGTAGTATATCAAACTTCTGGGAACATAGCCGTTACTGATGATGAAGCTTTAAAATTTGCCGAAGTTTGTAACGATTTTATTGGTGCGGATGAAACTAAAATTAATTTCAAAGCAGTTATCAATTTTCTAAATAATAAAACAGAAAACCAAATTGACTCTCTTGAAGTTAGAAAATTAAAAGGACTTATTAGACGCCGTGAATCCTACGCAGCCACAAGATACATAGGATTGAAAGATGAAAATATTCATTTTTTGGATATGCCTTTTTACGAAACCGGACAAATAAAGAAAAATCCAATAGGCGAAAAAGATGTAGCTTTAGTGGCGGCTATTATTGCCAAAATAAAACCACATCAAGTTTTTGCAGCAGGAGATTTGGCGGATCCACATGGTACCCACGAAGTTTGTCTGAATGCTATTTTTGCGGCTATGAAGCAATTAAAGCCAGAGAAATACATGGATGATTGTTGGCTGTGGTTGTACAGAGGTGCTTGGCATGAATGGGATATTCACGAAATAGATATGGCAGTTCCTTTAAGTCCTGACGAAGTTTTGTTAAAAAGACATGCTATTTTATACCATCAATCTCAAAAAGACAGGGTGATGTTTCAAGGAAACGACTCCAGAGAATTTTGGGTAAGAGCTGAAGATCGTAATAAGAATACCGCAAAATTGTATGATAATCTAGGTCTTGCGGAGTATGAAGCTATCGAAGCTTTCAAGCGTTTCGACTATTAAAAATTAACTTTATAAACGGACAAAAAAATATGAAATTCATTCTAATCCTATTATTCTCTGCTTTTGTTTCTAATGCTCAAATACAAAAAGAACAATTAGATCTGATGCCGTGGCCTCAAAATGTAAATTTGACTGCCGGTACTTTTGCTTTAAGCAAAGGATTTAAAGTAAATATTACCGGTAATCCAAATCCTCGAATTTTTGTAGGTGCAACTAATTTTTTACGAAGATTAGACGGTAGGACGGGTTTGTTTTTTGAGCAGGGTTTTTCGACAAAAATTAACGAATATCCAGAGGCTCAATTACAAATTAGTTGTGTTCGCAGTGGAAAAATAGGATTGTATGAAGATGAAAGTTACCAACTGAGTATTGATTCCAATAAAATAACAATCAATGCCACATCTGATTTAGGTGCTTTGCATGGTTTGGAGACTTTATTACAATTACTGCAAAATAGCAGTACATCATATTATTTTCCGACAGTTGAGATTATAGATTCACCAAGATTTACCTGGAGAGGATTGATGATAGATGCAGCAAGACATTTTCAGCCTGTAGCAGTAATCAAAAGAAATCTGGACGCTATGGCTTCCATGAAAATGAACGTTTTTCATTGGCATTTAGTAGATGATCAAGGGTGGCGAATAGAAATGAAAAATCATCCAAAGTTTACAGAAATGGCTTCAGATGGAGAGTTCTATACTCAAGAAGAAATCAAGAATATTGTAAAATATGCCGGAGATAGAGGAATTATGGTTGTTCCTGAAATTGATGTTCCAGGCCATGCATCTGCAATACTTGCCGCTTATCCGGAAATAGGCAGTAAAGTGGTGGATTTACAATCGAATTCAGTTGAGAGTAAAAAGCAAAGTATTGCAATTGCAAATTATGCAGTTGAAAGAAGATCAGGAATCTTTGATGCAACATTAGACCCAATAAATCCCAAAACGTATCAATTGTTAGGTGAAATTTTTGATGAAGTTTGTCCTTTATTTCCAGGGGATTATTTTCATATTGGAGGTGATGAAAATAATGGAAAAGAATGGGATGCAAATCCTAAAATTCAAGAATTCAAGAAGAAAAATAAACTGGCCAATAATCATGATTTGCAAACCTACTTTAACATGAAGCTGGTTCCAATGTTAAAAAAGCATAACAAAAAATTAATGGGATGGGAAGAGATAATGACTGAGAACATGTCTAAAGATGCTATTATTCATGCCTGGAGAGGAACGAATGAAGGTCTTGCTTCTGGAGGATCATTAATAAAAGCAGCAAAAAGTGGCTTTAAAACAGTTTTATCAAATGGCTATTATATTGATTTAATGCTTGGTGTGGAGAAACATTATTTGAATGACCCGATACCCAAGAACAGTATTCTGACTCCGGAAGAAAAAGCCAGAATATTGGGTGGAGAAGCAGCAATATGGAGCGAGCTAGCAACACCTTTAAACATAGACTCAAGGATTTGGCCTCGAACAGCTGCTATTGCGGAACGATTGTGGTCTTATGAAAATGTTACCGACATGAATAGCTTACGCAAAAGATTGAAAACGATTTCATTTAGATTAGAAGAACTTGGAATTACACATTTAAGAAATAAAGAAGTGATTTTGAGAAATATTAGTAATAATCAAAAAATTGAGGCACTGAATGATTTTTCGAATGTTTGTGAACCGTTGAAAAATTATACCCGTAATGGTGGAGGAAAAAAATATCGAATGCATTCTCCGTTGACTTTATTTGCAGATGCATGTACTGCAGATGCATTAGATGTTTTTGATTTTGATACTGCAGTGAAAAACTATTTAGAAAATAAAAGTCAAGAAAATCAAATTTTGGTGACCAATTTTTTTAGAAAATGGATTGCTATGAATGCTGACTTAATTAGTTTAAGTGCTAATGCTCCGCTGGTGCAACCGCTTTTACCATTGTCAAAAAGTTTAAATGATTTATCACAACAATTGTTACTCGTAATAGAGAATAAACAAACGGTAAACCCAACTATTTTGAATGATTTATTAGAACAATGTAATTCTAAAAAGAATGCTGATGTAGAATTAGCAGTTTACAATAGTTTAAAAAAGTTAATTTAAGTTTTAAATCGATATAAAATATTAGTTTCTTTTCTATTTGATTAATGGTTTGTTTTAAGAAAATTATTATTGCAATCCTGACAGGTCTGATTCTGACAGGATTTTTTTTGATTAGCACTTTAATGTTAAGCAAATTACAATTGATAAAAATGTATTTTCCGAATAAAAAAAAATCAGTATTTTTTTCGTATTTTTGCAAAAATTTTATAAAAATAATATTCATGTTAACAGTAAATAATTTATCAGTTCAGTTTGGCAAACGAATTTTGTTTGACGAAGTAAATACTACCTTCACACACGGTAATATATACGGAGTTATTGGAGCCAACGGCGCTGGAAAATCTACTTTTC
This sequence comes from Flavobacterium sp. XS2P24, assembly GCF_030010285.1. Taxonomy (NCBI): domain Bacteria; kingdom Pseudomonadati; phylum Bacteroidota; class Flavobacteriia; order Flavobacteriales; family Flavobacteriaceae; genus Flavobacterium; species Flavobacterium sp. XS2P24. Next base: position 82,818 of record NZ_JASCRU010000012.1, read on the forward strand.
TTAAAATAATTGCCGGTGAAATGGATCCTACATCTGGACATATTCATTTGGAACCAGGAAAACGTATGTCGGTTTTAAACCAAAACCATAATATGTTTGATGAGAGTACCGTTCTTGAGACTGTAATGATGGGGAATAAAACGTTGTATGCCATCAAAAAAGAAATGGATGCTTTGTATTTAGATTACAATGATTCAAATGCAGACAGAATAGGGGAATTGCAAGTGCAATTTGAAGAGATGAATGGTTGGAATGCTGATTCTGATGCTGCATCAATGTTATCAAATCTTGGAATTACTGAGGAACATCATTATACTTTAATGGGAGATCTTGAGGGTAAAATAAAAGTTCGTGTCCTTTTGGCGCAAGCACTTTTTGGAAACCCAGATTTGCTTATTATGGATGAGCCTACCAATGATTTGGATTTTGAAACCATCGCTTGGTTAGAAAATTTCTTGGCAAACTATGAAAATACAGTAATTGTTGTTTCTCACGACAGACACTTTTTGGATTCAGTTTGTACCCATATTTCGGATATTGATTTCAGTAAAATAAATCATTACTCAGGAAATTATACTTTTTGGTATGAATCAAGCCAATTAGCTGCAAAACAACGCGCACAACAGAATAAGAAAGCGGAAGAAAAGAAACAGGAATTAGAAGAATTTATCCGTCGTTTTAGTGCGAATGTGGCTAAATCAAAACAAGCTACTTCTCGTAAAAAAATGATTAGTAAGTTGAATATTTCTGAGATAAAACCATCAAGTCGTCGTTATCCTGCGATTATTTTTGACCAAGAACGTGAAGCTGGAGATCAAATTTTGAACGTACAAAATCTAAGTGCTTCAATAGATGGGGATGTTTTGTTTAAAGGAGTAGATTTGAATATGGCGAAAGGCGACAAAATCGTTCTTTTCTCAAAAGACTCTCGTGCTACAACTGCTTTCTATGAAATTTTAAATGGAAACCAAAACGCAGATTCAGGAACTTACGATTGGGGAGTCACTACAAATCAAGCGTATTTGCCAGTAGAAAATCATTCTTTTTTTGAGAGCGATTATTCCCTTGTTGACTGGTTACGTCAATGGGTGAAAACAGAAGAAGAACGTGATGAGGTTAATATTCGTAGTTTTCTTGGAAAAATGATTTTTTCAGGAGAGGAAGCTTTGAAAACTTGTAGAGTACTATCTGGAGGAGAAAAAGTACGTTGTATGTTGTCTCGAATGATGATGGAAAGAGCCAATGTCTTAATGCTTGATGAACCTACGAATCACTTGGATTTAGAGTCCATTACGGCCTTTAATAATTCATTGAAAAACTTCAAAGGATCAGTAATTTTTACTACTCATGATCATGAATTTTCTCAAACGGTTGCTAATAGAGTTATTGAATTGACTCCAAACGGAGCTATTGACCGTTACATGACGTTTGATGATTATCTTGATGATGAAAAAGTTCAGGAATTGAGAGCTAAGATGTATACAATATAAAAGTAATACAGTTTTTATTACAAAAAATCTCCCTCAATTTGGGAGATTTTTTTGTTAAATGGATATTCACTAAAATAATTAAATTATTTCTGTCTATTTTCTATTGAAAATTTTACTCACAATAAATGCGATAATAGCTAGCACTGCAACGACAATAAAAACACCTACGCCAACTCCCGCTTTAAATATACCTTCTATTATTGAACAACTTGTAAATGACACTAATACTACTAAAAGCATTAATATTCTGGTTAGTTTCTTTTGCATGATTTTTTTTCTTTAATTAGAGATATAAAAATACTAATTCAAGAGGCTAATTTGTTATATAATTTCTACTGTTTATTGTAAAATTTTTTAATAGTTTTAAAAAAAATCACAAAATGCACCTTTAAAAATATTTTTTAAACGACTATTTATGTAAAAAAATATATTTTTGAATTTTACTATAACTATTTAAACCAAGCTATTGATATGACCAACATTACTTTAAATTTAAAATCTCCCAGAATAGAAGTGGTAGATGCCTTACGTGGTTTTGCCATTATGTCTATTATGTTACTTCATAATGTTGAACATTTTGAATACTTTCATTTGCCCGAAAATTTTCCAGCTTGGCTTGTAGCTTTGGATAAAATAATTTGGGATACTTTATTTTTTCTTTTTGGAGGAAAGTCTTATGCCATTTTTGCACTTCTTTTTGGGTTTAGTTTTTATATTCAAAATGATAATCAAGCTAAAAAAGGGAATGATTTCCGTGGTCGATTTTTTTGGCGCATGATGCTATTATTAGTTTTTGGACTTATAAATACAGCATTTTATCAAGGAGACATTCTGACTTTATATGCTTTTCTAGGGCTTTTATTGATACCGGTTGTTAACTGGAGTAACAAAGCTATCTTTATTACGGCTGTTATCTTGATGTTGCAACCTTTAGAATGGGGAAGGTGTATTTATTATATACTGAATCCGGATTATATAGCGCCGCCTAACGTATCAACGGGATATTATGAAAGTATTGCACTTTATATGAAAAATGGTTCTTTCGTAGATTATGTAGTTGGAAACTTGACATTAGGAAAAATCGCTTCTCTATTATGGTCTTGGGAAAATGGAAGGTTTTTTCAGGCTCCGGCTTTATTTATGTTTGGGATGTTACTGGGTCGAAAACAACTTTTTAATGCAACCGATGCAAACCAGCAGTTTTGGAAAAAAGTATTACTATACTCAAGTATTTTATTTATACCATTATTTGTATTAAAGACGCATACGGTAGATGTTATAGCCAGAGTAACGTTATCTAATAAACTCACAATTATATTTGCTTCTTGGTCAAACGTAGCATTTATGTTAGTTCTCGTTTCAGGATTTGTTTTATTGTATCAAAAGGATTCTGTTAATAAAGTATTGTCTAAGCTTATTCCTTTTGGAAAAATGAGTTTGACTAATTACATCATGCAATCTATGATTGGTTCCTTTATTTATTATCGATACGGATTAGGACTTTTTGAATATACGGGAGCAACATATTGTTTATTGATAGGTATTGTGTTATTTATTATCCAATTGTTATTTTGCACCTGGTGGCTTAAAACCCATAAACAAGGACCTTTAGAAACTATTTGGCACAAAGCTACCTGGATTTCATGGGGCAAATAAAAAATGACTCTATTTTCTCTCTTTATAATTATAAAATCATAAATCGGAATTCGTATATTTGCAAAACCAAACAACACACTTTACAATGAGTCAAAAAGTATTACTTACTGCAAAAGAAGTTACTATCATATTACATCGTTTGGCCTGTCAATTAATTGAAAAACACTTAGATTTTTCAGACACTATTTTAGTAGGTATTCAACCAAGAGGCGTTTTTTTAGCAGAACGTTTGAAAGAAATATTAGAAAAAGAATACCAAACACCTGAAATTCAATTGGGCTATTTGGATATTACTTTTTTCAGAGATGATTTTCGAAGAACAGATAAGCCATTAGAAGCAAATAAAACCAAGATTAATTTTATCGTTGAAAACAAAAAAGTTATTTTCATTGATGATGTTTTATTTACAGGACGAAGTATTCGTTCAGCTTTAACAGCCATTCAATCTTTTGGAAGACCATCAGAAATAGAACTTCTAGTTTTGATTGACAGACGTTTTAGCCGTAATTTACCTATTCAACCGGATTATAGAGGGAGACAGGTAGATGCCATCAATAACGAAAAAGTCAAAGTGAGTTGGAAAGAAAATGAAGGTGAAGATGGTGTATATTTAATTACAAGTTAGATACTGATTTGTTTAAAAGTCTAACATTAAAAACTAATAATCGTAAAAAGAAATGAAAGAATTAAGCGTAAATCATTTATTAGGAATAAAATACATCAACAAGAATGATATTGACCTAATTTTTGAAACAGCCGATCATTTTAAAGAAGTTATCAATCGACCAATTAAGAAAGTACCTTCCTTACGAGATATTACCATTGCCAATATTTTTTTCGAAAATAGCACTAGAACAAAACTCTCTTTTGAATTAGCACAAAAACGTTTATCTGCCGATGTTATTAGCTTTTCGGCGGCTCAATCTTCAGTCAAGAAAGGGGAAACATTAATAGATACCGTGAATAATATACTTTCGATGAAAGTAGACATGGTGGTGATGCGACATGCTAATCCTGGTGCAGCTTATTTTCTTTCCAAAAATGTAAAAGCCAGCATAGTAAACGCAGGAGATGGAGCACATGAGCATCCTACACAAGCTTTATTAGACAGTTATTCGATTAGAGAAAAACTAGGCGAAGTAGCCGGAAAAAAAGTAGTTATTGTAGGTGATGTTTTGCACTCCAGAGTGGCCTTGTCAAATATATATGCGTTGCAAATGCAAGGAGCTGAAGTAAAAGTGTGCGGACCAAAAACGTTGATTCCAAGATACATTGAATCGCTTGGTGTTACAGTAGAGCCTAATTTGATAAAAGCGCTTGAATGGTGCGATGTGGCAAATATGTTACGCGTGCAAAACGAAAGAATGGATGTGAATTATTTTCCATCTACAAGAGAGTATACTCAACAATATGGAGTTGATAAAACGATTTTGGATTCCCTAAATAAAGAAATCGTAATTATGCATCCAGGACCAATCAATCGTGGTGTCGAAATTACCAGTGAGGTGGCTGATTCACAACAATCGGTGATTTTAAACCAAGTCGAAAATGGTGTTGCAATTAGAATGGCCGTAATTTATCTTTTGGCATCAAAAATTCAGTAATTTAATATAAAACTTTGTAAATTAGCTATTTATAAATTCTCTACCTTGAGTAGACTTAGAAATTAAAAAGATGAAAGTAGATCAAAAAGGACACACAATTAGCATTAGAGATACGCAAGGTGATTTTACCTCTTTTTTAATGAAGGTTACTCATCAATATAAGACATTTGAAAAGCATAATCTAATCATAGATCTTTTGCTGTACAAAGATTTATCAGCGGGTAATATAAAATTATTTATGCCTTTATCAAAACTTCATAAAAAAGCTAAAAAATCATTTGTTATTGTTACTTCTGATTTTGATTACAATGCCGTTCCAGAGAAATTAACTGTTGTTCCTTCTTTATTAGAAGCACATGATATTATTGAAATGGAAGAGATTGAAAGAGATTTAGGATTTTAGATAAGTTTATTCGGTTACTGGTTTAGCCGCCTGATTTATTTAACCATATAAGCATAACCGATTAAACAGTTAAACAAATAACCGAATAATTTAAATTGAAACTAACAATCCTTGGTTGCTATGCAGCTACACCCAGAACTTTTACGAATCCAACCTCACAGATTTTAGAAATAAAAAACAGAATTTTTCTGATTGATTGCGCAGAAGGAACCCAAGTACAATTGCGGAAAAATAAAATCCGATTTTCTAAGATTAATCATATCTTCATTTCTCATTTACATGGAGATCATTTTTTTGGACTAATAGGATTAGTATCTACTTTTACTTTACTGAACAGAACTACCGATTTACATATTTATGGTCCAAAGGGAATTCAAGAAATCATCAAGTTACAATTGAGATTGTCTAATTCATGGACTAATTATGGTTTGTTCTTTCATGAATTAGAATCCAACGAAAGCGAAGTGATTTTTGAAGATGAAAAAGTTTTGGTAAAAACTATTCCTTTAAAGCACCGTGTATATACGAATGGGTTTTTGTTCCAAGAAAAAGCAGCACCGAGAAAACTTAATTTGGATGCTGTTCAAAATTATGAAATTGATACTTGTTATTATCAAAAAATAAAAAACGGAAAAGACATTACTTTAGAAGATGGCCGAGTTATTGAAAATGATAAATTAACATTTGATCCTATTCCTGCAAAAAATTATGCTTTTTGTTCTGATACCGCATATAATGAAGCTATAATTCCAATCATTGAAAATATTGATGTTTTATACCATGAATCAACTTTCTTGCAATCAGAAGAAAATTTAGCTAAAAAGACTTTGCATTCCACAGCAAAAGAAGCGGCTACAATTGCTTTGAAATCTAATGCAAAGCAATTAATTTTAGGGCATTATTCTACTCGATATGAAAATATTGACCTTTTTAAAGAAGAAGCCGCAACTATTTTTCCGGAAGTGCTTTTGGCAGATGATGGAAAAAACTTTGAGTTTTAAATAAAAATAATTTATTTCATCTGAATTCACATTTGGTATTTGATATTCTTAAACTGAATCATTCAAATATCTAATAATCTTAAAATAAAAATCATGAACGATTTAAGTAACTATAGAAAATCTTACGAAAAGAGTGAGCTATTAGAATCAAATATTCCTGAAGACCCAATAAACCTTTTTAACAGGTGGTTTCATGAGGTAGAGGACTTTGGCGGTGATAGCGAAGTTAACGCTATGACGGTATCAACAATAGGATTAGATGGGTTTCCAAAGGCCAGAGTAGTTTTGTTGAAAAAATTTAATGAGGAAGGATTTATTTTTTATACCAATTATAATTCAGAAAAGGGTAGGGCTATTGCCCAAAATTCTAAAATTTGCCTTTCTTTTTTTTGGCACACTATGGAACGCCAGGTTATTATTAAGGGTATTGCCCATAAAACTACAGAAACGATTTCAGATAATTATTTTGAATCCAGACCTGACGGTAGCAAGTTAGGCGCAATAGTTTCTAACCAAAGTGAAATTGTCCCTTCCCGAGAATTTTTAGAAGAAAATCTAAAAGAGTTAGAAAAGGATTTTGATGGTATGGTTATTCCTAGACCAAAACATTGGGGAGGATTTTTTGTGACACCTTTAGAGGTAGAATTTTGGCAAGGAAGACCTAATAGATTGCATGACAGAATTAGATATAGTAGTCAAGAAGATTTTTCATGGAAAATTGATCGCTTATCACCATAATGTAAGAAAATTATATATTTAATTATTTTTATTATGTATTTAGTCGATTATTTTTGGTAGTTTAACGATAAAATAAGTATGTTTGAATAAGAAATAAGAACATATTATTTATTTATTAAAGAAGTTTGCCCCACAATCTACTTTAAACTTAAACTACTATATTATGAAAATAAAATTACTTCGCGCAATATTCCTTGTTATTGTTATTTGTACAATGAATTCTTGTTCTTCAGATAATTCTGAGACACAAACTACTGAAGCAACTGCACAAAAAGTAGTAAGTTATTCTTATAATTCTATTGAGTTAGAAACAATGGATTTAATCAATAAACACAGAATTAGTGTTGGATTAAAACCTTTGGAAAAAATCAATCATATGTCTTTCAAGTCAGAAGAACATGACAATTACATGATTGTTAATAATGTAGTTAATCATAATGATTTTGTAGCTCGCTCTGAAAATATAATTAAAACTTTAGGAGCTAAAACTGTAAGTGAAAATATTGCTTACAATTATAACACTCCTGAGGCAGTTTTAAGTGCTTGGTTAGCAAGCCCTAGTCACAAAGCTAATATCGAAGGTGATCACACTCATTTTGGAATTGCAATTAAAGAAAATCCTGCAAATGGTAGAAAGTATTACACTAATATTTTCGCAAAAATATAGTTAGAGTTTGTTTTTTAAACTAAAAGGCTGTCTTATCCCCAAAAGACACCCTTTTATATTTATCAAGAATTTAAAAGATAATTAATAAACGTATAGCTAGTTTTAATTTGGTTGTTTGAATAGAAAAGTACAATGAAATAATTTTCATTGTACTTTTTTGTTTTGAGCAATTATCGGTTGGATTTTAGTGGATCAATACGAAAAGTTGTGGAACAGTAAAAATTAAGCATAAATATTGGTTAGCCTAAAAAGGAAGTATTCAATGTTTCTAATCTCTCTGAATTGAGATCTAAATGCTTTTATTTTTGCATTGAATGATTCTGCTGATGC
>NZ_JASCRU010000013.1:0-84394 GCF_030010285.1 Flavobacterium sp. XS2P24
ATTACAATAACGATAGAATCAAGTCTAATTTAAACAAAATGAGCCCGATACAATATCGAGCTCATTATTATCAAAATTAATTATAAATTTGTCTAAACTTTTGGGTGCAGTCTAGATTGGGGCTTTTTTTTGTTTCTAGCCTCAAACGCGAGACTTAGTAAAACCGTCTAAGTTAATTGCAAATTCTGTTTTTCAATGGTAACATTAAAATTTATATCTGCTTTTAATGCTTTAAAAACTTTCAATATTGTGTCAATAGTTGCGCTATTTGTACTGCTTTCAAGTTTAGAAATCTGTGCTTTTTTTACACCAATAAGTTCACCCAATTGTTCTTGAGTTAAATTTCGTTCTTGTCGGGCTTTTTTAATCATGCGCCCTAAAATATCCATACGAAGTTCATATTCATATTTTTCTCTTTCTTCAGTGCCAATGTTTCCGATATATTTATCTTTCATTTCTGAAAGTGAAGTTGATTTCATTTCTGTAGTTGCCATGGCATTACTTTTTTGGTTTATTTTCAAAATATTTTGCTCTTATTTTACTCGCTCTTTCTATTTCGTTTGTGGGAACTTTGTCTACTTTTTTTACAAATCCGTGGGTTGCAAAAACTAGCGTATTTTTATCATCTGTTTTGTCCCAAAAGGCCAACAATCTAATTTGAAGTCCGCCAAATCTTGTTCTAAACTCCCAAATATCATGCTGTAATTTTTTGAATAATTTTGGGTCATTGGTTTGTTCTGCAATGTCAATGGTATAGAAAATTTTAGAAATCGTTTTTTGGTCCAGTTTTGCTATAAATTTCTCGGCTTCTTCTAAAAATCTTGTTTCGAAATATTTCAAACGTATAATTTTTACAAAGATAGATAAAGTTTCTAAATTTAGAAACTTTCTCTATCTTTTTGATTTTTGAAAGTTGATCAGGAACACTTTGCAGAGCGAGGTGCAGTGATTTATTGTTTTTCAACGAATGATTCCCAAAAATGGACTAAAAGAAACGTATCGTCTAAATTCTTAATCTTATATTCAGAATTTATGTAATTATTTACATCTACATTTTCAAAACCTTCTCCTTTGCATAATTTCTCATTTATATTTTCATAAATTTTGTCGTCATCTTTGCTAAATCCTGGAAGACATATAGCAATTCTATAATTGTCAGACTTAGTTTTTAAATCATACACAACTAAAACAGACCTTAATTCTCTTGGTTTAGTTATAATGTTTACCCCAAGAACATTGTCTGGAAATTTATAGTTTATCCAAAATGGATTTTTAATGATTTCCTTTTCAGGAAACTTTATTTGTTCTCTAACTATTTCAGCATTTTTATTAAATAAATATAAATGACCAAGTTTTTCAAAAGCCATCAAATAAGCTATTTTTAGCAAGGAGATTGTTGCTAATCTTTCATTTGCTTTCTTTGGCTTTTTAAAAGTAAAACTTAACTTATTAGTCCATCCAGTATTAATAAAATCATCACTAAAAAAAGGTGATTTATATTCATGAACTTGACTATTTAAAAATTTGTTTTGTGTTTTCGGATTGTTATTTTTACTATCAATATTGATAATTATTTTTCCATCGTTATCAATTTTAATATTTGCATTTACACCTTTACCTTCGGTGGAATCGTTAAAAAATTGTGTTTTAATTTCTGCATTAGGTTTGAAATTTAAAGCATCAATTTCTAATAATGCTGTTAAAATCTCATTATCTATTTTATGCCCTGCTTCTGAATTACATTTTTTGCATGTCAAAACACTTCCTTTTCCTCCAAGTGATTGTGGTGGATTATGCTCAATAGTCATCGGGTTTATTTTATCAAATAAATCAGCCTTTTCAAAATAAATTAAACAAATAGGGCAGTAGCAACCAAAATCCTTATCAAAATTATTTTTTAAGCTTGAATTATCTTTAATAAATTTAAAATTTTCGGAGTAAATGTTAAATAACAGTTCCTTTTTTGCTCTATTGTTCATTTAATTACTATTGTAGTTTATCATTGCACCCAACTTGTATATAGGTCTGACAGCGTCCGACATATACACCCAAAATGGGGTAGCTTTATCTGATAACCGTCAGTATTCATTTCTCAAATATAATCAAATTATTCTCACAAATATAAATTGCTATTTCTTAAAACTAAATTCATCTGTAAAATCATTTCAGGAAAAACATTGATACTGATTTCAGTATGAAATGTACAACAAGAAATAGAACGGTTGTTAATTAAAAGTTAAACCAATGAATACTATTCAATTTACTGGCACTAAAATTTATTTTTGATATTGATTAACCATTAAAAAACCACTAAATGAAGAAACTTTTCATTTTAGCCGCAATCGCTGCAGCGATGCTTGTTCCCACCACCCAATTTGCACAGTCCAAAAAGAAAAAAGATAAAAATGCCGCTGTAGTTCCTCCTCCCGAAAAGAAACCGGAAACCACTATCAAAGAATACAGCAAGGTAATTACTAAAGATGCCGTTTCTGACCAAGGATTGTTTACGGTACACAAAGTAGATAAAAAATATTTCTTCGAAATCCCTAATAAATACTTGGATAAAGACATGCTTTTGGTGAGTCGTTTGTCTAAATTGCCTTCTAATTTAGGTGGCGGATACGTAAACGCAGGTTCCGAAACCAATGAGCAATTGATTGTTTGGCAGCGTTTTCAGGATAAAATTCTTATCAAGTTAAAATCGTTCAGTGCGGTTGCCAATGACAGTTTGCCTATCAGCATTTCGGTGAAATCCAATAATTATGAGCCTACCTTATTTGCTTTTGATATCGTAGCCTTCAGCAAAGATTCCGCAAATACGGTGATTGATGTCACTAAATTTTATGGCACCGATGTGAGAGCTATCAGTGGTTTATCGGCAGAAATGAGAGAAACCTACAAAGTCAAAGGAATGGATGATTCCCGCAGTTTTATCAATACAATGAAAAGTTTCCCGATGAACATTGAAGTGATTCAGGATTTCACGTATAACGCTTCTAAACCGCCTGTTCAGGAAGATTCAGAAACGATAAGCATCCAAATGAATCAGTCGATGATTTTATTGCCTGAAAAACCAATGCAACCTCGATTAGCTGATCCACGTGTGGGATGGTTTACGATGAATCAAATCGACTATGGAAGCAACGAATTGAAATCAGACAGCAAAACCTTTATCCGTCGTTGGAAATTGGAGCCTAAAGATCCTGTCGCTTACGCAAAAGGCGAACTGGTTGAACCAATAAAACCTATTGTGTATTATTTAGATCCTGCTACGCCTGAAAAATTGCGCAAGTACATCAAACAAGGAATTGAAGATTGGCAAAAGCCTTTTGAAACAGCTGGTTTTAAAAATGCGATTATTGCCAAAGACGCACCAACGAAGGAACAAGATCCTGATTTTAGCCCGGAAGACATCCGTTATTCCGTAATTCGTTATGTGGCGAGCACGACTCGTAATGCCGTTGGACCCAGCGTTTCTGATCCAAGAACGGGAGAAATTATCGAGAGTGATGTAATTTGGTACCACAACCATTTGCGTTCGTACAGAAATCGCTATTTATTAGAAACGGGAGCTGCAAATCCTACAGCAAGAACATTGAATACAAGTGATGAAGAAATGGGTGAAATGATGCGTATGGTTATCGCTCACGAAGTAGGTCATGCTCTTGGTTTTCCTCATAATATGGGTGCAAGTTGCGCTTATGACACTGAAAATTACAGAAATGGTGATTTTACACAGAAAAACGGAATCGCAGCCAGTTTGATGGATTATGCCCGTTTTAATTACATCGCACAACCTGGAGATAAAAACGTTCGTTTTATACGCCAAATGGGACCTTACGATCATTATGCTACTAATTGGGGATACAGAGTTATTCCAAATGCGACTTCACCAGAGGTTGAAGTGCCTACATTAGACAAATGGATTATGGAAAAAGCCGGAAATCCTATTTATAAATTCGGAAAACAAAGCAGTAGTTTTGACCCGTCTTCACAAACGGAAGATATTGGAAATAATTCAATGAAAGCGGGTACTTACGGACTTAAAAACTTGCAATATGTAGCGGCACATTTACCAGAATGGACGAGTGATGTGACTAACAATTACGAGGATTTAGATGAGTTGTACAAAGAGATGATGGATGTATGGAGCAGGTATGTAGGGCATGTGGTGACTAATGTTGGAGGTGTTTATGAAGCTACCAAAAAACCAAACCAAAAAGGAAGTATTTATGATATTGTACCAAAAGCAAAGCAACAAGAAGCAATGCAATGGTTGCAGGCCAATGCTTTTGCATCTCCAACATGGTTGGTAAATGTGAGCACATTGAAAAATATTGATTATTCTGGTTACACTGAGCGTTTTAGAAATTTGCAAGCCAGACATTTGAATAGTATAATGAGTTTTGAGCGCATTGGCCGATTGATGGATGCCGAAATTATGGGTACTGCTAATTATAAAGCGTTGGATTTATTGGGTGATATGCGCAGAGGAATTTGGAAAGAAGCTGGTTTAGGTTCGAATGTGACTATTTACAGAAGAAATTTACAGCGTGCTTATATAGAAAGAATGAGTTACCTGATGAAAGAAGAAATTAAATCAGGTCGTCCTTCTGACTATTATAATGTGGCGCAATCGGATGTGAGAGGATTGGTTAGAGGTGAATTGACAACTTTAAAATCTACTTTATCAGTTGCTAAAACCAAAGCTGTAAATGCAGAAACAAAATACCATTATGAAGATGCGATTAAAAGAATCGACATGATATTAAATCCAAAATAATACTATTTAGTATTCTACTATAATGAAGAATCCGCTTTGAGCGGATTTTTTTATTGCTATAACTTGAGATAAGTGATGCGATATATTTATTAATGGACAGGAAACTCAAAAAAATAACTTTTCCCAATAAGAAACAGCAAGCCATGAATGAAAGCTACTGGCATGAATTTTAGTGTATTTAGATAAGAATCATAGGTTTTATTGTGATAATTTGTAATCACAAAAGGAGAAGAATTAGATGTAAGATATAAATTGGTTATCCTTTTATTGTCCATCATATTTTTTTCGTTAAAACTGGAAAAGTAAATTTCTTGGTTTTCCTTTTTTAAATGGATAAGATCAAAAACGGAGAGCGGAACGGTTTTATTTGTGGAATAAAAAAGTATTGATTTAGAAACATCAATTAAAATCCATTTTTTTAATTCCTTGGAATAGATTTCATTAAAAGCATGTCCGCCTTTAATACATGGGTCGTCTGACGCTATTTTTAATCCCCATTCTTTTACTTTTAAATCGTTTATAACACAGAAGTTATTATATACTTGAGAAAAATCACTGCAAACGCCACCTTCGCCATTTATCATTTTTCTTAAGGTTGAATCTGAGGATTTACCTAATCCGGGACCTCCTTTTATATAGTTTCTCAACCAAACGGCTATTTGTTTTGCTTTATCAAGATCGCTTATTGCAGTTTCATTCTTCGCGAAAATTAATGGATTTAGTTCAAAATAAATTTCGGGAATTTCAGTAGTCTTGTTTAAGTTATTGTAACAAAAACTTTCAATCCTATCAAAAGTGACTTTTTTGGAAAGTAAACTAAATCGTATTTTGTACAATAAGGGATGTCTTCGGAAATACCAGATTAAAGATCTACTCATTTTTCAATAATTTATCATGTTAGTAAACAATTAAAATAAAGAAATGCCATTTACAAACAGTTTGCATTTAATAGTTTGTAAATCAAGTAGGTAGTGTCAAATATAAGAAAAAAAATAATTCAAAAGCATAAAAAAGCCCCAATATGGGACTTTATTTTTTTGAAAGAAAAAATTTCAATCAGTTCATTGTAAATGATTTATTTCATTGGAAAATTAGCTTCGAAAGCCTTAAATCGGATGTCTAAATCTTTAAGCAATTGCTTTTTTACTGAAGCCTCTTTTATAAAACTGTAATTAATACTGTTGTAAACAAATTGCTTGATATCCGTATACGAAACGTCTTTATATCTTTTGGCTAACAAAACATATTGCTCAGTCATATTGGTGCGTAAAATCCCTGCATCATCTGTGCTGATTACGATAGGAACACCAAATTCTTTATACAAGGTCAGCGGATGACGGCTTTCTTTCACTTTCAAAATGAACTCGTTACTCACTAAGTTGATTTCGATAGGAATGCTTTTCTTCGCCATGTAGCGCAATAAATTATAGGAATCTTTCTCGTACGCCATAGCTACTCCGTGACCAATACGATTTGCTCCTGCGGTATAAACGGCTGCGCCAATGTGCCAAGTCAGCTCTTCCGGTTGCACCAATCCAAGAGTCAGCTCGCCGGCATGCATCGTGTATTTCACATTTGGATAACGGGAATGACAGTATTTAAACATCATCATGTGCAACCAATAATCTTTCATCGAGGTTTCACCATCTTCCGGAGAAACAATGTTAACTCCCGCCATCAGCGGACTTCCATCTGCTGAAATGAATGCGATTACCAGATTTTTAAATAAATCTACGGGTTCCATGAATCGCAATACAAAATTTTGATACCGCATCGTAAATTGTTTATCATCAATTTTAAGGTCTTTGTGAAGCTTAGCTACAAAATTGGTGTTAAACGCTGTGGCATACGACTCAGCATCTTTTTTCAGGAATGAATTGTATAACGAATCAAGCGACTTAGTAATGGCTTTTTCATCTTTTGCCAAAGCCAATTTTCGCAATCTGGAATTGAATTGTGTCAAATCATCGGTAATCATTGTGGTTGGAATCGTAGATAATTGCGTTTCAATATAACATACATTTTCCGAAATAGCTCTGTTTTTTAGTTCCAATAAACCTTGTCCAAAATTCCCTTTGATGGCCGGTTCAAACTTCATAAAGGATTCAAAAAACAACTTATCCGATGGGTAATCCACATAATTATAGTCTTTTACAGACCATTTTTGCATAATTTTTTGTTTGTAAGCCTCTAATGTTCCGTTGCTTTTTAATGTCGAAAATTGTTCCCAGTTTCCGGTTGAGGGTCTTTCTTTTAGAACATCCATCGTTTCGGTATTGAGATAAAAATCATCTGCAATAGCGCGTTGTAATAAGGGTTCAGCATAAATCGAACCGGAATAATGGTGGTGCAAATCGCCTCCTTTTGGCATTTGGGAAAAGAAAGCGGTTAGTTCCGCTTCGTTGTTTCTAATCTTTTCAAAATAGTCATTTGGTGCTTGAGAATAAGCACTATTCAATACCGTTATAAAAAGGAAAGTATATATTAATTTCATGTTTTAAATTTTTATCGAAAGGATGGTTTGCCAAATCTTTCAATTAGTAAGTGAGTATTTTTTAACCAATGTATGAGTTTCAAAATCAATTTATTATAATTTATACTACTTATTTAGGGTACAAAATCATAAATTTTAAGGAACATTTCAAGTAAAGGTAAATTTTCGCCAAATTTACGCAATTCCGATTTCTATTTTACACATCGAATAAAAAGTTTTATTTTTGCCACTCTCTGAAAAAGGAGTTTGATTTTTTTTCTCAGTCATACTACTTGGATTTAATCCTATTGCACCAATTTATTAATACAGTTTTGTATTATTTTTATTGACTTCTATCGGGATTTTTATTTTAGAAATTCCAATACCACTATTGACATATCCAGTTATCTAAAGCATGAAAAAATATTTTAAATTATTTGATTTTAAGCAAGTTGTTGATTATAAAACAGAAATCTTAGCAGGATTAACAGTCGCTATGACTATGATTCCAGAGTCGCTTTCTTTTGCGATATTGGCTGGATTCCCGCCATTAGTAGGTTTGTATGCCGCTTTTATAATGGGGTTGGTTACCGCAATATTGGGAGGCAGACCCGGAATGGTTTCAGGAGGAGCAGGAGCAACCGTGATTGTTTTGATTGCTTTAATGAAGTCAAATGGGCTAGAATATGTTTTTGCAGCAGTTGCTTTAGCGGGGATTTTACAAATTTTAGTGGGCGTTTTTAAACTCGGAAAATTAATCCGTTTAGTGCCGCAGCCCGTAATGTTTGGATTTGTGAATGGATTAGCGGTTGTTATTTTTATGTCACAATTGGAACAATTCAAAACCATTGTCAACGGAAAAAGCGAGTGGCTTTCTGGAAGTCCCATGTTGATTATGCTGGGTTTAGTTGCGTTGACAATAGGGATTGTATTCTTTTTTCCAAAAGTTACCAAAGCAGTTCCGGCATCATTAGTAGCTATTATTGTAGTTTTTGCCTTGGTTTTTTTCTTTGGAATCGAGACCAAAACCGTACGTGATATTGCTTCAGTAAGTGGTGGTTTTCCGCCATTTCATATTCCGAATATTCCAATAAATTTTGAAACGCTGCAAATTATATTTCCGTACGCTTTAATCATGGCTTCCGTTGGATTAACGGAAGGCTTATTAACGTTGAATCTTGTGGACGAAATCACGGAAACAAAAGGAAACGGAAATCGAGAATGCATTGCGCAAGGAAGTGCAAATATTTTGAATGGTTTTTTCTTCGGGATGGGAGGATGTCCTATGATTGCTCAAACTTTAGTGAATCTTTCGGCTGGTTCCAGAGCGCGATTGTCCGGAATTGTCGCTGCGTTGACGATACTTGGAATTATTTTATTTGGTGCTCCAATAATTGAGCAATTACCTATGGCGGCTTTGGTTGGCGTGATGATCATGGTGGCAATTGGAACATTTGAATGGGCGAGTTTTATAATCATCAATAAAATGCCAAAGCACGATATTTTTGTTGGAGTATTGGTGGCATTGATAACTATTGTCTTGCATAATTTGGCTTTAGCCGTTTTAATTGGAGTAATTATTTCTGCTTTGGTTTTTGCTTGGGAAAGTGCCAAAATAATTCGGGCCAAGAAATATATGGATGAAAAAGGAGTGAAGCATTATGAAATATATGGTCCTTTATTTTTTGGATCGACAACTGCTTTTTTAGAAAAATTTGATGTTGCAAATGACCCAAATGAAGTTATTATTGATTTTAAAGAAAGTAAAATTACCGATATGAGTGCGATTGATGCCGTGAATAAAATTACGGAACGGTATGCAAAGCTCAATAAAACAGTTCATTTACGACATTTAAGTGCTGATTGCAGAACGTTATTAAAAAATGCTGATACCGTGATAGACGTAAATATTCTGGAAGATCCTACTTATAAAATTGCAGCCGATTAGTCTTTAGGATTTGTTGTTATTTCTTTATTTTTTAGGCTTGTTTAAATTATCATTCATTCTCGCTTGAATGATTTTTTTTAAAAGTGCTTCAGGAATTGGTTTTTCAGGAGTAAAACGGATGGTACCGCTGGCTAAACTGAAATCTTTTAATTCGTCTTTAAATTGTTCAACAGTGGTTGCATTCCAAGGATAAAAACTACAATGATTTTTGAATGCCGCAAAGCTACATAACATGCCATGAAATTTATAAGCAGGCATTTTATAACTAATGAATTCTTCCGCTTCTGGCGCTACTTTTTTAATGATTTTCCGTAAGTTTTCTAAAGTAACTCTTTGTTCTTCCGGTAGGTTAATTAAATAGTCGTCAACAGCATTACCTTTATTATTGTCAGTGAAATTAGTCATAGTTATTTTATTTTCATTCTTAAATTAGTGAACGGATTGATTGGCAAAAATCATTTTTTAGGATTAGATAATTCCCATAATCAACAAAACGGCAAATAGGATAAGCATGAAAGTCACTATATTCTGAATGGTTGTTTGGGTAACTTTTTTTAGTAATTTATTGCCAAAATATGCTCCAATAAATGCCGAAAGTGTTGCTAGAATCAGTAAAGTGTAATCAAATTGACTTTGATTGTTCAGTATTTGTTTGGAATAAACGGTTAGTCTGGAAATGTCCACTAAACAAGCGATTACTACGCCGGTTGCAATGAAGGATTGTTTGGATAAATTGGCTCTTATTAAAAAAGCAGCTCTCAAAGCACCTTGATTCCCGGAAAGTCCACCAAAAAAACCACTCAAAATTCCTCCTATAGGAAGGTATTTCTTGTCAAACTGTAAGTTGGTTAAACTAGGAACGACTTCAAATAAAGAGAAAAACAGCAGCACAATTCCAATAATTAGTTTTATTGGCATAATTTCAAAAGTGTGATTTCCTATTTGATAATCCGTTAGCGGTTGCATATCTGTCAATAAGGAAAGTACATAAGCGCCAAGAAATGCAAAAATAATTGCAGGAATCCCAAAGCGTAAAACAACATTTAGATTAGCGCTTTTCCCCAATAAAAACAATTTAAATAGATTGTTTAGAAAATGAACTATTGCAGTAAGTAAAATAGCCATTTCGATTGGGAAAAATAGTCCAAAGACTGGAACAAGCAGTGTTCCAAGTCCAAATCCGGAAAATAATGTCAAACCGGAACCTATTAATGCAGCAAGACAAATGATGATATATTCCATTTTATTTTAGATTTAAAATAAGAAAGCTATACGAAAGGTTGCGTTTCGTTTTCGGAATAATTTAAATCCGTATGGAAGGTTTCTTTTAATTTCCAAAGTGCCAAAATTGAAATTACCGATAATAATGTTCCAACAATCATTGCCGATTTTAAGATGTCGCCTTCAAAAACAGTGTCTCTGAAAAAGCCATAAATGATAATAATCAGAGGCAACGAACCCCGAACAAAATTAGGAACCGTTGTAGTTACTGTTGCACGAATATTTGTTCCAAACTGCTCTGCTGCAATAGTGACGAACAAGACCCAATATCCTACGGAGAAGCCCATAATAAAACAAAGGAGATAAAAAGTGGATGCTGAAATTCCAAAAGCATTAAGGAACATAAAAACCATAATCAGATTAAAAGTCAGAAATAAGTACATCACTTTTTTTCGACTTTTCAGCCACTGACTTAATAATCCGCTGGCAATATCTCCAAAAACCAATCCTCCGTAACACCAAGCGATTGCTTTTCCTGCGGCAATCGTTTCGAAGCCTTGAACGCCTAATGCTTTGGCAAATTCTGGGGAGAAAGTAATCAATACGCCAACTAAAAACCACAACGGAATTCCGATAAGAATACATTGGATGTATTTTGAAAAACGTTTTTTATCGGTAAATAATGAAAGGAAGTCGCCTTTTTTCTCATTGCTTTCCTGTACTTTTTTGAACATGCCCGATTCAGAAATACTGATTCGTAAAAACAATAAAAGAAGTCCTAAAACACCACCAGCATAATAACACAAACGCCAATCTTGAAAAATCTGATAGACTAAATAAGCTACCACCGCACCCGAAACACCTACAGATGCTACAATCATCGTTCCGTAACCTCGTTTTTCTTTGGGCAAAGATTCTGTTACCAAAGTAATTCCTGCGCCTAATTCCCCTGCAAGACCAATTCCCGCTATCAATCTCCAGAACGCATATCCATCAACGGTGGTCACCATTCCGTTAGCAATATTGGCCACCGAATAAATTAAGATAGAACCAAATAAAACAGAAATTCGTCCTTTTTTATCACCTAAAATTCCCCAAAGAATACCGCCAAAAAGCATCCCGAACATTTGCATACTAATCAAAAATTCTCCCTGATTCCTGATGGCATCACCGGTTAACCCTAAATCTTTTAGACTGTCGGTACGAACGATTCCAAAAAGCAATAAGTCATAGATATCAACAAAATAACCCAGTGCGGCCACGATTACTGCAGCATTCAGGATTCGGACTGGCTTTTCAGTTTCAGGGGATAAAGTAGTACTCATTATTATTTGATTAAAAGTTGCATCAATAAGTCGGTTTGTTCGTCATTTCCTAACGTAAAAACGTGTTTGTCAAATACAACAAATCCATTTTTAGCATAAAATCGAAGTGCTCTGTGATTTTCTTCCCAGACACCAAGCCAAATATATTCAACACCAGTGTGTTGTGCAATCTTTTTTACTTCGTCAAGCAACAGCTGACCAATGTTTTTTCCATGAAAAGTTTGCAAAACATAAATCCGTTGTACTTCTAAAGCATTTTCGTTGATGGTTTCGGTTTGGGCATCACCAAAGTTTATTTTTAAATATCCAACAGCTTCTGTATTCGAATACGCTACATAAAACTGAGAATTTGCATTGTTCAATTCAGCCGTTAATTGTTCCGTATTTAAGCTGTCTTTTATATAATTGGCAATATTTTCGGGTGTATTTACAGCAGCAAAAGTCTCTATAAAAGTTTGGATACTTATCTTTTGGATTGTTTCCAAATCGGATAGTGTTGCTTTTTTAATTTCAATTGGGTTCATAGCTAAAGAAAGGTTGTTTGGTTTATTTACAACTCAAAAATAATTAAATTAGGGAACAATTTTCATTATCTATGGCACTATTAAACAAATCAATTTAAAGATTCTTGATTTCTTGATTTCAATTAGTACTTTTGGGAGAATTAATAAAAAGAACTCGAAAGAGTATTGTGTATGAAAATTGTAATATCGCCAGCCAAGTCTTTAAATTTTGAAAAAGAGTTACCCACTCAATTGCACACCGAACCTTTATTTTTAAAAGAATCACGACAAGTTCACAAAGTTTTAAAAGAAAAAAAGCCCACTGATTTATCAGATTTAATGAGTATTTCAGATAAACTGGCTGATTTGAACTGGAAGCGAAATCAAGATTGGAAAACACCTTTTACAACTTCAAATGCACGTCCGGCAGTGTATACTTTTGATGGTGATGTGTACATTGGATTAGATGCCTATTCGATTTCTGAAAAAAAGATAGAAGTTTTACAAGATCGTTTGAGAATATTATCCGGTTTGTACGGCTTGCTAAAACCATTGGACTTGATTCAGGCGTATCGACTGGAAATGGGAACCAAATTACCCATTGGCGAAAGCAAAAACCTATATGAATTTTGGAAGCCAACCGTTACTAAAGCTTTGAATAAAGAGCTTGAAAAAGGCGAGTTGTTTGTTAATTTAGCAAGTAATGAATATTTTTCGGCAATTGATACTAAAGCGTTGAAAGTTCCAGTAATAACGCCGGAATTCAAAGATTACAAAAATGGAAAACTTAAAATAATCAGTTTTTTTGCTAAGAAGGCGAGGGGAATGATGGTGCGTTATATTATTGATACCAACGCTCAAACGATAGAAGATTTAAAAGGTTTCAATTACGATGGATATCAATTTGACGCTAATTTATCGGAAGGAAATCATTTGGTTTTTACCCGCTAATATATTTTAAACAAATATAAAAAACGCCGTTTTCATGATGATAACGGCGTTTTTTTATGTTTGGATTTTAATGCATTGCATCGGCAGGATTGATTTTGTTTTTCCCTTTTTTTATCAAAAGTATAAAAGGAATACAAAATAAAAATAACGCGCCTAAGTATAAAAAGATGTCCATGTAAGAGAGTACGGAACTTTGTACCATTACTTTGTATTCAATGGCTTTGTAGGCTTTTGCCAAAGCTTCATTCTCAGAATAGCCTTTGGACATGAATCCCATTTTCAGTTGTTGCACCGTTTTTTGTACTTCATAAGAAGTCACATTAAGATGCGAAATAAGATTTACTCGGTGTTCTTGATTGAATCGGGCAATAAAAGTGGTGATAATGGCAATACCAAAAGAACCTCCCAATTGTCGCATCATTCCCGTAAAAGCAGCTCCTTCACCAATACTTTTTCCTTTTAAAGTAGATAATGAAAGTGTAGAAATAGGAACAAATAACAATCCCAATCCAATTCCTCTTAATATCAACGGCCAATATAAA
Organism: Flavobacterium sp. XS2P24; assembly: GCF_030010285.1. NCBI lineage: Bacteria > Pseudomonadati > Bacteroidota > Flavobacteriia > Flavobacteriales > Flavobacteriaceae > Flavobacterium > Flavobacterium sp. XS2P24. Next base: position 13,747 of record NZ_JASCRU010000013.1, read on the forward strand.
TGCTCTTCTCCAGAATCTGGTGTGATGACTTGTTGCATCCAATACGAAAAAAAGAAAAACAACAAAAATCCGGCAGCAACCATATACGCTTGCGGTACACCACGCTGAATCATTTTACCAATGAATGGCATCATAATTCCGGTCGTAATAGAACTTGGAATTAGCAATAAACCGGCATCCAAAGCACTCCAACCTAAAACTGATTGTGTGTAAATAGGAATGATAAAGGTAGAACCATACAATCCGAAACCTAGAATAAAACACATAATCGTTCCTATTCTCAAGTTGGTATCTTTTAAAACCCTTAAGTTGACAATGGGATGTTTATAAGTAAGTTCTCTCCAAATAAAGAGCAGTAAACCAAAAATAGAAATAACAGATAACAATACAATCGTACTATTATTGAACCAATCGTCTTGCTGACCGTGTTCCAAAACATATTGTAACGACCCAATAAAAGCCGTTAAGAGAAAAATTCCCCACCAATCGACCTGACTGGCTTTTAGTTTGTCACCATAATTAGGACTTTTTACAAAAGATAAAGTCAATAAAGTAGCAATAATTCCGATAGGAATGTTGATGTAAAAGATATACGGCCATGAAAAATGATCTACAATATAACCTCCCAAAGGCGGTCCAAGAGTAGGCCCTACAATAACCCCCATTCCGTAAATAGCTTGCGCCATTCCTCTTTTGGCAACAGGATAACTTTCGGTAATTATGGTTTGCGCAGTTACTAATAAAGCGCCACCGCCTAATCCTTGAATGAATCTAAAAGCAACTAATTCCCAAATATTATTGGCATTACCGCATAAAAAGGAAGCGACTGTGAAAATAATGATGGAAACCGCAAAATAATTCCGACGCCCAAATTGTTGTGACATCCAGCTCGTCATAGGAATCACAATCACATTTGCAATAGCATAAGCTGTGATTACCCAAGCCACATCAGTAAGTGATGCACCAAGGCTGCCTCGCATATTGTTTAAAGCTACATTTACAATTGTAGTATCTACAATTTCAAGCATAGCACAAAGAACGGCTGTAATGGTAATTATGACTCTTCTAAAGCCATATTCTACTAAATCATCTTCTCCTGTTTGTACCATTTTATACTAAAGTGTAAACTATCATTTTCTTAAAAGTATTGCCGTTTTTGCCATTTTGGAAATCACCAAAAGGGTGAATTTATTTTAAATGTACATCTACATCCACATTCATTCCCGGGCGAAGTAATTTTATTTTCTCAGGATCATTAGAGGTGTTCAAACTTATTTTAACGGGCAATCTTTGAATTGTTTTCACAAAGTTTCCTGTAGCATTATCAGGAGGAAGCAATGAAAAGCGAGAGCCTGTAGCAGGTGAGAATGAAGTGATGGAACCTTGGAAATCGTAACCGGGATACGCATCCACTTTTACCGTAACTTTTTGACCGATTACCATTTTGTTCAATTGAGTTTCTTTGAAATTAGCAATTACCCAAGCTTCTTTGTTATTGATAATATAAAATAACGATTGTCCCGGTTGCACTAATTGTCCTGGTTGAATGTCAATTTTAGAAACCTGACCATCAATCGCAGCAGTTACAGCGGTGTAAGTCAAATTTAATTTTGCCGCATCAAGCAACGCTTTAGCTCTTTTGATATTGGCAGCAGCCACTTCCGTTTGTTTGTCTGAAACTTTAGATTTAGCTACAATAACCGATTTTTGAAAAGCACTCGCTCTTTGTTGTTGTTGTAAAACGCGCACTTGGCTTTCTGCTTCCAATTTTGCAGCCAGAGCTTGCTCGTATTGTTGTTTTGTAATCGAATGACTTTTGTACAAATTGTTATATCTGTTGTAATCACTCGTAATACGATCCAATCTGATTTTTGCCGATTCGATATTTCCACCCGCAGATTGCACATTAGCATCAGAAACTGAAATGTTAGCCAAAGCACTTCCAATATCCGCTTTAGAAACTTCAAAACTACCTTCAGCGCCAACCATTGCAGCATTAGCTTCTTCAATTTTCAGTAGGTAATCTCTTTTATCGATAGTAAAAAGCGTATCGCCTTTCTTTACAAAATCATTGTCTTTGATGTACACTTTATCCACATATCCTGAAACTCTTGGAATAATAGGATTCATGTTTTTTTCAATTTGCGCATCGTCTGTTTCTTCGTGAGCCAGGGAATGCATGTATTTATAAGTTCCGTAAGTTCCACCTAAAACTACCAAAGCCACTAGGATAATAATAAATTTTGTATTTGTTTTTTTCTTTTCCATGGTAGGTATGATTAGTTTTTTGAAATAGTAAAGGTTTGAAATAATTGTCCAGTTACCGACAGTAACTCGTAGTATTTTTGAATGGTATTTGCTTGCGCCAATGCTTTATTGATTTTTGAACTTAGTTGCTCCACATCAGCTTCCAGTAAATCATTCGTATCCGAAAGTCCGTTGTCATATTTGTCTTTTATGATTCGGTAATTTTCCGAAGATTGTTCTACTGCTTGTCCGTAAACTACATTTTGTTTCAAAGCTAAATCATAATCTTCAATTGCTTTTTGAACCTGAACTTTAATATAATCCGTTAATATAGCTTCGGAGTTTTGTACTTCAAGGAATTTATTTTCAGCCAGTTTTACCAGCGTTCCGTTTTTAAGAATGGCACTCAAATCATAGGAAATACCCACACCAATATTCATCGCATTTTGTACGGTGATAACATTGCTCAAGTCTAATGTAGTATAACCGCCAATGATTGCAATTGCAGGATAATAGGAACCTTTAGCTATTTTGATATTGGCTTCACTTGCTTTTCCTTGGAAACGAATTGCTTCTAAATCTTTACGATTTTCTAATGCCGGCAACTCATTTGTTGGGACATTCGTCATTTGGAAATCGGCAAAATCACTTTCACGAATCTCTAGTTTGGTATCTGGATTTAATTTTAAAAGCGTAACCAAATAAAAGTTGATAATTTTCAAATTATTATTCGTCTCGTCTAATGACAATTGAATTTTAGAGGCTTGTAATTGAGATTTTAGAAGGTCGTTTTTAGGAATAATTCCATTTTTTTCGAGCTCAATAAAATCGGTTACACGTTGTTGTGCACTTTTTTGATTTTCTTTCAGCAATTCAATTGTTTTTTGCGCTTTGTACAAACCAGCATAATAATCAATTACGCGCAAAGCGATTTCTTCTTTGGTTTGTGATGCTGTTGCCATTTCAGCTTCATAAAGATTCTCATAAACCTTGATACTGTTTTGGATTTTAAAACCAGAAAATACAGGAACACTGGCGTTCAACTGTCCAATAATCAATTGATTTACTATAGGAAGCGGTTCTTGTGAACCGGAATTATTTTGGTTGATTTTAAAATCTACCGATGCATTTGCCAATCTTTGGTATTGACCCGATAGTTTCAAATCAGGATATTGATTGTTTTTTGTGGATTGCAGCTCGTACTTTTTAGTTTTCACTTTTGTATTGGCCAGAGTAACTTCATTGCTCTTGGTCCAAGCCAAATTAATGGCTTCGTTCAATGTTAAACTTGTTTTTTCTTGTGCTGCTACGGATGAAATTCCAATAAAGAAAATCCCAAAGAGCATGAGTTGACTAACTTTCATATATCAGAAGTGCTTTTATAGTTTGTTGAATGTGCTTTGTCAAATTGGTTTTGATGTAATTGTTGTATAAATCTTCGGTTTTCAAGTTTAATAAATTTTCGAAGAAAGGTTTATTCATGTGAAAATGAAAGAAAGTACCCAGAATGGTGGGTGCGATAAGCGGAATAATAACGTCTTTTCTGAAAATGCCTTTTTTCTGGCCTTCCTCGATAATGCTTTCAAGGGATTTTAAATTTCCTTTTTTTAATTCAGAAAAAGCCTGGAGATTTTGTTCTCTCTTTTTGGAGGTAAATTCAAAGTGTAGAATTCTATAAATACCTCGGTTGCTATTGATTCTATTGATGTACAGTTCAATCAGCTTATTGATTTTGTCAATAGGTTCCAGATCTTCCTGTAATAAGTTTTCTAATTGATTTTTAAGATCCGAAGTTCTGTAAACAATAAGCGATTCCAATAATCGCTCTTTGGAACCAAAGTAATACGAAACCATGGCAATGTTGATTTTTGCCACTTTTGCTATGTTTCGAATGGAAGTACCGTCAAATCCTTTCTCTGCAAAAAGCGTTTCTGCAACTTCGAGAATTTGAATTTGTTTATCGTTAAAATTACTTTTCAATGGAATCTAATTTTTTCAAAAAACAAAACTAAACAAGTGTTTAATTTAAACAACTGTTTAGTTTTTATTTAACATTGTTTTAACATTTTAAATAGAGCCAGAATAAAGTTTATAACAACACTAATCTTCTTCCGAAATTGTGAATATCTATTTTAGTAATGCTGCTTTTTTTAAGCTCTAAAATCTATCTTTGACATCCTTAAAAAAAAAGAGATGAGCACAATTTGGTACGAATGCAAGGTAAAATATAGAAAAACGGATGAAACTGGCGGACAAAAGATTACGACAGAACCGTATTTGGTAGACGCGTTATCCTACACAGAAGCCGAAAGCAGAATCAATGAAGAAATGTCGGCGTATATCAGTGAAGAATTCAAAATCACCAATATAAAAGTGGCTAATTATGCTGAGATTCATCCTTTCGAAAATGCGGATCGTTGGTTTAGATCTAAAGTTTCATTACTAGCGTATGACGAAGAAAGCGGTAAAGAACGAAAGACCAATATGTATTTATTAGTGCAGGCTAATGATGTAAAAGAGGCCTATGATAACACCACTAGTGTGATGAAAGGTACGATGGGCGATTATACCATTCCTGCTATTTCAGAATCACCTATTATGGATGTTTTTCCTTATTTCAGTGGGGAAGAAGGGGAACTGGAACAATTAGAACGATTCAATGCGCTTAAAGGTTCTAAACCGGAAGCAGCAGTAGAAATTGTGGATCACATGGAATTTGAAACGGTTCCAGAAGAAGAAGTTGCAGTTTAAGATAAGTTGTTCTCAAAAAAAACACCGCAAATTCGCATCGTATAGAAACAGTTACCAACTATTTTTATCTGCGAATTTGCGGTTTTTTAATTGTAACCCTAAGTTTTTCATAATTTCAATTAGTCTAGTTTCGCTAAGACTTTTTCGTAAGCTTTTCTAGGACTTCCTCTAAAATATACTTCTCCACAATACGTATAACCCGAACTTTCAAAAATTTTCATCATAGCGGGATTGTCAAAATTAGTGTCTGCTTTTATGCTGTAAATGTTGTTGTTTACCGCAAATTCTTCAATGTATTTGAGAATCATTTTAGCCAAGCCTTTACCCAAGTACTTCTCCGAAATGGCTACGCGGTGCATGACAACAAAATCATCATTCGTCAGCCACTTTCCTTCAATTTTCTCATAGGCAGGTTCGTCATTGATAAGTACGGCACTGTAACCGATGATTGTTTCTCCGTCTGCCAAAACAAATCCTTCTCCTTTTTCAATGTCTTTTTGTATGACTTCTGGATTTGGATAACCGTCTTGCCATTGGGTACTCCCATCTTCTTTTCTGCGTTGTATAGCTTGTTGTAAAATTTCCCATACCGGAGCTATTTCAGATAGTTCCGCTTTTCTAAAGTGATAATTCATTCTTGTAATTTAAATTTTTTCGGTTAACGAATAGGCTTTAAAAGTACAAAACAAACTTTAAGTTTTGCAAATTCAAATTACAGGATGTATTTATTTTTTAGAAGAGTATTTTCAATCTAGCTTTTCACATTATATGTTGTGAATGCTAGCGCGAGCGTCCCGCTCGTGAACACTAATTAAGAGTAAATAACCTTGCTTTCCGAAGTGTTTGTTGTGTATGCTGCGCAAATGTCTCTGACTTTGCGTAATTTTCAGCATCTGTTTAAATTAGGTAGTATCATAAAAGTCTCTGACTTTTGTACTATTTCATTGCTGATTGTATTTTACAAAAGCATTCGAATCTAAAACATTGATGATTGAATTATCTGCTTTTTCTATTTTTAATAATCCGGAATCATTTATGTAATTGCTTGCGCTGGAATAAATATAGTGTGAAGCCTTTTCAACTAAACCGGCTCTTACTGGATTCAGATGAATGTAATCTAATTTAGACCACATAAATTTATTTGTATAAATTTCTTCTGCATGATTACCGTATTGCCAAAATTGATAATTTTTGTTTCTTGTATGCTTTTCTGCTGCTAGTTTGAAGCGTTCTAGCATCCATTCTTTTCGGCTTTCTGGTACAGCTTGGATTTTATCCAAAATGTTTTTCGCAGTGAATTTTTTGAAATCTCTTATCAAATCTGATAATTTCCCATCCTCAGATTGAATAATTAAATGAATGTGATTGCTCATAATAACATAACCATACAAAATCATTCCTTTGTTTTTTATGCAGTAATCCAAAGATTCTATTATACTATCTCTGTAAGTTTGCCTGGTAAAAATATCTATCCAATCGACAACAGTTGCTGTTATATAATGTGGTAAAGTCTGATCCCGAATTACATAGCCTTCTTTCATCTTGACGTATTTTTACTATAAAAATAACGATTTTAATGACTTGTTTGTGTTTTTAAATTTAAGACGATGAAAGTCAGAGACTTTATGGCTTTTTTAGTTTTAATGATAAGTTCATAAAATTGCGCAAAGTCAGAGACATTTGCGCAGCATTTACGAGAAATTTATTTTTTAGAAGAACACTTTGCGGAGCGGGGAGGATTTTTTAGGAGGTTTAGTTTTAGTTATTTTGTTAGCATTTTGTATTACAGGTTTAATAAAATTACTTTTTGACGATTGAATTCCGTGATTATTTCCGGCAATATAATTTTCAGCAATAATTGTTGGTTTAATTCTTTCTAATTCTTTTTTTTCTATGAATTCTAAATATTTAAAATACCCGCCTTTTGATTTGGCCAAAATTCCTTTTTCAGTTAATTCAAACCAATCGGGTTCTTTAGATATGTATTTAAGGTATCCGAGTTTAGCACCTAAAGTTACAGCTCCATCAGTAATTCTAAAGAATTTTTCGCTTTCGATTGATGAGTCTAAGTATTTTTCATTTAAAATATTCATAGAATTGTTTTGTTCGGCAATTTCCGACTCAATTATTATGATGTCTAAGTATTTGTATAATATTTGTTCCTTGTTTTCCATTTTTCTGGTTCTCTAAACTGTTTGCCAATGTTCTGGCGCTTGGAATGGCTAGTGAGTTAATAGCAGAGTATTTTTGGCTAAAAGAAAATACGATTAAAATGATAATTCCACTAAATCCGCAAATCGATTGAAACGTGTGTTTTCAGATATTTTTTATTACTTACCAACCTTCTTTTGACGTATTTGAAACGCTTTTTTCTACAGACAACATTGTAGATTTCATATCATTTATTAAATTAGTATTTATTTCATCGAATGATAGTCTAGTTTCTGCTATGAATGATTCTTTTTTCTCTTTTCCGATTAATCCTTTTTTGAGATTTTTTTCCATAGCGTCAATATATATTTGAACTTGATCGGCTCTGTTTCCATTCAAATTAATACAATTCATTGTCATATCGTTGTATCCATAATCATCTGTTGCAATTTGAATTAATTTATAGATAATTCGATATTTATTATCCTTTATGTTTATCTCAATTAAGTGATTGAATTTCATAGTAGAAAATTCAGTTGCAATTTTAGGATTTAGAACTTTGCCTGGATTTTTAAATTTTACTTCATTTATACCTTTAATTATTATGGTTCCTGATTCTAAATCGTTCATTTGAATTACATTTTTCGACGAATTATAATTTATAGAAATCCATTTGTTAATTGAAGAAAAAATTTCTGATTTTGTTTTTTCTTTTACTTCAAAAGTACCTGCTATTGTTTTTTCCTCTAATTTATATTCTTGCGCATTTGATATTGTTGTTATAAACAACATTAATAAAATAAATTTTCTCATAGTTTTAATTTTTTTTTTTCGTTTTTTAAATATCTGCCAACTTATGGATGTGCCTTATTGCGTTCGACATACAGCCCTATTTTTGAGTAGATAGAGCTGATAAATGCCCTACTATTAATTTGCTAATGTATGAAAATAACCTTACAAATTATTCTAGTATTTGATAAAGTATGAACATAAAAAAACGGCGCTTAAAGTTCATTTAAACGCCGTTTAATATTTATATAAAAGAAGTTGTTTTATCGAATCGCTTTCACAAACTCTTCAATTTTTCCGGTTCCGTTTTCGGTTAAATGTGCGATGAAAGCACTACCTATAATCGCGCCTTTGGCAAATTGAGTGGCTTGGTTAAAAGTTTCCTTGTTGTTGATTCCAAAACCAATTACTTGAGGATTTTTTAGATTCATTCCTGCAATGCGTTTGAAATAATCTTCTTGAACACTTCCAAAACCAGTTTGCGACCCCGTAACACTGGCGGAACTTACCATATAAATAAAACCATCAGATACGCTGTCAATAAAATGGATGCGCTCGTCAGAAGTTTGTGGCGTAATCAAGAATATATTTTTCAATCCGTATTTTTCGAAAGTAGCTTTGTATTCATCGGCATAGACATCAACGGGAAGATCAGGAATGATTAATCCGTCAATTCCAATCTCCGCACATTTCTGGCAGAAATTCTCTATTCCGTATTGCAACATTGGGTTGAAATACCCCATAATCACTAAAGGAATAGCAACCGTTTTGCGAATGTCTTTTAATTGGTCAAACAACACTTGTGTGGTCATTCCGTTATGCAACGCTTGGGTTGAACTGGCTTGAATCGTAGGTCCATCAGCCAATGGATCGCTGAAAGGCAATCCAATTTCAATCATGTCCACACCATTTTTTTCTAAATCCTGTATAATTTGTACGGTATCATTTAAGTTAGGATATCCCGCAGAGAAATAGATGGAAAGTATCTTTTTGTCTTCTTGTAATTTTTGATTTATTCTGTTCATTTTAATATAATTTTATTTATTCCTGCTAGGTTTCCATAACCTTGTGGGTATTAATTTTGTATTCAAAATTTGGTTTTAGAAAGCTAGTAGGTTGTTTAAATCGGAACTATTTTTCTGGATTATTAACTTTCAATATAAATCCAGGCCGTTAGTCCAGATTGCAATGTTATTTGAATTCTTTTATACGCATTAGATTCGAATTGATCTGCTTTTATGAGATCTTCGTTGGTTACAGTAAAAGCGATACCATTTATTGCATCCGAAGGATTTGCACTTGGAATGGCTACAAAATAATCTTCCATTCCAAATTCTTCTTCTATTTGAAAATCTTTTAGTTTGTATCCTAAAAGCTTGTCCTCAGTTCCGCTTAATAGTTTATTAAAAACCTGCATCTGAATTTCTTTTGACTGCAATGTACCGTAAGAGAATAGCTGTTCCATAAATAGTGTTTTTCTAGTTATTTGTCTGCGTTAGGGATGGAAGCGGCATCCTTTTTTATGGCTTTTTCTGCCATGAAAAAGATATAGCGGACAGCCCGACCCTTTGGGAACGCCCAAATTATGCTTTTGTTATAGTTTAAAATAATCAATATACGTATTCAAATCTTTGTCACCGCGACCGGAAAGATTGATGACTACAATATCCTCTGGTTTGAATTTCATTTCGTCCAAAACAGCAAAGGCATGCGCACTTTCAATGGCGGGAATGAGTCCTTCCATTTGAGATAATTTGATTCCCCATTGCATAGCTTGGTCATCTGTAATGGAAATGAATTGTGCTCTTCCTGTTGCAAATAAATTAGCGTGCATAGGACCTACGCCCGGATAATCTAGTCCTGCCGAGATGGAATAGGGCTCGGTGATTTGGCCATCCGTAGTTTGCATCAACAAGGTTTTACTACCGTGAATAACACCTACTTTCCCTAAGGCAGAAGTTGCGGCACTTTCGCCTGAATCTACACCCAATCCTGCTGCTTCGACCGCAATAATAGTAACGTCTTCGTTATCTAGAAAATGATAGTACGTCCCGGCAGCATTGCTTCCGCCACCTACGCAAGCAATCACATAATCCGGATTTTCACGACCTTCTTTTTCCAGCAATTGTTCTTTGATTTCCTTTGAAATAACACTTTGGAAACGCGCTACCATATCTGGATAAGGATGCGGTCCCACGACAGATCCAATGATATAATAGGTGTCAATAGGGTTGTTGATCCAATCGCGAATGGCTTCATTAGTAGCATCTTTTAAGGTTTTTGAACCTGACATTGCCGGACGAACTTCGGCACCCAACATTTTCATGCGGGCCACATTGGGCGCCTGACGTTTGATGTCGATTTCTCCCATATAAACGATGCATTCCAATCCCATTAACGCGCAAACTGTAGCTGTTGCAACTCCATGTTGACCAGCACCGGTTTCGGCAATGATTCTTTTTTTGCCCAAACGTTTTGCTAATAAAATTTGCCCAATGGTGTTGTTGACTTTGTGCGCACCAGTGTGACATAAATCTTCTCTTTTTAAGTAGATTTTAGTGTTATACTGTTCTGATAAGCGTTTTGCAAAATAGAGTGGTGTAGGACGACCTACATATTCTTTTAGCAAAGCATCAAATTCAGCTTGGAATTCTGGTTCAGCTGTAATTTTTAAATAATTTTGACGTAATTCTTCCACATTTGGATATAACATTTCAGGAATGAAGGCGCCTCCAAATTCTCCGTAATAGCCTTTTTCGTTAACGTTGTATGACATAATTTTATTTTTTTATTTTGTTATCGGTAGAGATGCACTGCAGTGCGTCTCTACGTATATTTTTACATAATTCTATGTTTTTTAATCCCGGTTCTATTTCAAATTTACTGTTTACATCAATGGCGTAAAGGGGTAAATTGGTTTTTAAAATTTCTTTCACCGCTTCCATTTCCTCCATTCCGATTCCGCCACTCAGGAAAAACGGTTTGCTCGACGGGTACTTTTCTAATACTTTCCAGTCAAATGTGGTTCCGTTTCCGCCTGGTAATTTTCCTTTGGTATCAAAAAGAAAATAATCACAAACGGCTTCAAACGGTTTGAGTACTTCAAAATCAAAAGCGTCATCAACAGAGAATACTTTGATAATTTCAATCTGGACTTGTTTCAGATTCTCTCTCAAATCCTGACAAAATGCAACTGATTCCTGTCCGTGCAATTGAATGGCTTGTAAATCATATTTCTGGGCTTTCGCCAAAATAACTTCGGTGTTTTCATTGACAAAAACGCCCACTTTTTTAAGCGATTTTGGTAAACTTGGAATCACACCGTCAAAATAACGAGCTGATTTCTCCCAAAATATAAATCCCATATAATCGGGTAGGAGCGAACCTACTTCAAGTATATTATCAGGATATTTCATGCCGCAGATTTTGAGTTTCATCTTTATAGTTTTGATATAAATTCCGTTGCTGCTTTACCGGCATTATCCGTTTTCATAAAGTTTTCTCCAATTAAGAATCCTTTGTAACCAAAAGGTTTTAATTCATTAATAGCTTCGATGGATGAAATTCCGCTTTCAGAAACTTTTACAAAATCATTTGGGATTTGTGCTGCCAATTGCTTGCTGAAATCCAAACTCACTTCGAATGTTTTTAGGTTTCTGTTGTTTACACCAATCATGTCTAAAGTGGGCATAATCGATTTTTCCAATTCTTCCTGATTGTGGACTTCCAGTAAAACTTCTAATCCTAGACCTTTGGCAAATTCAGATAATGATTTGATTTCGTCTCTCGTTAAAACCGCTGCAATTAGTAAAATTAAATCGGCTCCATGTGCTTTGGCTTCTAATATTTGGTATTCATCAACAATGAATTCTTTACGCAATAATGGAATATTTACTGTGGCTCTTGCTAAAAGTAAATCGTCTAACGAACCACCAAAATATTTTCCATCTGTCAATACCGAAATACCGCAAGCACCAGCATTTTCATAGCCTTTAGTTACTTCTTCCACCGTAAAGCTATAATTGATTTCTGCTTTGGATGGCGAACGGCGTTTATGCTCCGCAATAATTCCTGATGTACTGTTTCTTAAATTGTTGCTTAAAGAAATAGTCTTTTTTTCAAAGAAAACTGAAGCTTCCAATTGTGAAACGGGAATGATTGATTTCTTGAGAACGACTTCTCTTTTTTTGTCAACTATGATTTTATCTAAAATGTTCATTCTTAATTCTTTGTTTAACGTTTTCTTTGTTTAACGTTTAAAGTTGTTCATTATTTGTAATTATTCATTTTCAGAACTTTAAACCTTAAACTTTAAACTATTTTATTTACTCAATTCTTGTAATGTTTTCAAAGCTACAAGTCCTTTTCCGGATAATAAACTTTCTTTCGCTATTTGAAATCCTTCTAAGGGAGAACATTTTGTAACGGTAGCAATTGCCATTGCAGCATTGGCACAAACCACATTATTCTGGGCTTCATTTCCTTTTCCCGAAATAATATCGGTAAACATTTGAGCCGATTCTTCGATGGTTGTTCCTCCTTCGATTTCGCTTTGCAGCAAATGACGAACACCAAAATCTTCCGGATGAAGCATTCCTTCCATGGAACTGGTAATTGTTTTTGTAGGACCCGTCAAGGAAACTTCGTCATAACCGTCAAGCGAATGCAGGATAGTGAAATTAGTATTTGTGTTTTGGTACAAATACGCATACATTCTGGCCAGTTCTAAGTTGAAAACACCAACCAACTGATTTTGTGGAAATGATGGATTAACCATTGGTCCCAACATATTGAAGAACGTTTTTACAGCTAATTCTTTTCGGATTGGTCCTACATTTTTCATTGCAGGGTGAAATAAAGGAGCGTGCAAAACACAAATTCCGGCTTTGTCCATGCATTTTTCCAAGAAATCAGTATCATTACTGAACTTGATTCCCATTTTTTCCATCACATTACTAGATCCGGAAATCGATGAAACACCGTAATTTCCGTGTTTTGCCACTTTTATTCCAGCTCCGGCAGCTACAAATGAAGCCAAAGTTGAGATATTGAAAGTATCTTTTCCATCACCACCGGTTCCGCACAAATCAATAGTATTGTAAGCGGATAAATCCACGCGAATACACAATTCTAACAATGCTTCCCGAAAACCCGCAAGTTCATCTATGCTTATGCTGCGCATCATATAAACGGTCAGAAAAGAAGCAATTTGGCTCGTGTTGTAACTCCCGTTTGATATATTAACCAATACCTCTTTTGCTTCTTCTTGAGAAAGCATTTCGTGATTGATTAATCTGTTTAATATGTTTTTCATTTTTATTATTTGTCTTAAAGTTGAAAGTTCAAGGTCTTAAAGTCTTTCGACAATATGACATTTGACTTTATGACTAATTTTTCACCCAATTTTCTAATATCTTTTTCCCGTTTGGAGTTAAAACACTTTCAGGATGAAATTGTACACCGCGTACATCATAGGTTTTGTGTCGCAATGACATAACTTGTCCGTTTTCGTCGAATGAAGTCGCTTCAAGAACATCAGGTAAATTGGTGTCTACCACCCAAGAATGGTAACGACCTACTTCAAACTCACTTCCTAACCCTTCGAATAAAAGCTCATCATTTACTGCTGTTTTTACATTGGTGGCAACACCATGATATACTTTATCTAAGTTTGAAAGCGTTCCTCCATATACTTCGCCTATAGCTTGTTGTCCCAGACATACTCCAAAAATACTTTTGGTAGGCCCATATTTTCGGATTACCTCTTTCAGTAATCCTGCTTCATCCGGAATTCCAGGTCCCGGAGAAAGAAGAATTTTGTCGAAGATTGCTATTTCGTCAATGTCAAATTCATCGTTTCTATAAACGGTTACCTCGCAATCTAAATCTTCCAGATAATGCACTAAATTATAAGTGAAACTATCGTAATTGTCTATGACTAGTATTTTTTTCATTTTTATTATTGAAAAATTAAAAGATTAAAAGATTGAAAAATTCGAGTGTTTCAGCAATCTTTAAATTCTTAAATTATTGAATCTTTAAATTATTTTATATTGTCTCCGCTAAATCCAAAGCTGCATTTAGTGCTCTCAATTTATTGTATACTTCCTGCATTTCGCTTTCTTCATCTGAACTGGCGACAATCCCGGCTCCCGCTTGAGAATGTAATTGGTGATTTTTACTCAGGAAAGTCCGAATCATAATGGCGTGATTAAAATTGCCTTCAAAATCCATAAAACCAATCGCGCCTCCGTAGAAATTTCTATTGGTTTTTTCATACTCTTCAATCAGTTGCATCGCTCTGTGTTTGGGAGCACCGCTCAATGTTCCTGCTGGAAAAGTATCGGCTACAACCTGCATCGTAGAGGCTTTTTCATGTAAATGTCCGGTAACTTTTGAAACCAAGTGAATTACATGCGAGAAAAACTGCACTTCTCTGTATTTCTCTACATTGACATTATGACCGTTTCGGCTTAAATCATTTCTGGCTAAATCGACTAACATCACATGCTCACTATTCTCTTTCTTATCCTCAGATAATTGCTTGGCAAGAATGGCGTCTTTTTCATCATCACCCGTTCGTTTGAAAGTTCCTGCAATAGGATGAATTTCGGCTTTGCGGTTTTTGACAATAATTTGGGCTTCGGGTGAAGAACCAAATATTTTAAAATCCCCGTAATCAAAAAAGAATAGGTAAGGAGATGGATTGATGCTTCTCAACGCTCTGTACACATTAAACTCATCGCCTTTGAAGCCTTGGGTAAACCTTCTGGATAAAACCAATTGGAACACATCACCTCTAAAGCAATGCTTTTTGGCCAAAGCCACATTATGTTTGAATTCTTCATCAGTTAGATTCGAGAAACCTTCGCCTTCTTTAAAGAATTTATAAGAAGCAATATTTCGGGATTGTAATAATTGTTCGATTTCTGAAATGTTATTTTTCCCATCCAAACTGTGACAGAAAATATACGCTTGATTTTTGAAATGATTGATGGCAATTATATTTTGGTACACGGCATAATACACATCGGGAATGGTATTGCTATTTTCTTTTTTGGCAATTGACACTTTTTCGAAATAACGAACGGCATCATATGAAATATATCCAAAAAGTCCATTATTGATGAATTTGAAATCGTTTTTCTCTGATTTAAATTGACCTGAAAATTCTTGAATTACTGCTGGAATATCAGTAGTGTAATCAATTGTAATTTTCTCAAAACTACCGTCGGGAAAAGTCTTATGGATGATTTCGTTTTCTATTTTTATTGAAGCAATCGGGTTGCAACAGATGTATGAAAAACTGTTGTCATTCCCATGATAATCACTACTTTCCAGTAATAAACTATTGGGAAATTTATCACGAATTTTGAGATATACACTTACAGGAGTAATAGTATCTGCAAGGATTTGTTTGTAATTTGTATTTAGTAAGTACGGTTTCAAAATATAATTTTTTAATATTATTGGATAGCGAATAAAGGAAGCATAAAAAAAAGGCTTGTCGTGATGACAAGCCTTTTATATTTATAGTTTAATAATACTATAGGAAGCTTTGTTCACGACGACTGACGTAAATTGTTCCACCACCAAGTATTGTTTAAAATTGTTTTCATGTTTTATTTTGTTGCAACAAATGTAGAAATGAATTTCGATTATTCAAAAATATAACGCGTTAAAAAACTTAAAAATTAAAGATTTTTTGTTAAATAAATTTATAGGTTGTAATTTATGAAAATCAAACGTCAAAAAATCATATTAAGCTTATTGAAAAAAGGGATGCTTCATCTCAGGATTATTGAAATTATGATAATTTGACCATTCAAAAATTGATTGCACGTTAGACTTTAATTATCACTGACTAGTATGGGTTCTGCTTTTGTTCTAAAATCAAACGTTTTTTTAGGATTGGACTCTTTAAACAGTGCCAAATGACTTGTTTTAGAATATTCAATAGAAAAGGATTTATTGTTGTAACAATTTTTTATTTCGGCATCATAAGCAGGTATTTCGCTCTGAATCCCTCCATCGCAATTATTAATGAGTACAGTTTGTAAATTAATTTTAGCCAAATTAGCTGAGAGATTAGCTATTTTACCTTCTAATAAAATGCAGCTTTTAAATCCTGAAACGACACTGTTATTTAAACTAAAATAACTTTTATCTTTAATGTAAATAGCTTCCCGAACCAAGCCTTGATTGTTTTCTTCTAAATTTGCCAAAGTAATATTTGTAGCAGTTATTTTGGTTAGTTTTTTAGTTATATCTGTGTTTTCAATTTTATCAAAAGAGTCTATTTCAATACATCTGGAACCAGAAATATCGGATGAATACGGATAACGAATTGCGAGACTATTGCTAATATTGCATTGTGCGCCTTGTGTAAAATCAAAATCATCATCAGTTGCCCTAAATGATATGATATTATCAAAATTTACATCTCCGCCATAACATTCATAAGAATCATCATTAGAATAACTGATTTGAATAAAATTAAATTTAGTTTTTCGACCAACACCTGCTAAGGACAAGCCATTAAGTTCTTTGAGAGCATTGAGTTTTCTTCCTGAGAATTCGATGCGTACATATTTTAATATACCGGAATTGCTGTCCTGATTTTGTCCACCGTAATGATTTACCATTGGATCTAAATTAAATTCCAAAAATCCGACTCCGCCAATTCTATTTATTGGAGCTTCTCCCATTATAATAATGCCACCCCAATCTCCAGGTTTTCTGGCTGAAATTTCTCTATTGGAAGTAAAAACAATGGGATCTGTTTGTTCACCTTCGGCCATTATTTTTGAACCTTTTGATATAACCAGTGTACCGCATGTTTCTACATCACCACGTATAACAGTTCCGGGCTCAATGGTTAATACAGCATTGTTTGTTATGTATACAACCCCAATTAATCGGTAAGTGTTTTTTTTATACAGTGTAAGGTCACCATCGATAATGCCGGTCAAGATGTTTGTAGTCTCTGGATATTCTGCGGCTGTAGGTCTAAAATTAGTCCAGTTTCCCATCCAATTGGTGTCCCCAATAATCCCTTTTATTTGTTGGGCATTTATAGTTATGCCATTTAGCAAACAGATTATAGAAATAAGTAATGTTCTTTTCATAATTAAATTTTATCAATGAAATATTGAAGGATATTTGTTTACGGGGATTTACATTATGTTTTTTGGTTAACAAAAACATAGTATTCATTATAAAGTTGTATCCTTTATTTTTCAAAAATAGACAGTATGTGTTAACTGAATAATCATTGAATATTAACGATATGTTACTATAGAATCTATTATGTAAATTTTAATATCACTGCTAAATCAAGAGTTAAAATCTAAAATTCTATTATTTCTAAACCAAATTCATTCTGTTTTTTAGGTTAGATTTTTAAATAAAAAAAGCCCTTGTTTTACACAAGGGCTTGATTTTAATTAAACCCCAACAATTGCTAGTTAGGGTTTTAAGATATTTTTTCTGAGATGAAATTAGAATTTCAAGTCTACAGCTAAATTGAAATCATCATTGATTGCTTTGTCTCCTAAGCTGTCAAAGAAACTTCCAGAACCATATTTAATATCGTATTTTGTTCTGTCAATTTTTACATTAGTTGTAGCTGTATTAGCAGTTGTAGTTAAATCAAAAGTAACTGGTTTAGTTATCCCTTTAATTGTTAAATCTCCAGTTACAGTGTATGCATTAGGAGCTTTAGTAACTAATTTTTTGAAAACTAAAGTTGCTGTTGCAAATTTGTCAGTTCCAAAAAAGTCATCAGCTTTCAAGTGACCTTCTAGTTTTTCTTTACCTTGACCTGCTTTTAAGTCAGTAACTACAATTGAATTCATGTCTACATTGAATGTACCACCAACTAATTTTTTTCCTTTGAAAACTAATGCACCATCTTTAAGATTGATTGTACCTTCATGTTGTCCAGTTACTTTTTTCCCAGTCCAGTTGATAGAGCTTTTTGTAGCATCAACTTTTTTAGTTTGTGCTGTTACTGATAAAGTAGATAAAACTACTACTAATGCCAATGCGATTGTTTTGAAATTTTTCATGTGTTTGAATTTGAATTTAGATTAATATTTGAATTAGTTATTTATAATGTAATGAATAAGTCTTCGTTTGATTTTCTGACTTTTTTATAATGTTGTGTAGCGTCTTCATCATGTCTGTACCCTAGAGTTGCGATTAGAGTTGCGTTCAATCCTAATTTGTCAAGCCCTAGTATTTCATTAACCTGAGCAGGAACAAAACCTTCCATTGGAGTAGCATCAATCTTAAGTTCTGCTGCTACATTCAATAGATTTCCCAAAGCTAAATAAGTTTGTTTTGCTGTCCAAATATTTTTTTCTTCCTCTGTAAGAGAAGTGATTTTAGACTTCATAAAGTCACCATAACCTGCTAAAGCTTCAATTGGAGTATTTCTGATAAGGCTTATGTTTTTAATATACTCATCTATAGCTACCTCATCAAGTTTAGTTTCATTCGCAAAAATGATCAAGTGTGATGCATCTACAATTTGAGATTGTCCCCATGCCGCTGGTTGAAGATTTGCTCTTAATTCTGGATTTTCAACGATAATAACCTTATACGGTTGTAATCCATAAGATGAAGAACTCAAACGAATGGCTTCTTTTAAAGTATTTAAATCTTCTGTAGTTATTTTTTTTGTTGCATCAAATTTCTTTGTTGCATATCTCCAATTTTGATTTTCTAGGAAAGTACTCATAATGTGTTTTATTTATTGATTTCTATATTTTTCTAATAATTGATTTAATTGATCTATTTCTTCAGTATTTAAGTTTTTTGAAAAAAACTCTTCGTGTGCAATTACTTTTGGATCTAATTCTTTTAAAACATCCAGTCCTTTTTGTGTAATCAGGACTTCTATTTTTCGTCTGTTTTCTGGGCAGACTTTTCGGGTTACAAAATCTTTCAGCAGTAATTTATCTACTAATCGAGTTGTGTTACTCGTCTTGGCCAACATTCGTTCTTGAATTACGCACATGTTTGCCGGGTTTCCTTTTTGGCCTCTTAATATGCGTAAAACATTATATTGTTCACCGGATAGGTCATAAGGTTTTAATAATTCATTAAAATTATCTGTTATCACGTTTTGCGTATACAGAACGTTCAGAATAATTTTTTTCGAATTATCCATAGGTACAGTTGATTTTATTATTTCCTCAATTTTCATATTTGTATATATGTAATTTGTTGGTACAAATGTAATATATTTTTTATTTGTATATACAAATGTTAGTTATTTTTTTGTTAAAATTATTTTAAGTTTTTGTAAATGTGTGTTTTTTAGTGAATTAAAATAATTTAAGTTTTTAAAAACCAATAGCTTATGATTTTTTTTTTTTGATATTTTACATAAAAAAATCGAAACAAATGTTTCGGCTTTCAATCATATTGGTAACAGATTCTAAATTTTTATACCAAATTTAACCAAAGCGTATAATTTATTTCATAAATCTCGGCAACCAAATAGAGTAAAGAGATTGATTTTAATTATATTTATAACCAGTTGGGTGTAATTAATTTTTTATGATAATTTTTCGTCAGTTTGAGTGATTTATAGGAAATCGTATCTAGAATAAGAAAATTTCAAAAAAGATTCGCTGTATTTTTTGTTCCGTTTTACTGCACAAAAAAACACCCGAATTAACGTTTATATTTATATTTATACCAATTGCGTACATTTATAAATTGAAACGTTATAAACAGTTGTTAAATAGTATGTTAATTGTTGAGGGATTTTTATTATATTTAAAAGTTGTAATAATATTGATTAATATTTGAATTTTATGAGCATGAAAGAAGCAAAACCTACCTATACCGATCTGCTTAATAAATTAAAAGAAAAGGAGTTAGAAATCGATCAATTACAAAAAAAAGCAGAATCATTAGCTACTTTTAAGTTTTTTATTGAAGAGTCTGCTGATTTAGTCTGCATTGTTGGAATTGACGCTTTTTTCAAAGAGATAAATCCCGCTTTTGTTGCCATTTTGGGATATTCAAAAGAAGAATTACTCAATAATTCGTTACTGCATCTTTTGCACCCTGATGATCTTGAAAGATCGTTAAAAGAGATTGAAAAACTTTCTACTGGTATACCATCAATAAATTATGAGAATAGATTCCTAAAAAAAAACGGCGAATTTGTTACTATTCAATGGACTGCAAGCCTTATTTCTTCTGAAAATATTTATGCAATTGGTAAAGATATTTCGGAAATAAGAAATACCCAAGAGAAATTAATTAAAAGTGAAAACTTATTAAATCATGCGCAAAAGAATGCAAAAATGGGTACTTGGGAATTCAATTTTAGAACTAAAGAAATACTTTGGTCTAATGAATTGTACGCTATTTTTGAACTTGAAAAGAAGAAAGATCAAGATTTATTCCAAGAATATTTGAATAATTTCTCTCAAGAAGATAAAACGTTATTTCAAAAAAAAATAACGCAATTAATGATTGATATAAAACCTTTTGAAATAGAACAAAGTGCCACTTTTTCTAATAAAAAAGTAAAGTGGTTTAGTCAAACTGTTTTCCCCCTGTTGGATGATAATGGGAACGTATATGGAATCAGAGGTAATACCCAGGATTTTACCTTAAAAAAA
Organism: Flavobacterium sp. XS2P24; assembly: GCF_030010285.1. NCBI lineage: Bacteria > Pseudomonadati > Bacteroidota > Flavobacteriia > Flavobacteriales > Flavobacteriaceae > Flavobacterium > Flavobacterium sp. XS2P24. Next base: position 34,332 of record NZ_JASCRU010000013.1, read on the forward strand.
CAAATTGAGGTAGCAGTTAAAGCTGATGAGAAAGCAGAAGTTGATTATAAACTACAATTAATTGAAGAAGAAAGCAATGCTAAGTTTAAGAATTATATAGAATCTGCACCAGATGGAGTTTTTGTATTAGATGAAAAAGGGCATTATTTGGATGTGAACCCTGCAGCTACCCTGTTAACGGGTTATTCTAAAGAGGAACTGTTAACGATGAAGTTTGGTGATCTTTCTTCTGTGGAATCTGTGCAAGATTACTTTAAAGAATTTCAAAATCTTTTGAATAATGGAATAGCAAAAAAAGAAATTAAGGCAGTTCATAAAGAAGGTGAAATTAGATGGTGGTCAGTTGAAGCTGTAAAACTGTCAGATAACAGGTATTTAGGTTTTGCAAAAGACATTACTGAAAGTAAAAAAGTAAAAGACAAAATTGCCAAAAATGAAAGACGTTTTAAAGCCCTATTAGAAAATAATCAAGATATTGTTTCATTAGTGGATGAAAAGTTAAATGTTCTTTTTAGAAGTGAATCAGGAAAGAGAATTACAGGTTGGTCTCATGATGAGTTTGAAATAATATCAGTAATCGATTTTGTTCATCCGGACCATCTTGCAAATGTTCAAAAGTTTGTGCAGGATGCGATTTCAAATCCGGGTGTTCCTATTCCTATTTCACTTCAGGTGAAACATAAAAAAGGGCATTATATCTGGATGGAAGGTTTTGTTAATAATTTGTTGCATGATCCTGAAATAGCTGGTATTGTAACAAACATGCGAGACGTTACGGAGACAAAAAAGGCGCAAGAACTACTTAACGGTGAAAGAGATAAATTTTCTAAAATTGCCGAAACTTCGCCTGGATTAATCTATTCCATGCGTCAAAACAAAGATGGCAGTTTATGCTATCCTTATGCCAGTAATGCTATTGAGGAAATTTATGGTTTTACTTTTGAAGAGATTGAGAATGATGCAGATAAAATTTTTAATTTCATTCATCCCGAAGATGTAGATTTTGTTATGAAAAGTATTATTACAACTAAAACAAAATTAATTCCTCTCAAAGCTAAATACCGTTACAACCATCCTATAAAAGGTTTGGTATGGCATGAAGTGAACTCTTTGCCCGTGGTTGAACCAGAAGGAACAGTCATTTGTCATGGAATCATTACGGATATCACCGAAAGTGTTTTGGCCGAACAAAAACTTATTAAAGCAAATCGACTGTATTTATTTATTAGCCAGATCAATCAAATGATTGTTCGCACAACTGATGAAGAAACTCTTTTTAAAGAGGCTTGTACAATAGCTGTTGAATTAGGGAAGTTTAAGTTGGCCTGGATTGGCTTAGTAGATGAAAATGCTAAAAAACTAATTCCCAGAATGATGTCTGGTGAAGATAGTGGGTATCTTACTAAAATAAAAATGATTTCAATAGAAGATGTACCTCAGGGCAAAGGTCCTTGTGGAATTGCCATTAGGGAAGCAAGACATGTGGTATGCAATGATATTGAAAATGATCCAATGATGCTGCTTTGGAAAGAAGAGGCTCTAGAACGAGACTATTTTTCTTTGATTGCGGTGCCAATAAAAAAATTCGGAAAAGTAATTGGTGTTTTTTCTTTTTATGCCGGTGAGAAAAACTTTTTTGATTCCGAAGAAATTGCATTATTGGAAGAAGCCACAGGTGATGTTGCTTTTGCACTTGAAAATTTCGAAAAAGAAGCCTTGCGTAAAAGAGCAGAAGAGGCCGTTTTTGAAAGTCAAGAGCGTTATCATACACTTACGGAAGTATCGCCTGTGGGAATTTTCCGTACGGATATAAATGGATACACCACTTATGTTAATCCCCGTTGGTGTCAAATTTCGGGTTTGTCTTATGAGCAGGCTTTAGGGGATGGTTGGCTCACTGCTGTACATGATGATGATAAAAAAGCATTGTCTAATAACTGGGAAAATGCAACTTATAATCAGGAAATTTCCTTATCAGAATTTCGATTTGTTCGTCCTGACGGATCAATTTCTTGGGTAATGGGACAAGCTATTCCGGAGAAAAACACAAAAAATGAGGTTGTGGGCTACATAGGTACAACAACTGATATTACAGAACGTAAAATTGCAGCAGATCTGATTTTAAAGGAAAAGCAGCTCTCAGAAACAATAATCAACAATCTTCCCGGTATTTCTTATCTCTACAATGAATCACATAAGTTTATAAAATGGAACAAAAATTTTGAAGAAGCAACCGGTTATAATAGTGAGGAGATAACTAAAATGAACCCCCTTGATTTTTTTGATGAAGATGAAAAAGAAAAAGTTGCAAAAAGAATTAAAACGGTATTAGAAAATAACCAAAAGGAAATTACAAGTAAATTACCGGGAATTGAAGTTGAATTTTATACAAAATCAAAAATTAAAATTCCGTATTATATTAATTCACTAACCATAGAATATGAAGGGGAAAAATGCATATTAGGAATGGGTTTAGATTTAACTGAAATCAAAAAAGTAGAGCGACAAATTAAAAATGCAAACGAAAGATTTGAGATGATTTCGGTTGCCACTAACGATGCACTAGCTGAAGTTGATTTGTTGACTGGGCAAAGTTGGAATAATAAAGCATTTATGGAACTTTTTAATTTTGGTAATAATGATGAGTCAACTACAATTGATAATAAATTAATATGGCGCTCTAGGCTTCACCCTGATGATAAGGAAAGAGTTATTAATAAACTTGAAGAAACCTATGCTGGTAGTGCTACTGTATGGTCAGATGAATTTCGTTTTCAAAAAGGAGATGGTAGTTATGGCTATTTTTACGACCGTGCATTGATTATTAGAGATGAATTAGGAATAGCAAAACGTTTTATAGGTTCCATGACTGAAATTACAGAATTGAGAAATATAAAAGAGCAGCTATTTAACAGTGAGGAAAAATATAAAAGCTTAATAGAACAAGCCTCCGATGCTATTTTTATTAATGATATTTCCGGAAATTTACTCGAGGTAAATGAAAGTGCCTGCGTTATGCTGGGATATACCAAAGAGGAATTGTGTACAAAAAACTTGATAGACTTATATACCGAAGAGGAGCTTGCTACCAGACCTATAATGTATAAAGAATTGCTGAATGGTGAACAAACCTTGATTGAACGCAAGATGCTTCACAAGAATCGATCATTTATTTCTGTAGAAATTACGGCTAAAATGATTGGTGACGGGCGAATAGTAGCTATTGTAAGAGATGTCAGCGAACGTAAGAAAATAGACGACGAGTTTAAGAAAATGCATAAAAAACTGGAAGCTATACTTGGTGCCATTCCGGATTTGTTGTTTGAAGTAGATTTGAAAGGTGAAATTTTTAACTACCATTCTCGTCGAGATGATTTATTGGTAATGCCAGCCAATCTATTTTTAGGAAAAAACTTTACAGAAATATTACCTTCCGATGCCGCAAATTTGTGTCTGTCTGCTATACAGGAAGCTTCAGAAAAAGGATTTTCAGCAGGAAGACAGTATTCATTACAATTAGAAACCGGTTTGCACTGGTTTGAACTTTCTGTGGCACCTATGCAGGAAAGCATGGATCATGATATACATTTTATTTGTCTTTCCAGGGATATTACCAATGCAAAACAATCTGATTATGCTCTTTTTAAAAGTGAGGAAAGATACCGTGGTTTGTTAAATAATCTAGATGCTGGTATTGTTGTCCATTCATTAGATACTTCAATAATTGTAAGCAATCAAAAGGCTTCCGAATTATTGGGTTTAACAGATGATCAAATGAAGGGTATTACCGCCTTTGATCCGTCCTGGAAGTTTTTGAATGAAGACAACTCTGTAATGCAGTTTGAAAATTATCCTGTAAACCAAATTGTAGCTAATAAGAGCGCTATTAAAAATTTAAAAGTTGGTGTCAATCGTCCTATAAATAAAGACATTGTATGGCTTTTAATTAATGGATTTCCTGATATTGATGCTAGTGGTAAAATTAATGAAATTGTAATCAGTTTTATTGATATCACAGAGCAAAAAATAATGGAAACGGAACTCATAAATGCCAAAGAACAAGCAGAAAGTGCTAATAAAGCAAAAACAGATTTCCTTGCCAATATGAGTCATGAAATACGAACTCCATTAAACGGTATAATTGGTTTTACTCATTTGTTGATGAAATCAGATTTGAAAAAAAACCAGGCAGAATACATGACTACCGTCAATGAATCAGCAACATCATTGATGGAAATTGTTAATGATGTTTTAGATTTTTCTAAAATTGAATCTGGGAAATTAGAGTTAGATATTGAAGAAGTAAATCTTTTTAAATTGACAAATCAGGTCATCGATTTATTTAAATCTCAAGCAAACCAAAAAAAGATAGATTTAAAACTTGATATTGGTAAAAGTGTTCCACAATATATTCTTGCTGATTCAGTGCGATTGAAACAGATATTGGTAAATCTATTAAGTAATTCTATAAAGTTTACCAATTTTGGTGAGATAAGATTGGATATTAATGAGATAGAGGTTTCAAATAAAAAATGGTCAACCATAAAGTTTTCTGTAAAAGATACCGGAGTAGGAATAAAAACAGACAATAACGAGAAAATATTCAATTCATTCGTTCAGGAAGATAATTCCACCAATAGAAAATTTGGCGGTACCGGATTGGGGTTGGCAATTTCAAATCAGTTATTAGCCTTGATGGACAGTAAGTTGCAATTAATCAGTAAATATGGTGATGGAAGTGATTTCTTCTTTGTCATTAAATTCAAAAAGGCAAATCACAAAAAAAATTCAGATGCATTATTCGCTAAAACGATTCAAGCGGATGCCATTGTACGAGTAAATACTTTGAGTGGTCATAAGGTTTTAATAGTTGAGGATAATAAGATTAATATGCTTTTAGCTAAAACATTGGTAAAAAGAATCATCTCTAATTGTATTATTTTTGAAGCTAAGGATGGTAATGAGGCTGTTGAGCTTTATAAAAAAGAATTGCCGGATGTAATTTTAATGGACATTCAAATGCCAAATAAAAATGGATACGAAGCAACAGACGAAATTAGACAGTTAAAAGATTCTGAAAATATTCCAATAATCGCGATTACTGCAGGAATAATGGTTGGAGATAAAGAAAAATGTCTTGAAGCCGGAATGAATGATTATTTACCTAAACCTATTATTCAATTGGATTTGGAAAAAGTATTATTCAAATGGCTGATTAAGAATTAATTCTATTTTTTTTAATTTCATAAAATAAGGTGTTCATTAAAGTTCACCTTTTTTTATGAAATTTAATTTTTTTAGGACCCTGTAAAGTAATGCGATTTTTCTCCTTTTTATGTAATGTTTAATTATTTAGGTTTGTGTTTACTTGTAAAAAAAATATTTTTTTATTATATTTAACGTATTTTACGGGCTATTTTAGTTAAATATTTTAATTAACAATAATATAGTCTCAAAAAACATTGAAATATGTAATTGATATAGGTTTTGAAATTTAATTTATTTTAAAAAAGAATAAACAATTGTTAAATTAAAATGATTTTTAAGTTATTTGTAGCAAGTTTTGTAATCATTTTTACTTTTGCAAAAGGTGAAATTTAAAAAAAATAATAAACCTGCCGTTCAATAGTAATCAAAGTTAAAAGTATAATTATTGAAACAACAATCCGACTCAACTAATAATAAGATAGAGAAATTCTAATTTCGAGATGATAAAAAATGATCAAATCAGCCAAGGAGGAGGCGAAATTCTTGATTTGAAACCAAATTCAAGCTTGTCTATTGCCGATAACAGTGATTTTCCAATAATTGGTATTGGAGCATCAGCAGGCGGACTTGAGGCATTAGAATTGTTTTTTAAAAATATGCCAAACAACACTGGTTTGGCTTTTGTGGTTATTCAACATCTTGATCCTACACATATTGGAATTATGCCTCAGTTGTTGCAAAGGATGACGCTAATGAAAGTTTTGCAGGCAACTGATTCACTCAAAGTAAAACAAAACACTGTATATGTAATTCCTCCTAATAAAAGTTTATCAATATTAAATAGGAAACTACATTTGTTTGATCCTGTAGAATCTCGTGGCTTGCGATTGCCAGTAGATGTTTTTTTCAGGTCATTGGCATTGGACCGCATGGAGAAAAGTATAGGAATCATTCTTTCCGGAATGGGATCTGACGGTAGCTTAGGACTTAAAGCTATCAAAGAAAAAAATGGGATTGTGCTTGTTCAAGATCCAGCCTCGGCAAAATTCAATAGCATGCCAAGCAATGCAATTGATGCCGTTATAGCAGATGTTGTTGCTCCAGTTGAAGAATTACCAGCAAAACTAATTGCTTTACTCAAATATTTTCCTAAAATAAATTCCGATTCAGAAATACTTATTAAAAGTAAAAGTAGCATCGATAAGATTATAATTCTACTGCGGGAACAGTCAGGACATGATTTTTCCATGTATAAAAAAAACACTTTGATGCGCCGCATCGAAAGGAGGAAAGGAGTACATCAAATTGATAAAATACAATCCTACGTTCGTTTTTTACAAGAAAATCCAAAAGAGGTAGAATTACTTTTTAGAGAATTATTAATTGGCGTAACAAGTTTTTTTCGCGATACCGCAGTTTGGGACAAGCTTAAAGAAGATATTATTCCAAATCTACTGAAAGAATTACCAAATGGATATACCATTCGGGTTTGGGTTTCGGCTTGTTCCACTGGTGAGGAAGCGTATTCTCTGGCGATTGTTTTTGAGGAAGCTTTAGAAAAAATCAGAAAACAAAAAAATATTAAACTCCAGATTTTTGCGACTGACTTAGATTTAGTTGCCATAGAAAAAGCGAGAAAAGGTATTTTTCCGTCCAGTATTACAAAAGAGATTTCTCCGGAGCGAATCAGTACGTTTTTTAGTATTGAAAAATCAGGATATCGCGTGAATACATCCATCAGAGAACTGATTGTATTTGCACCGCATGATATTATTAAAGATCCTCCTTTTACAAAACTAGATATGTTAACTTGTCGTAACATGTTGATATACATGGAGCCACAATTGCAAAATAAATTAATAACGCTATTTAATTATAGTCTTAATCCAGGTGGTATAATGGTACTTGGAACAGCAGAAACGATAAATAGCAGTGTAAATGGATTTGAAGTAATTGATTCTAAATTAAAAATTTTTAAACGTACCTCAAAATCTGTAGCGCCTGAATTTACTAACTTTCCAAGCTCCTTTCCACAAACAAAAAGATTAACTACTGATACTATGAAAGAAACTAAGGTTGTTGAAAACATACAAACTCTTACAGACCAAATTTTACTTCAACGTTTTTCACCAGCAAGCGTATTAGTTAATAGTAAAGGAGATATTATTTATATTACCGGAAGAACAGGGAAATACTTGGAGCCTGTTGCCGGTAAAGCCAACTGGAATGTGCATGCCATGGCGCGTGAAGGTTTAATAAATGAATTACCGGGAGCTTTTCGAAAAGCTTTAGAAAGTTTTAGTCCTGTAAAAATTGATAATATCAAAATAGTGGAGGATGGAAAATTTCACTTTGTAAATTTAACGGTTCAACAAATTGAAAGTCCAGAGGCTATTAAAGGGATGATTCTGTTGGTTTTTAATGATGTACTTGTAAATTCAGAATCAGAAATAGGTTTTCCAAAACAAAAAAAGCAACATGTTTCCGGAAAACAGAAAGAACTCGAAGCTGAATTGATGCGATGTAATGAGGATTTGAACAGCATTCGTGAAGAGATGCAAACCTCGCAGGAGGAATTGAAATCCACTAATGAAGAATTACAATCCACTAATGAAGAACTGCAATCTACAAATGAAGAACTAACCACTTCTAAGGAAGAATTACAAAGTTTAAATGAAGAGTTGCAAACGGTTAATACAGAACTTCAAAGTAAATTAATCGATTTTGAACAGGCCAATAACGATATGAAAAACCTGCTCAACAGTACTGAAATTGCCACTCTTTTCTTGGATAAGGAATTGAATATCCGCAGATTTACAGATCCGGTGACCAAAATATTTAAATTAAGACTCACAGATACTGGAAGACCTTTTACAGATTTAGTCTGTGATTTGAACTATCCTGATATGGTAAGCAATTCTCTTGAAGTGATTAAAACATTGACTTCTGTTCAAAAAGAAGTCGTAACAAAAGATGGTGGAAGGTATTATTATGTAAGGATAATGCCCTATCGTACGCTGGACGATCGTATTGATGGAATCGTTATTACTTTTACTGATATCACAACTGCAAAACTTGCCGAAGAATCTCTTAAGATGGAAAATCAATACCGTCGTTTATTTGAATCAGCTAAAGATGGAATTTTGATTCTTGATTTTGAAACAGGAAAGATAATGGACGTAAATCCGTTTTTGGAAGATATTTTAGAGTATTCTCATGAACAATTAATTGAAAAATCTATTTGGGAAATAGGTTCTTTGAAAGATTTTGTAGCCAATAAAGACAAGTTTTCAGAATTGCAAAAAAAAGAGTTTGTCCGTTATGAAAATTTACCACTAGAGACAGCTAAGGGAAAAAAAATAAATGTTGAGTTTGTAAGCAATGTTTATCTGGTCAATAATAAAAAAGTAATTCAATGTATTATCCGGGATATTTCGGATCGTGTTTTTGTACAAGATGCATTGGAGAATACTGAAACACGATATGAGCACTTGTTTGAATCGGTTAATGATGGTGTTTTATTTGTTGATGCCGAAACGGGGAAAATAAATGCAATCAATCCTTTTTTAGCAGATTTAACAGGCTTTTCCAAAGAAGATTTTATTGGAAAAGAAATCTGGTCAGTTAATTTTTTTAAAGATAATATCCTAAACAAAGAAAAATTTATAGAATTAAGTCAGAAAAAAAAGTTTAGTTCTCGTTATATGAAAATTGAAACGGCATCTAAGAAAAATATCAATATTGAACTGGTTAGTACGATGTATTTTATTGGTAAACAAAAAAATATTCAAATTTTTATACATGAAGTTCCAGTGTAAAAAATGTAATGAGCATATAATTTCCAATTGTAAACAAGAATAAAAGTATTTTTAAAAAGTAGTACTCATGGAAAATATTAGAAATAAATCAGAAGCTCAAATAATCCTGAGACAGAAAGCAGAGGAATTGCAACAACAAAAAGATTCATTAACTGATTCTAAACTTTCAGAAGTGGAAACATTAAAACTGATCCATGAATTAGAAGTTCATCAGATAGAATTGGAGATGCAAAAGGAAGAACTGATTCTTGCGAAAGAAGAAGCCGAAATGGCTATGCAAAAATATACTGAATTGTATGATTTTGCTCCCTCAGGTTATTTTACACTAACAAATTCAGGAAAAATAACACAACTCAATCTTACCGGTTCCCAATTATTACAAAAAGACAGATCAAAATTAATAAATAGTCAATTTGGTTTTTTCATTTCAGATGATACAAAGCCAATCTTCAATGAATTCTTAAGCAATGTTTTCCATAGCAATAGAAAAGAATGTTGTGAAGTAAAGCTGTTTTTAGAAAGCAATTTTACTATAAATGTTTACCTAACAGCAGTGCTTTTTGAAAATAGAAATGAAGCTCTAATTACTGCTGTAGATATTACACAACTCAAATTGACAGAATGTGCTCTGAGAGAAAGCGAAAAACGCTACAGAGAATTATTAAACAATCTTGATGTTGGGATTATCTTGCATGATAAAGACAATTCGATAATTTTTTCTAATCCTAAAGCTTCTGAATTGATAGGGTTAGACAAAGATCAGATGAATGGGAAACAGATTTTTAATCCTGAGTGGGAATTCATAAAAGTAGATAACAAGCCTTTGACTCAGGAGAATTATCCGGTAAACGAAATTCTGAATACCAAAAAACTCATAAAGAATTTTATTATTGGAATTAAAAAAAACGAGAAGGATTCCATTCAATGGCTTTTGATAAATGGTTTTCCCGTGTTTAATAATTTAGGGGAAATAGCTGAAGTTGTGATTAGTTTTATTGAAATTACGGAGCTAAAAAAATTAGAAATTGAATTGATTAAAGCCAGAGATCAAGCCGAAGCGGCGAATAAGGCAAAATCCAGTTTTTTGACTAATATGAGTCACGAAATTAGGACTCCATTGAACGGAATCATTGGTTTTACGGATTTGTTGATGAAAACAAATCTGGATAAAAATCAGACCGAATATATGAATACGGTTCATGAATCAGCTATAATATTAATTGAGATTATCAATAATATTTTAGATTTTTCAAAAATTGAATCCGGTAAATTAGAATTGAATGTTGAAGAGGTTAATCTTTTTGACCTGATTCATCATGTAATCGATATTTTCAAATACCAAGCAGAAATAAACAACATAGATTTAATAGTAAATATTGATGCTACGGTGCCCAATTATGTTCTAGTTGATTCTGTTCGATTGAAACAGATTCTAGTGAATTTAATTGGCAATGCGATGAAATTTACAAAAGAAGGTTCTGTTGCGTTAAATGTTACTGCAGTTTTTTCAGAAAATGAAAATCAATGTCATTTGAAATTTTTGGTTAAGGATACTGGTATTGGAATAAAAGATGAAAATCATGAAAAAATATTCCAATCCTTCATACAGGAAGATAATACAATTACGCGAAAATTTGGAGGAACAGGTTTAGGATTGGCTATTACAAACCAGCTTTTAGCTCTAATGAACAGTAAGTTAGAACTGAATAGTCATTTTGGCGAAGGAAGTGAGTTTTTCTTCACTGTTCAATTAGAAAAATCAAATCATAAAAATGATTCAAATGATTTTGATGATAGTGTTGAGGTAGGTGAAGAAATTCCTTCAATCAAAAATTTATCAAACAAGAAAATATTAGTTGTCGAGGATAATAAAATCAACATGCTTTTGGTAAAAACATTACTTAAATCAATACTTCCGGGAAGCACAGTATTAGAAGCTTCTGATGGTAAAAAAGCCATTAAATTGTATAAAAAAGAGAAACTGGATTTAATTTTAATGGACATTCAAATGCCACATAAAAATGGTTATGAAACTACTGCCGAAATTAAACAGCTAAAGAAATACAATAATATTCCCATAATTGCCTTAACTGCAGGAATAATGCTGGGTGAAAAGGAAAAGTGTTTAGAATCAGGAATGGATGATTATGTTTCGAAACCCATTATACGATCCAACTTAGAAAAGGTGCTTTTTAAATGGTTAAAAAATTAAAGTCTTTTATCCAAACCACCGTTGAGGTTTGTACTCCTGTTTTTTTAAACCAAATTTTTTGATAGCATGTTTTTTAAGATGTTCAATCAATTCCTCAACAGAGTCCGTTACAAATAAAAGGCTCATATCCTCAGGACTGATGCTCTCATTTTGTGACATAACTTGAATGTGATGGTATAACTCTTTATGATATTCAGTATCAAAAATTACTATAGGGAAATTATTAATTATTTTATTTTGAATCAGTGTCAGTGCTTCAAATAATTCGTCGAGCGTGCCTATTCCTCCTGGCATAACAACGAATGCATAGGAATATTTTATTAAAATAACTTTCCTCACAAAAAAGTATGGAATGTAAATCCATTTGTGCAAATAAGGATTTGGCTTTTGTTCAATAGGAAGCACAATATTTGACCCCACAGAATAACCTCCTGCTTCATACGCTCCTTTATTTGCCGCTTCCATAACTCCTGGACCGCCACCTGTCATTACCGTAAATCCTAATTTGGCAATTTCAGCACCAATTTTTTCAGCACTTTTGTAATGTTCTGTTTCCGGACCAAATCTGGCAGAGCCAAAAACGGTAACACAAGGACCAATAAAATGCATTTTTTGAAAAGCTCTAATGAAGTTGTATTGGACTTTGAAAGTAAAAAAAAGATTTTTTAATCGTGTCAAAGGTCCTCTTACAAATAAAGATTCAGATTTTGAAAGTCTATATTGGCGCGGTTTTTCCATAGTGAGCCCAAGTTAGGAAAAATAACAATTAAATTCTGAAAGTATAAAACAAAACTTAGATGACACTTTTTTCGAAAAAAGAATTCGTTGCCAAAAGTTCAATAATTACTTCCAAAAGTAACTGCTAAGTTGCAAATGCTTTGGGTTATTTATTGCTTTTTTTCCAAAATAGTTTTGATGATTTCCTCTTTGGATACTACACCGGATTGTCTCCATAATTGTTTTCCGTTTTGGAATAAAATCATCGTTGGAACGCCTCTAACCTGATACTGACTTGAAATTTGCTGGTTTTTGTCCACATCAATTTTGATGATGGAAACATTATCACCTAAGCTGTCTTTTACTTCTCTTAAAATGGGACTGAGCATTTTGCAAGGTCCGCACCATGTGGCAAAAAAGTCTACTAAGACCGGTTTGTCTGAATTGATAATCGTAGCGAAATTATTCATCTTTATTGTATTTATTGTTAGGAATAGTACAACCATTAGAGCCACAACCCAAATTAAAAATGACCTGAATGAAGAAAAATAGTCCAAAACCAATGAACATCCACTCTTTTAAAATATAGGCTTGAGCGAATAAAAATAAGGCAAACACCAGACGAACCCAGCGCATAAGATGCCAATTTGTAAATATTAATGCTTTCATTTTTTTTGAAAAAAAGAATTTAGTTTTACGGATTTATTTTTTTGATTTTATACTTCTCATCATAAGAAATAACGTCTTGCAATACTTCGATTGCAATTTCATTTTTACTGACAATTAATACTTCAGCAAAGTTACTGCTGATGCTTACATTTAATACACAGTCAATTCCTGCCAATTTTTTTGTGATGGTTTCCATACAGTCGCTGCACGTAATTCCATCAAATTCATATAAATTCACAACAACCTGATTGTTCTTTTTTAATTCGAAAAACAATTCGGAATTTGCTCTTGGTGCAATTGAATTTTCAGAAACATCCATTTTCAAAAAGTCAAAAGCGGCTGTAAAAAGCAGTTCATATTCTTCTTTGCTTCCGCCAAAAGGAGGACCAGATTCAAACATTCTATTGAACAATAATCCCGCTAAAATTCCTTCATCAGCCAAAAGTTGATGCATTTTCCAAACGTATTTTTGACGCATTGTTGGAGGCAAAGCACAGAAAAAAGTTTGCTCAAGAACCAAATCATAGTTCCCTTTATGTTCAAAGAAATCACCCAGTATGATTTGAATATTAGGATTGTTTTTGAACTTTTCTTTTAAAACTGCCACAGGTGTTGGCGCAATATCTATAACGGTTAGGTTTGTAAAACCTTGTTCCAAAAGATATTCGGCTTCATAACTGTTGCCACAACCGGGAATCAAAATACTGCAATTTTTATGGGCAATCGTATCTACATATGTTTGTATGGGCGGCGATACTTTGCCTAAATCCCAACCGGTAGTTTTGGCTTCGTATTGCGATTCCCAATAAGATGCGTCTAGCGGTTTATCGCAGGAAACTACACAACATTTTATATCTTCCATAATTTCATTTTTTTTGAAAATGCTATTACTATTGTTATTGAAATTACTTTTATTTCAAAACTTTACTTTGGCAAACAAAATCGGTTTTTGGAACAGTCGTTTTTGCAATAGCATTAAAGCCACCTTCAATTTCTGTAAAATTTCTAAATCCGCGAGCTTCCAGTATCGAGGCTGCAATCATACTGCGGTATCCGCCTGCACAATGCAAATAAAAATGTTCTTTTGGATTTATATCTTTTATCCATTCATTTATTGCCGCTAAAGGCTTGCTGTAAGCTTCTTCAACATGCTCGGCACAATATTCACTTTCTTTACGGATATCGATTACGTTGCTTTCGCCGATTTTCACAGCTGCAGCAAATTGTTCGGCTGTGATTCTATTTACGGTATCAACTTCTTTTCCGGCTTTTGCCCAAGCATTAAAACCACCATCAAGATAACCAATCAGCTTATCAAAACCTACACGGCTTAAGCGCGTAACGGTTTCTTCCTCTTGACCCAGTTCGCAAACAATTAAAATAGGTTGTTTTACATCGGCAATTAAAGCACCAACCCAAGGAGCGAAATCCCCATCAATTCCAATGTTTATCGATTGAGGAATAAATCCTTTGGCAAATTCACCGTTTTTTCGAGTATCTAGAATTAAGGCTCCGGTTTCTTCGGCAGCCACTTCAAATTCTACTACAGATAACGCGCGCATTCCTAAATGCAATACGTTTTCAAAACTGTCATATCCTTTTTTATTCATCGCCACATTCATTCCAAAATAGGCTGGAGGAGGTAATAAACCCTCAGTTACTTCTTGTATAAATTCGGCTTCAGTCATATTGGCTCGCAACGCATAATTCGTAGCTTTTTGGTCGCCAATGGTTGATACAGTTTCCTTACTCATATTTTTTCCGCAGGCACTTCCTGCACCGTGAGCCGGATACACAATGACATCATCTGCCAAAGTCATTACTTTATCTCTTAAGGAATGAAATAAAATACCCGCTAATTGCTCTTGAGTCATGTGTGCCGCTTTTTGTGCTAAATCCGGTCTTCCCACATCTCCAATAAACAAAGTGTCTCCGGAGAAAATGGCATGGTCTTTTCCGTTTTCGTCAATCAATAAAAAAGTGGAGCTTTCCATCGTATGTCCAGGAGTGTGTAATACTTTTATTTTGATGTTTCCAATGGAGAATTCCTGTCCGTCTTTAGCAGAAATACATTCAAATTCACAAGTTGCATTTGGACCATAAACAATTGGAGCGCCGGTTTCTCTGCTCAAATCAACGTGACCGGAAACAAAATCAGCGTGGAAATGGGTTTCGAAAATGTATTTTAATTTTACACCATCTCTCTCCAATCGGTCCAGATAAGGTTGGGTTTCACGTAACGGGTCAATAATTGCCGCTTCGCCATTTGAGGTTATATAGTAAGCACCTTGGGCTAAACATCCTGTATATATTTGTTCTATTTGCATGATTGCGTTTTTTAATTTTACAGTACAAATGTACTTCTGTTTTTTAGGATAAACAGTGACAATTGTTACATTCCATTTTTTAATTGAAGAAAAATTCTTTGATAATAATATAAATTCCCATTACTAGTACAAACCAACCAAAGATTGGTTTTAGTTTAGTTCCATCTATTTTTTTTGAAAGCTTGATGCCAATAATCATTCCTATAAATGCCATACTTGAAATCATCAGTAAAAACGAATAATCTATAGGAGTACCAATATATAAATCACCTCCAAAACCGATACTTGAGTTTATAAAGATAATCAATAATGAAGTGCCAACGGCTTGTTTCATTGGTAAATTAGCAAAAAATAATAAGGCTGGGATGATTAAAAACCCGCCTCCGGCTCCTAAAAATCCGGTTACAATTCCAATTAAAAATCCAATTAGTCCCAACTGTGTATAATTTGTTTTTGGAGGACTTATCACCGTTTTTGTTTTGCGTATCATAGCTATTGCCGCAGCTATCATGAGTACTGAAAAAACAATCATTATCAGGAAATTTTTTGATACTTGGTAGGAAGCAATGGAGAAAATTGTTGCCGCTATTTTTGGGAAAATGACTTCTCGAATGATCAGGATAGAAAAAACGGAAGGAATGGCAAAATATAATGCCGATTTAATTTTAAGATTTCCCATTTTATAGTGGCTGATACATCCAAATAAAGCCGTGATGCCCACAATAAATAGAGAATAACTGGTAGCAGTTTCAGGATCTATTTTAAAGAGATAAACCAGAATAGGAATAGTAAGTATAGATCCTCCGCCTCCAATTAATCCTAATGAAAGTCCAATAATAATTGAAGCAAAATAGCCTAAATATTCCATCTTAAATTTTTTGAAATAATATTTCTATCCATTTTGTTTAAAAGAATGGATTTTATTGAGCTAATTTTATTTTAAAAGTTCAATGTTATTGCGGTGTAAGGAAACAATACCGCGTTGTTCCATTTTTTTCAACAAACGGGAAATTACTTCTCTTGATGTATTGAGTTCAGATGCGATTTCCTGATGGGACAGTTTCAATTCCTTGCAGCCACAAGCATCAGCATGGCGTTTTAAATAAAATTCCAAACGCTCGTCCATTGCCCTGAATGCAATACTGTCAATCACTTCCAAGACTTCTTCAAAACGACTGCGATAAGAACCAATCGCAAATTCATACCAACTGCGGTGCTGCATCATCCACTTATCCATTAATGGAAGTGGAACCATGATTAATTCAACATCCTCAACAACTTTAGCCATTATTTGGCTTTTTTCGTTCTTGGTGGCACAAATCATAGAAATGGCACAAGCTTGTCCGGGTTGCAAATAATACATGAAAAATTCACCGCCATTTTCATCTTCGCGGTAAATCTTTATTTTCCCGCTGATTACTAAAACCGTGTTTTTGATATACTGCCCAGTTCGTATAATAATATCACCTGTTTGATAGGAATGAATAGTAGCATTGGCTTCTATTTCTTTCACTAATTCATTAGAAAATGAAGGAAAATTTTTTTTTACGGAATCAAGCATTTTTGGTCTTTTTTTCTATCGTTTGTATTGTAAAAGTAATCTAAAAAACTCAAAAAAGGATGGTAATTTTTGGTGTTAAAGAAAATGGCTAGTCCTTGATTGGCGCTATATTGTTTATACATTTCCTATGGATTTAATAGGCTATTTTTCGTAAAAATACTTGCTGATTTTATAGTTTCTTGATAGTTAATGTTTTGCGAAAACGTTTTCTTATGAATATTATCCAATTAACAAATCGTGCGTTTATTGTTAGCTAAAATCTTTGTATTTTTACAAAAAACATCACTATGAATTTAACACAAGAAGATTGGGTTTCTCAATTTGAAACTGACGAAAACGCAGTAATTTTAGACGTGAGAACTGAAGCCGAATTTAACGAAGGAATTATAGCCAATGCCATTAATATTGATATTCATTTGGGACAAGGTTTTAACTCTGAAATTGAAGCGTTAGACAAAACAAAAAACTATTATGTGTATTGTCGCTCCGGAATGAGAAGTGCAAAAGCCTGTGAAATAATGAATGAGCTGGGCTTTGAAAATGCATATAACTTAGTTGGAGGCATTATAGAATGGGATGGAGAAGTAGTTGCTCCATAAAACGCAAAGAGGCCAGTGCCTCTTTGTTTATTTAAAATTTAAATTAAAAACATAAAATACTTTAGTATGAATGTAATACCAGAAGAATTTCAAATTAGCACTTTATTAAATCAAGATACGTATTTAGTTGACGGAGAATTAAAAAAATGGACCGGTCAGACCACTCCGGTTTTTTCAACAATTTCATCCACCGAAGAATACGGCCCAACTATTTTAGGGTCAATCCCGTTTATGGGAGAAGCTGAAGCGCTGGAAGCAGTTAATGCGGCTAGTGCGGCCTATAATAACGGTCAAGGATTATGGCCTACCATGAAAGTTGCGGATCGTATCAAATGCATGGAAAATTTTGTTACTCAAATGAAAACAACCCGTAAAGAAGTTGTTAAATTATTGATGTGGGAAATTGGAAAATCATTGGGTGATTCTGAAAAAGAATTTGATAGAACCGTAGAATATATCTACGATACAATCGACAGTTTAAAAGAATTAAATAGTCGTAGCGCTCATTTTTCTAAAGTACAAGGAATAAATGCCATGGTTCGCAGAGGACCGCTTGGTGTTGTTTTATGTCTAGGACCATACAATTATCCGTTGAATGAGACTTTTTCGTTGCTGATTCCTGCATTGATTATGGGAAATCCGGTAATTTTTAAACCTGCTAAACATGGAGTTTTATTAATTTCTCCTTTATTGGAAGCTTTCAGAAGCAGTTTTCCAAAAGGAGCCATCAATATTGTGTACGGTCGCGGACGTGAAGTGGCTTCGCCAATAATGAAATCCGGAAAAGTAGATATTTTGGCTTTGATAGGAAACAGTAAATCAGCGATTGCATTACAAGACCAACATCCGAATAAAAACAGATTGCGTTTGATTTTAGGTTTGGAGGCAAAAAATCCTGCGATAATCCTTCCGGATGCCGATTTAGATTTGGCTATCCAAGAATGTATTGCGGGCTCTTTATCGTTCAATGGACAGCGTTGTACAGCTTTGAAAGTGTTGTATGTGCATGAGTCTATTGCTGATGAGTTCAACAAACGTTTTGTTGCCAAAGTTGATGCGCTGGTTTTTGGAAATCCGTGGGATGCATCCGTGTTTTTGACACCTTTACCTGAAAAAGAAAAACCTGCTTATATTCAGGAATTGATTGATGATGCTACCAGTAAAGGTGCTGCAATAATCAATGAAAAAGGAGGGAAGCATTCTTCTAATTATATATTTCCAGCGGTTTTATTTCCTATAAATAAAGAAATGCGCGTGTATCACGAAGAACAATTTGGTCCAGTTGTACCTATTATTTCTTTCAAAGACATTCAAGAGCCTTTGAACGATATGGCCGAATCAAATTACGGGCAACAAGTGAGTTTGTTTGGAAAAGACATCAAAACGATTGCACCGCTTATTGATGCTTTGGTAAATTTAGTGTGTAGAGTAAACTTGAACAGTTCTTGCCAAAGAGGACCGGATGTTTTCCCTTTTACAGGACGAAAAGACTCTGCTGTAGGAACATTGAGTATTCACGATGCCTTGCGTTCGTTCTCGATTAGAACCTTTGTAGCATCTAAAGACAATGAGTATAACAATGCTATTTTACAGGAATTATTGAGCAGTAAAGAATCTAATTTCATTAATACCGATTATATTTTGTAATCTCTTTTTAATTAAAAACTAAAGCCGTCTCGTTTTTCGTGACGGCTTTTTTATGGGATTGAGTTTGCCTATAAGATTTTTATTCTCAAAAAATTATGTAATACGTCTAAGTATTTTTAAATAATTATAAATTTTCAATGCTTTACGGGAAACCGTAAAACATTGAAAATGAAATCATTTAGATTTGTTTATATAGATTAATTTATGGTTAGTTATCTATCACATTAGCAGAAGTCATTTAATGGCACGAAGCCATCCAAAAAGGAGGGATTAGTGCCACTTTATGGCTGGTAATACAGAATCTAGAATCTTTTTTAAGATTAATGAACAAGTTTTATTTAGGTATAATCAGTCTGCAAATCAAACTTTGAAACAAAAAAGGTGATCCGTTTCCAGACCACTTTTTCAAACAAATTATAAATTCTAATATTAAACTAAGTCGAAACGGTCTAAGTTCATCACTTTAGTCCAAGCTGCGATAAAGTCTTTTACAAACTTTTCTTGAGCATCGCGATAACCATACACTTCGGCAAGGGCTCTTAACTCTGAGTTAGAACCAAAAATAAGATCCACACGAGTTCCAATCCACTTTAATCCGCCTGCCATACGATCACTTCCTACAAAGGCATCATCAGATTCTGAAACTGCTTTCCATGTAGTACCTAAATCAAGTAAATTCACAAAGAAATCATTAGTTAGAGTCTCAGGACGTTTTGTGAAAACACCGTTTTGTGATTGATCAAAGTTAGTATTTAGCACACGCATACCACCAACAAGAACTGTCATTTCTGGTGTTGTCAAGTTCAATAATTGAGCTTTGTCAACCAACATTTCCTCTGCAGAAACCGTATATTTTGTTTTAACATAATTACGGAATCCATCTGCTTGAGGCTCCAGAACTGCAAATGATTCTAAATCTGTTTGTTCTTGTGAAGCATCTGTTCTTCCTGGAGAAAAAGGAACGGTTACATAATGTCCTGCATTTGCAGCTACTTTTTCAATTCCTGCGCTACCACCTAATACGATCAAGTCAGCAATTGAAACTTGTTTTCCACCAGATTGTGTGCTGTTGAACTCATTTTTGATATTTTCAAGTTTGTTAAGCACTTTTTCCAATTGAGACGGATTGTTTACTTTCCAATCTTTTTGAGGTTCTAAACGAATACGGGCACCGTTAGCACCACCACGTTTATCAGAGCCACGGAAAGTAGATGCTGATGCCCAAGCAGTAGTTACCAATTCAGATACAGACAATTCTGAAGCCAGAATCTTAGCTTTAAGCGTAGCAATGTCTTGGTCATCAATTAATGGATGCGTAACAGCAGGAACCGGGTCTTGCCAAATTAATTCTTCAGCAGGAACTTCGGGTCCCAAATAGCGCGCTTTTGGTCCCATATCTCTATGCGTTAGCTTGAACCAAGCTCTTGCAAATGCGTCATTGAATTCGGCTGGATTTTCAAAAAAGTGTCTTGAAATTTTCTCGTATATTGGGTCAACTCGTAATGATAAGTCGGTAGTCAACATAAAAGGTTGATGGGTTTTTGAAGGGTCGTGAGCATCTGGAACTGTACCTGCTCCTGCATCACCTTTTGGTTTCCATTGATGTGCTCCGGCCGGGCTTTTTGTCAATTCCCATTCAAACCCGAACAGGTTTTCAAAGTAATTATTACTCCATTTTATTGGGGTTGTCGTCCAAGCACCTTCCAGACCGCTGGTAATTGTATCACCTGCATTCCCAGTACCATAGGTATTTTTCCAACCTAAGCCTTGCTCTTCAATAGACGCTCCTGCTGGTTCAGGTCCCACGTATTTATTTGGATCAGCAGCACCATGGGTTTTCCCCAAGGTATGTCCACCAGCAATAAGAGCTACAGTTTCTTCATCATTCATCGCCATACGGGCAAATGTTTCGCGAATATCACGAGCTGCTAATAGCGGATCAGGATTACCGTCAGGACCTTCAGGATTTACATAAATAAGCCCCATTTGCACAGCAGCTAGAGGATTTTCTAAATCACGATCACCTGAGTAACGGCTATTTGGAGTGTTACTAAGTGCTAACCATTCTTTTTCAGAACCCCAGTAAATATCTTCTTGTGGTTCCCAAACATCGGCACGTCCACCAGCGAAACCAAAGGTCTCAAAACCAGCCGACTCAAGTGCGCAGTTACCTGTAAGAATCATTAAATCTGCCCAAGAAATTTTCTTGCCATATTTTTGTTTGATTGGCCATAATAACAAACGAGCTTTGTCCAGATTAGCATTATCCGGCCAGCTGTTTAGTGGCGCAAAACGCTGTGTTCCGAAACCAGCACCACCACGACCATCTGCAATACGATACGTTCCTGCACTGTGCCAAGCCATTCTAATGAAGAACGGACCATAGCTGCCGTAATCAGCAGGCCACCAATCCTGAGAGGTGGTAATGACATCCATAATGTCTTTTTTTAAAGCTTCTAAATCCAGAGACTTAAATTCCTCAGCGTAATTAAAAGCTTCTCCCATAGGATTGGATAGAGAGGAGTTTTGGCGCAGAATGTTCAATTTCAATTGATTTGGCCACCAGTCACGGTTACTAGTTCCTGAACCGGAACCTTGTTTTGGAGCAACTCCTCCAGAAAACGGGCATTTACTTTCTCCGTTGGCGTCGTAGGATGTTGAGCTCGGGTTTGTGTTATTTTCCATAGTATGATTGATTTTTTATTTACTTAAAGCGAATTTACCAAAAACTATCCGTACCTAATTTTATTTTCAATAGATAAAAACTATAGTTACAAATGGTGTTAGTGATTGATAAATTTACTAAAAATGTTTAATTAAATGAACATCAGTTCATCAGGATATTATTAAGCCAGTATTAAATTCATAAATTAGTGAGAATCGTTCTCCTTAACTTTTATTATTTTTGATATGGTTGTATTTTGTCTTATAAAAATTAGGAATTGGTTTCTTGTACAAGTGGTCCTCTAGTTGAAAATTTACTGATACCTAAAAAATAAATGGTAATTTATTCCCAAACTCAAGCAATGTGTTGGAAGGTAAACAGTAACTTTAGAAAAAAATAAAAATATGAATTCATTTGAAGATAAAAATAATAGTGACCAAAATCCAGTAACCTCAGAGTTTGAAGCTTGGGTTGGAATTTTATATTCTTGTATTTCTGCCGATAATCAAATTACGGATTCGGAAACAGCATCGTTATCAAGAGTATTGCATTCGAAACAAAAATTTATCGGAATCGATATGGCACCACTTTATGCAAAATCATTCAATTTAAGAATGGAACTGGGGCAATTAAAATACATTTCTGCTTGTTGTGAACTAATTAAAGAAGAAGATAAAGAAACTGTATTTGCTCTTGCATTAGAAGTGTTACTGGCTGACGGAACATTGGAAAAAGAAGAAAAAAACCTAATTGAAGTTTTATCAAATCGACTCAAAATTGATGCTGATATGACCAGTAAAATAATTGAAGTGATTTTCTTGAAAAACAAAGGGAATATAAAAGGCAATTCTGAAATAGTCAATACCTAAGCAGATTAAATCTATTCTATAACCTCTTTATCTTAAAAATATTACGTAATTTAGAGTATTCAAAATAGGAAACCAAAATCAATAGTGACCATTCATCGCTATTGTCTTTAAAACGCAAGGGCTATCAAAAAGAAACTCAAAATAGCAAAGGAAAACTTTCACGAAAGACTGCATCGGGAACCCTTAATTACACATCCCCGATTGAAGTTTATTCCTAATATTGTGCTTAACCTGATTAGCTGTGTCATCACATTTGCTGTGGTAGGAACGTTGTTGTATCTACTGCTGAATTATTTGATAATGAAATTTTATCACTTGGATTAAAGGATTTTAAAAATTAAAATTGACAATAAAATTGATGGTACTCATGTCAGTTTTGTTGAAAACATAATTTTTGTTGCCGTAAGTTTCTCCCACATTGAATTTATGCACATACAATAGTTGGGCATCAAAACCTTTTAAAAATCCTTTAAATTTATATCGAATGTCAGCATTAGTCTGCACATAAGACGGTAATCCGTATTTGTTTAATGCAACGTTTTTTACATCCGGCAAATCAAAATAACCAACTGCGAAATTTGATTTGAATGTTTTTTTAGGATGTGTATATTGTAATTTGGTCATCAGGGCATTTACATCACCAAAACCTTCATTGCGTTCTCTTGGCATAAACGTATAAAAAGGATCTCGTCCCCATTCTCGGGGCATTAAATACCTTCCTTTGGCTGTAATTCGGTTGTAATTTAAAGTCAATTCCAGTGTTTTATTTTTCCAACCGAGCCTTCCTCCAAAAGTTTGTGAGTTGCTATTTTTTTGAAAATAGGTTTTACTTTGATCTTCATTTCCTCCAAAATTCAGGGCGTTTTGGTAAATGGTTTGAAACCCAAAAAGCAGTTTTGAGTTTGAATGTAAAGGGTAGGCATAGTCCATTTGGAGCAAAGCAGTATTAAATATATTCTCAACATATTGATTCCACAAAAGTGTTTTTAGATGCTGTATGGATTCATTTTGCACACCAAAAATATAAATTCCGTTGCTGTGTAAATTCCCTGCATAATCAGATTTTGTTCCATCCGGATTCACGCCGGTAGGGTAGATTCCTATTGATTCTCCCACTTCAAAATATTTCAGCGTGCTTCGTGGTGAGATTCCGTAGAGGTAGCCCAAATTGATTGTAGTCTTTTTGATTTCGTTAAAATCTACCCAAATTCCGTTTACTGCTGTAGGACGCATTCGACCATCTTGAAGATTAATAAAGGGAGTATTTAGGAGTTGTTTCCCAAGTGTTACATCCGAATTTTTATAGTTGTATTTCAAATATAATTCTTCTAATCGACTTAAATTGTCTTTTTTTGATGGGTTTTGGATATCAAAAAGTGCTACTTCATATCGATTGGGAGCATTGGTAACAGGATCTTTTTCAGTAAAATCAGAGGAACCAATATTAAAAATATAATAGCCGCTTACGCCAAATTGAAAATTATAAAATTTTGCGGTTTCAAACTTTACGCCTCCGCCAAGTGCATTCGCATAATAATCAGATAAGCCCTTTTCATTATTGGTATTCATGAAATAATAACGAAAATGACCGCTGAAATTTCCATTTTTGAAAGCATTTAAAATCGAGGTAGAATCAATTTTTTCATTACTTTTTTCTTTCCAAACCGTTGGCTTATCCGAAATTTCCTGATGCTGC
Organism: Flavobacterium sp. XS2P24; assembly: GCF_030010285.1. Lineage (NCBI taxonomy): Bacteria > Pseudomonadati > Bacteroidota > Flavobacteriia > Flavobacteriales > Flavobacteriaceae > Flavobacterium > Flavobacterium sp. XS2P24. The sequence goes on from NZ_JASCRU010000013.1 coordinate 58,320, forward strand.
GCTGTAGTATTTATAGAAAAGAAGAGGGAAGTAAGGATATAAATTATAGTGAAAAACTTTTTCATTTTTGAACGTTTAGATTTTGAACAAAAATAATCCCATCCATATAAATGGGAAGTAACTTTTATCACAGTTACCTTAAAAAAATAAAGCCAAATGTTTTATACATTCGGCTTTATGACTTTTTACTTTACGACTAAAAAATTATCTAAAAATATAATCAACACCAGTAACTTGCGTTAAAAGGGTTTCTGGAGCATCCAGAATCATGGCGTTTTTTTCTGGTGTTGGCGTAACGGGAGAATTTAGTTTTAAGTATTCTCTCATTACCGTATGCAAGGTTGAAGTTGTATTTTTGGCATCCAAAACGCCTTTCATTCTGCAAAGCATATCCACAGGATCGCCATCACGTTCACATGCCATGATTGTATACAGTTTTTCAGAATCTATTGGGGTATTTTTTACGGTTATGCTTTGCACTCTTTTGTCCATTTCTGCAAAAGCATTAAAACGTACTTCCATTCCCTTGAATTTTACGACCCAACCGCCAAAACGTTTTGAAGCGTCTTGTGCAAAAACATTATTTAATTCTTTTTCAAACCAGTTTTTCAATTGCTTTCCGGTCACTTTTGCAGTTCGTACGGTGCTGTCCACGGGAAGCATATCAAAAATAAATCCGTTTGTGATGGGAATATTTCCGGTTTCATCCGGAGTTGTTTTTGGCGGACAGAAACGGAATCCATTAGAAAGATTAATGTCTATTTCAGGGAATTTCCAGTTTAGTGCATTCAAAATCATGGTGTCAATAGGATTTTCTACCACAAAATAGCGGTACAAAGGAATTGTGCTATAGCCAATAACCTGATTGATTTTTTCTTGATAAACCGATTCTTTTTCTTTTAATAGTTTTTCAATTTTGGCATCGGGTTTTATTTTTGGAGAATCGACCTCAATTAATTCATAGTTGTCTTCAATGACTTTTCCGTTGAGGATGGTCAAATCTAATTTTCCAATAAACGAACCAAATGCTCCCGGTTCCACCACTTTAGAATAGTTGCAAACAATAGGTTTGCGGACTCTTTCATGCGTGTCGCCACCCAAAATATAGTTTACACCTTGACATTCCGGTCGGTTTGCCAATGCTATTTGCTGTGATAAACCCAGATGTGCAATTATAATTACATAACTGCATTGTTCCTGATTTCGTAACACATCCACATAATGCGCCAGATTTTCTTCGGGATTGGTATATAAAATTCCTTTGCTGTAATTTGGACTTTGTCGCAACGGTACCAAAGGATCGGTGTATCCTAAAAAACCAATTTTTGCTCCAGCAATATGCCAAATCGTATACGGTTGAAAAATAAGTTCACCTCGTTTTCCTTCGCCTAAATCGTGGTACATATTAGTACAAATTTTTGGTGCATCAAGAGAACCTAACAGCGTTTGCATTTTTCTTTTTCCATAAATTACTTCCCAATTTCCAGGTAAGTACAAATCGTAATTCAATGCATTTAAAATGGGAACAAAAGCTTCACCAGTGGTTTCTACGCTTAATTCACTGCCTTGAAACATATCACCCGTGTCAATGATATAAGTATTTGTATTTTTCTTTTTTAACTGTTTCAATAATGTTGCCATATAGGCATAACCGCCCGTTTTTCTAAAAACTGCTTTGCCATTTTCCCAGAATAACTCATCATGTGGATGAATCTGACAATGCACATCGGTGGTTTGAAGAATGGAAATCGTTTGAGGTTTAGTACCATCTATTGCTGCATCCAAGTTTATTTCTTCAGTCTGATTTGTATTTGCAATAGCAGAAATAGGCGAAATAATCGCAGCACCCAGACCTAATGTCCCCACTGATTTCAAAAAATCTCTTCGGTTATTGCTCATCGTTTTTAGGTTTGTTGGTTTAGTTTTTAGCAGTTTTTACAGAAAAACTACAGCCAAATTAATAGTGTAGGATTGTGCAAAATATAATTTACATTTTAATTTAGAATCCGCCCTTGATATAACTCCAGCCTTGCTCTTGTTTTTCAACAATTTCAGCAATTCCAACCGGTACATATTCTATCTCGGGAATTAATTGGTCTTTGGTAACTTTTTGACTTTTCATGGTGTTTTCACACACTAAAAAACGAACTCCTTTTGCCCGTAGCGCTTTTATGGCTTCTATTTGTTTTGATTTTGCAGACATTACTAATGGCAAACCCATACTGTGAATGACGACTTCGTATTTGGCATTTGGCCAATGTGTAGTCATATTTTTCAGCTGGTTTACAATTGCTTTCTGTTGCAAAGTATCAGTAGCATTGGTAAACTGGAAAACGATTTTATGGTTGTTCGGCTTTTTTTGTGCCAATGCGCCAATTGAAATCATACTAAATACAAGAATAAATAAAAGCGTCCCGTTTTTCATAATTGAGTTTTAAGATTGTTTTTTTCGTTTTTCTTTTTTTCGTCTTTTATGGGTTTAAAAGGGCCGAATTTATGTTGCGCTTCCGTAAAGGTATCAGAAAAAGGACCAAAAGGATGATCCAACGGTTTTTTAGAAATATTGGGCCAGTCTTGACTTAAATCTTTTGATGGTCTATCAAGATTTTCAACATAAGCGGCAATATCCCAAGACTCTTCATCAGATAATTGAGGATTATCATACGTAGCGCCCAGCGGCATATTGTATTTTATATACCCGGCAAAACGACTGATTCTAAATAATCCCGCACCATTATTATACGAATTTTTGCCCCAAAGTGGCGGATACGTATACTCCTTTTTATCTTCTGCCAAAATTCCTTGACCATTCACTTGATGACAACTTGCACATTTGGTATCGTATAAGGCTTTTCCTTTAGCTGGGTCTGCAGCTCTGTCTAAATATTCTAAATCATAAATTCCGGAGGCATTAGCTTCTTTGCCTTTAGGGACATTACTACCAATATATTCGATATACGCAATCATAGCTTTCATCTCTTTTTCGTCTCTTTTTAGAGGCTGACCATTTAAGCTTCTTTCCATGCAATCATTGACTCTTTTATAAAGGTCTTCTACTTGTCCGCTTCGCGCTCTCATTTTTGGATACATAGAATATACAGAACCATAATTATTTCCCCAAGGTTTTGTGCCCGCATCTAAGTGGCAATTGTTACAATTCATACCATTAGTAATTTGCTTCACACTACCATTTGGACCTAAATATTTAGCGGTATGTGCAATTAAATCTTTGCCATATTCCACTTCCTGCTTTAAAGTTGAATCAGTAATCAAATTGATATCAGCTGGTTTCCAGAATTTTACCATTTCGTTTTGTAAAATCACTTTTTTCTCGGCATCGATATAAAGAGAATCAATATTTACATCACTTTTTTGAAACCAAGCGGTGATTGATGAATTGAAAAACAAGAATAGCAACAACCCTATTATTAAAGAAATAATAGTGATGAAGAGGTAAATTACCCTTTTTATCATCGACCTAAATTGGACTATATTTTGTTTTTCTGAATTCATATTTTTTTAATGAGGCAGTTTATCTCTAAAATAACCATATACCCAAGTTCCCACTACTGCGGATAGTAAGGTAATAATCATAACAGTAGCACCTGTTCCAATTTGTGCAAACAATGGTCCAGGACAAGCTCCTGTTACAGCCCAACCCAATCCAAAGATAAGCCCGCCGTAAATTTGTCCTTTGTTGAATGTTTTGTCGTGGAACTCAATTTTTTCGCCATAAATGGTTTTAATATTGAATTTTTTAATAAGAAATACTGAAATCATTCCCACCACAACAGCACTGCCTATAATCCCATACATGTGAAAGGATTGAAAACGGAACATTTCCTGAATGCGATACCAGCTGATTACTTCGGCTTTGATGAAAACAATTCCAAACAATAAACCGATAACTAAGTATTTTAAATTATGATACCATTTGTGTTCCAATTGACTCTCGTTGATACAAACCGTATCTAAGGAACGAGTTTCGAAATCTGTATTTTGATCTTTATTTTGCATAGCTAATAATTTTATAGTGAAAGGATTAAAGGTAAAATGATGTTCGCCATAATCAATCCGCCTATGAAGAAGCAACACGTTGCAATCAAAGAAGGCAATTGTAAATTAGACAAACCAGAAATAGAGTGACCACTGGTGCAACCTCCCGCATAACGAGAACCGAAACCAATAAAAAAACCACCTATAACCATCATAAAAAATCCTTTTAGTGTGATTAAATTTTCCCACGAGAACAGTTGTTCGGGTAGCATTCCGTTGATATTTGTAACTCCATACGACGCTAATTCTGTTCTTAGATTGTCGTTTATAATAATTGGATCTGGATTTGATAAAAAACTGAAAGCAATAATACCACCAATTAAAATTCCGAAGACGAAAAACATATTCCAGATTTCTTTTTTCCAATCGTATTTGAAAAATTTAATATTTGCCGGTAAACACATCGCACAAGTGTGACGTAATGAGGCGCTGATACCAAAAGATTTATTTCCAATAATTAATAATGCCGGAACAGTAAGTCCAACTAATGGGCCTGCAATATACCAAGGCCAAGGTTGTTTGATAAATTCTAAAATTTCCATATTTGTTGATTTAGTACTGCAAAGATTATACTTATAAATGAGGAGTTGTGTTACTTTTGTCACACAACAAAAAAGATTTTAAAAAATTACATTGATTTTATTTTCTAATGTAATAATCTAACTTTTCTCGGAACGAATCACTATTCCAATTTGCAGTACCAATTTTGGCTAAAATTACATTTCCTTGTTTGTCAATAAGATAAGTGGCTGGAATTGTAGAGGACTCCATTTCTAACGGAGGATTTGTAACCGATTGATAGATAGGAAGTGTTAAATTTTCTTTGACCATAAACGCATTCGCTTTTTCAAAAGAATCCGTTGTCACAAACAAAAAGACAATTTTATCCTGATAATCAGCATATAATTTTTGCATACTTGGCATTTCGGCAATGCAAGGCGGACACCAAGTGGCCCAGAAATTAATGAATATCATTTTCCCTTCATAGTCTTCTAATGTCACACGCTGCCCCGAAGCATCAACTAATTGCCATTGGTAACTGGACAGCATTTTTTGATCTGTTACTGCAATAGTTTTAGGTGAAAAAACAATCAAGCGGTTTAATTGTATTTTTACAAAAGTGCCCAAAGGACTAAACAGCAACAGTGCTATAAATAGGATAAAAGCAATATTTTGTAGAGTAGATTTTTTAGGTGTTTTCCAGTTCATTTTTTATGTTTTTGTAGCATTACTTTCTGAAAAAATATGCTTTTTAGGATTTATTATTTTGCAAATGGTCTTTCGGCATACGAACTTTGATTATTACAGACGATAGAATTGTGATAATACCTATCAATATAATAGCATAATTCACCCCAAATAAATCAGCGGTTATTCCTGAAATAATCGCGCCTATCGCATAACCTAAATCTCTCCAAAGTCTAAATGTACCAATGCTTTCCGCTCTTTGAGTTGGATTTGTGGCTTGTGCAATGGCTGATAAAAAAGTAGGATAAACTAAGGCAGTTCCAAAACCCAATAAAGCTGAAATAGTTGCCAATTGATACATTTCTGTACTGAAAGGAATAAAAAGAATCGCAATTCCCTGTACCAACATTCCCCAAAAAAGCATCTTTTTCTTCGAATATATATCCGACATTTTTCCGGTTATCAATTGTCCAAAACCCCAAACGGTGGGATAAATAGCTGTTATGACGCCAATGTTTTCAGAGTCGTAATTCAAAGAAAGTAAGACAATAGGTAAAAGTCCCCAAATCATGCCGTCATTCAAATTATTGACTAATCCAGCTTGTGTAACAGCACTTAAAGTTTTGTTTTTGAAAGTGGTTTCCAGAAAAATGTTTTCTAATTTTTCTGTTTTATTGGTGGTGTTTTCTTGGTGTACAAATACTCTGGTATCTTTTACAAAAAACAAAGTCAATAAAAAACCAATTATCGAAATTCCAATTCCCAAGTAAAAAGGGTAGGGTGTAATGCCATATTTTTGGGCGATATAGCCTGACAGGAAAGCAACTAATCCAACGGCAAAATAACCGGCAAATTCATTGAGTCCCATTGCCAGTCCGCGATCTTTTTCTCCAACCAAATCAATTTTCATCACCACCGTACTGCTCCAAGTAAGTCCTTGACTAATTCCCAACAGAATATTGGCAAAAATCACCCAATTCCATGTTTCTGCATATATCAAAATGAAAGGAATCGGAATCGCGAGAGCCCATCCAAACAGGAGTAAATTTTTTCTCCCGAATCGATTTGCAAGCTTACCCGTAAAATAATTGGTGATGGCTTTAGTAATTCCAAAGGCAGTTATAAAGGAAAGAATAGCTGTTTTTGAAGCAATACCAAATTCAATTTCGGCAAATTTTGGAATAATCGTTCTTTCCATTCCTATCATCCCGCCAACAAAAGCATTTACGATTACCAAAATGATAAATTGTTTCCAATTTTCCTTTAGTCCGAGTTTCATAGTATTCATATTCTATTGTTGAATGATTTATTTTTAATTTGCAAAAGACCAATATTTTTCCATTTATTCTTGATGTAGCAATAGGAGTAAGGCATTAAAAAGAGTGTATTGGAATCACTCGTAATATTCTAATTGGTAATCACCAATGTGCTTTTTGTTTTCGGAAATGGATTTTTTATGCTTGAAATAGTTAAGAGTGCCAAGTAAAAGTATCACGAATGAAATAACAAACAACGCCATTTCAATCAGGAAACTATTTTCTACTTTTAATAAATTTCGCAAACTCAATCCTGCAATCAAAAAGTACATTGCCGTTCTCAGGAAGGCAAGAAATGTAGATTGATTGGCCAGTACAGTTCGTTGTAGCGCTAATCGTTCTCTTAAAATTAGGTCTTTGTTTATTGCCTTTGTATCTTTCATATCAGTTTTTTTCGAGTTAATTTCAAAAAGTAGTTCGGTAGTCTTTGTTACATTTAAAGCAATGAATTCATTAGTATCTCTTAAAAAGTCTATCAAATTTACTTCTTTATTTACATCAAATTTCGATTTCTAAATAAGTGTGCAGTTTAAAACAAATATATTTCTTGTTTTAAACTGCACACTACTTTAATTGCACCTCTGTTTATTTGCTTATCGCTTCATTTGCATCCATCCAAGTACCACCATTTGTTACGTTTTTAAAACCATTTTGTTCCAAAATCATTTTGGCTTGACCGCTGCGATTCCCGCTTCGGCAGAAAACAATAATGTGTTCTTTTCCTTTAAATGTAGCCAATTGATTCGGTACTTGATCCAAAGGAATATTTGTTGATCCTTTTACGTGACCTTCTGCAAATTCTGCAGGCGTGCGAACATCTACTAGAAACGCACCTTCTTTTACTAATTTTTCCATTTGTGTTGTGTCTTTTTTTGAAAACATATTTTTAAAAATTCCGAACATAATTATTTGTTTTATGATTTTAATACTTTGCTTTGACAAACGAAATCAGTCTTAGGAACTGTAGTTTTAGCTATCGCTCCAAAACCACCTTCAATTTCTGTAAAGTTTCGATATCCTCGTGCTTGCAAAATTGATGCGGCCATCATACTTCGGTATCCTCCGGCACAATGCATGTAAAAATGTTCTTCAGGATTGATGTCTTTTACCCAATCATTGATGTACGCTAATGGTCGGCTGTAGGCTTCATCAACATGTTCAGCCTCATACTCGCTTTCTTTACGGACATCGATTATTTTGCTTTCACCAATTTTCACTTCTTCTGCAAATTGTTCCGCAGTGATGCGATTTACAGTATCGATTTCAAAACCGGCTTTTTTCCAAGCTTCAAAGCCGCCTTCTAAATGTCCTATTAAATTATCAAACCCAACTCGTGTTAAGCGCGTTACGGTTTCTTCTTCAAGTCCCGGTTCAGTCACTAAAATAATCGGTTGTTTCACATCGGCAATTAAAGCACCAACCCAAGGAGCAAAATCGCCATTGATACCAATGTTTATGGACTGTGGCACATATCCTTTTGCAAAATTACCATTGTCTCTGGTATCTAAGATTAAAGCACCGGTTTCTTCTGCGACAGCTTCAAATTCAGTTGCATTAATTGCTCTCATTCCGTTATTGAAGACATTTTCAAAGCTTTCAATACCTTTTTTGTTCATGGCAACGTTCATTCCAAAATAGGCTGGTGGAGGCAATAAACCTTCAGTAACTTCTTGTACAAATTCGGCTTCGGTCATATTGGCGCGCAAAGCATAGTTTGTTGCTTTTTGTTCACCAATGGTTGAAACAGTTTCTTTGCTCATATTTTTTCCACAAGCTGAACCTGCGCCGTGAGCCGGATATACAATTACATCATCACCCAGCGTCATTACTTTGTCTCTTAACGAATGGAATAATATGGCAGCCAGTTCGTCTTGTGTCATGTGTGCTGCTTTTTGAGCTAAATCTGGTCGGCCAACGTCGCCAATAAATAAAGTGTCTCCAGAGAAAATGGCGTGGTCTTTTCCGTTTTCATCTATTAATAAGTACGTGGTACTTTCCATAGTGTGACCTGGCGTGTGCAATACTTTTATTTTGATGTTGCCAATTGCAAATTCTTGGTTGTCTTTGGCAGAAATAAATTCAAACTCAGGATTGGCATTAGGACCATAAACAATTGCGGCTCCGGTTTTTTTGCTCAAATCTAAATGTCCTGAAACAAAATCAGCATGGAAATGGGTTTCGAAAATGTATTTCAATTTCACACCGTCTTTTTCTAATCTTTCCATATAAGGTTCAGTTTCACGAAGCGGATCAATAATAGCTGCTTCACCATTTGAAGTAATATAATAAGCACCTTGTGCTAAACATCCTGTATATATTTGTTCTATTTTCATATTCTTAAATTTTTTCTTTATTAAATTATAATACAAAGATATAGCATGAATTTAAGGAAGATAGTGACAAATGTTACACAACAAAAAAAGTTGCCATAATTGTAAATTTTTAAAATATAAATTTTGTGTTTTCTGGGAATTCCAACGCATAACTACTTTTAAAAAATAAAAAAACACCAGCTATTCAACTGGTGTTTATATCATTAATTAACCAAACCAAAAAAACTAATCAATAACTATAGTGTGTGTTACAAACTCAGTAGCCGTTTTTTTGAATTTTAAATTGTAAGTTCCCACAGCTATCGATTTAAACTTGTAAACAACAGTTTTGCTTGTTGGAGTCGTTCCACAATCTGTTCCTTCATACTTTGATTCCACTTCAATCGTTTTTGTGTTGGCAGCTGCAGTTTCGATAAACTTGTTGTAAGACCCACAATTGTTGTCCACTGAAAAAGTCACAGTTAAAGGAACTTCAACATTTATGTCTCCGGTTACAGCGCCTTCTACTTTTGTTACCAATGAACTTTTAGTCACTGCATTTGGTGTGTTGTCATCATCGCTGCATGATACGAAAGCTGTTGAAATTAATAGTACAATGACCGCTGCTTGTAATCTGAAATTTTTCATAATTATTAAATTTATTTGTTGCTCTAAGGATGTCAAAGAGAATGAAAGGTTGCTTTTTGCATGTTGTTAAAAAATGCTTTGGCGATTATTCAATCATTTATAGTTCTCTGAATGAGTGAACTAAAACAAATATTTTTTTTAATTATTTTTTTGCCAAATAGGCTTGTTACAATGTTTTTCTTCTGAAATGGAATAGATGATTTTCAGTTTGAATACAATTGAAACTAAAAAATCCTTCTCATTTTAGGATTAAAAAGAGAAGGATTTTTTGTTCTAAAGTGACTTTTAAAATTCAATTTAGTTTCGATTTTTTATTAAATTTTATTTTAGAAAAAGCTCTTTGGTTATAATATAAATTCCCATTACTAAAACAAACCAACCAAATGCAGGTTTCAGTTTGTCACCATTAATTTTTTTTGATAATGCAGTGCCAATGAAAATTCCAACAATTGCAAATGTTGAAATGGTAATCAGAAATTGCCAATTGATTCCATTTTCTCCTCCTTCTCCAAAGAAACCAATCAACGATTTTGCAGCTATAATTACTAATGATGTTCCAACTGCTTCTTTCATAGGAAGCTTACTTAATACGACTAATGCCGGTATAATTAAGAAACCGCCGCCGGCTCCCACTAATCCGGTGATAACGCCAACAATTGCACCTTCGATAAGTATGAGTGGGTAATTGAATTTTTGTTCTTCGGACTTTTCGTTTATAATTTTTTTGTCTTTTTTGATCATGCTATACGATGCGGCAATCATAATTACGGCAAAAAGTAACATCATCAACAAGTTTTTTGTAACTATAAATTCTCCAATAGAAAACACTTCTTTAGGGATTGCAGGAACAATCAAAGCTCTTGTGGTAAAAACTGCAATGATTGACGGAATACCAAAAACAATTGCCGTTTTGATATTTACTAACCCTTTTTTGAAATAGCCCACAGTGCCCACAGCACTTGTAAGACCTACAATAAATAAGGAATAAGCCGTTGCTAAAACGGGTTCAATAGCAAATAAATAGACTAAAACAGGTACGGTAAGAATACTGCCGCCACCGCCTATTAATCCTAATGCAACGCCAATGAGTATTGATGTAAAATAACCGATATATTCCATAAGTTGTAAAATTTTATACTGCAAAGATTGTCAGTTAAAATTCCACGTACAGTAACATTTATCACACAGGAAAGTTTTTTCAAAAAATAAATTAGAAAAGAAAAAATATAAGAAGAAAATCAGTAGTAGGAGCAATGCTTTTTATCAGTTATAAAAAAAAACAGCTGCTTGTGATAAGCAGCTGTTTTTATATTGTAGTTGTCCTTTTTTTTAATCAGCAGGTTTTTAAATTAAATCATCGTAAGTATTTAAAACTGTACTGAAAATTTTAAAGTTCCTGCGTTTTTGAAGTAATTGTTGATCCGGCAGAAGCTATTACCACAAAAACAACCGCTAAAATTTCATTAAAAGTAAGGTATTCTTGTAAAAATAGAAAAGCACAAATTGATGCTGCAGCAGGTTCTAAACTCATTAAAATACTGAAAGTACGTGCAGGAAGTTGTCCGAGTGCTTTCATTTCTAATGTGAAAGGAATTGCACTGGATAATAGCGCGAGTGCTACCCCTAAACCTAAAAGTTGAGGCGTAAGATTACTTAAGCCATTTCCTAGAATTCCAAAAGGGACAATAAGTATAGATGCAAATAACATTCCTATGGTCACTGCGTCTCCACCTTTCATTATTTTTGAAATTTTTCCTCCTAATACGATATAAGCTGCCCAAAGTGCACCGGCCAAAAGAGCAAAAAGCATCCCCCAAATATCTAATCCATTATTTGACCACGGAGCAATTAATACGATTCCTGCCGCAGCAAGAAGTACCCAGAAAAAATCTATGATGCGTTTTGAACCAAAAACAGCTACTAATAAGGGACCTATGAATTCCAGTGTAACAGCAAGTCCAATGGGAATTCTCTCAATGGAAAGATAAAAAATCAAATTCATTGCGCCCAAGGATAAACCATAAGGAATAACCAATTTCCATTGGTCAGCAGTTACTTTTTTTAGGTTTGGTCTGTAAACAGCCAATAATATTAATGCGGAGATGCCAATTCTTAAAGAAGCTGTCCCGGCAGCACCAATAGCAGGAAAAAGACCTTTGGCGATAGCCGCCCCAGATTGTACACTTATTATTGCTAAAAGTACGGCGGGTAATGGAGGTATGTTGATCTGTTTAAGTTTCATGAAGGGGTGAATATAGGCGGGTAAAACTACAAAATTTATAATTTAAAGTAGGTATTGATGTAAATAATCATTGGATAATAAAATACCAAAAGCAATCAATTGCGGCTACATTTTTACCGTTTATTTCATCAGCTCTTACTTGTCCTAAAAATATGCTATGACTACCAATAACAGTTTTGGCAGCATGTTTTGCAATACTATGACTAATAAATGAAGTGGGTATTGCTCCTTCAACAAAATTTTTTTTGCCTTTTTTGTGCCCCATAAAAACTAAATTAATTTCTTTTTTACCAGTTCATTAACTCCGCCTTTTAGTGAATATACCTTTGCATTTGGCATCACGGACAAATATAATAATGCGGCTTTTAAACTTCTCTTTCCAGACTGACAAACAAATACAATCTCTTTATCTAATAAATCATCTAAATTAGAATTTAATGTGGGCAAAGGAATCGATAAATGTGAATAGAAATCTAAACGGGGCTTTTCTATAAGTTCCCGTACATCAACTAAAATAGTGTTTTCCCTAATTTTCAACCATTGTTCTGTTTCAATCTCGATGACATTAGTTGGGCTATAGCTGCACAACAATTCATAATCTGTATTTTCAAAGGCTTCTACAGAAGCTGGGATATAGTTGGAAGCTTCTGGATTTGGAGTCAAATATATAGTGAAAAACTCCTGATTTAATGCGTTGTATGTCAGGATTCTGTTTGTTAATGGTTTTCCAATGCCAGTTATAAGTTTAATGACTTCCGTTGCTTGTAAAACTCCAATAATACCTGGTAATACTCCTAAAACTCCTGCTTCGGAACAGTTTAAAACTTCATTATTGTTTGGTGGTACAGGAAATAAATCTCTATAATTGACTGTTTTTTCCTTTTCGTTTATTGGAACATTAAATACGGCCACTTGCCCTTCAAATTTTGAAACTGCCCCAAATACTAATGGTTTGCCAAATAATACACAGGCGTCATTTATCAAATACCTGCTGGCAAAATTATCTGTAGCATCAACAATAATATCATAATCCTTGAAATGATTGATACAATCCTTTTGCGAAAAGCGCAGTTTCCAAGTTTTAATATCAATTGTGTCATTCATCAAAAGGAGTTTTTCTTTGGCAATAGCCACTTTAAAACGTCCCACATCTTGTTGTCCAAATAAAATCTGTCGGTTTAAATTGGAGTAACTTACTACATCATCATCTGCAATCCCAATATGCCCAACACCAGCAGCAACTAAATATTGTAGAATAGGGCAACCTAAACCTCCAGCTCCAATGACTAATACTTTAGCGTTTGAAAGTTTTTCTTGTGCTTCTAATCCAAATTCATTTAGCATTAGTTGACGTTGATATCGCTTCTGTAAATGTTTCATGTTTTGTTATTTTAACCACCAGAAAACGGAGGCATAAAGGCGATACTACTATTTTTTGCTATTGAAATATTGTCTGTTACCATTTGTTTATTTACTGCAATTGCAAATTTCAACGATGATAAAGCAGGGAATTTCTCTAGGATTATTTTTTTTAAGTTGTCAGTAGTGTCGACATAATCAATAACTAATTTTGAGCTACCGGTAATGTCCGTTAATTGTCCAAAAAAAAGCACTTCTATTTTCATAAAATAAAATTAATCAGGTAAATAATAATTTAATGGAAGCCACTAATAATGCTGTTGCTAAAATATATTTAAGGACCGATTGATTGAACTTCTTAGCACCCAACCAAGCACCCAATATCCCGCCAATAAAGGCTACGGCAACAAAAGCAAGCATGTCGTTTTCAAATTTGACACCCTTTGATAATTGTCCCGCTAAACCGGATACCGAATTGACAAAAATAAATAATGCACTAATAGCTGCAGTTTGTTTTTGGTTTGACCAATGCAACATTAAAAGTATTGGCGAAAGTAGAATACCTCCTCCAATACCAATCAGGCCAGAAAGAAATCCGATACTGGCACCGATAATAATTGTCAATGCAAGCGTATTTTTTTTTAACTCTGAATCATTCGTATTTGGATACACAAAAAATTTTATAACTGGTATTATGAGTGTTAATCCCAAAACTTTTTTATAAATATCTCCGTCTAATGATATCATACCGCCTAAAAACGAAAAAGGAATTGAGGCTAGAGCAAAGGGGAGAAAAAGTTTCCATTTGAAATGTCCTTCGCGAAAAAACAGCGTAAACGAAACCAACGATACAAACAAGTTTAATATCAATGCTGTTGGTTTCATAAAATTTGGATCAAAACTGAAAATAGCCATTAATGCTAAATAACCACTTGCTCCACCATGACCAACGGAGGCATATAAAAATGCAATGATAAACAGTAATAAAAAAAAGGATAATGATAATGTCATTTTGTAAATTTAAAAAGGAAATAAATGTACTTCTATTTCCTGACCTGATTCAATTTTCGATGCGTTTTCTGGAATTATGGCCAGACAATTAGCGTTAGCAAACGAAGAAAGTTTATAGGATTCTTGGCCCGTTTCAAGATAAACTAAATCATTATTATGCGACGCTTTTAAAAAATGTGTCATTCCAGCCTGCTTTAGATATTCCTTCGTAAGAACCATTTTTTTAGTTTGCAATTTTACGTTGCGTTCGGTCATAATTCCAATAGCTGGAAGCACATACTCATAAAAACAGGTTAATACCGAGGCTGGATTTCCAGGAAGACCAAAAATAACTTTTTCCGCTTTCATTCCAAATAATAATGGTTTACCCGGCTTCTGTTTTATCTTGTGAAAAATGGGATTTACAGCACATTTCTCTAATGCATTCATGGTAAAATCATAATCTCCAACACTTACACCGCCCGAAATTAAAACGAGATCATTTACTTCCAATATTTGTGATAAAAGACTCTGTAATTGATTCAGATTATCCTCAGATCTGTAAATAGTTACGTTATTAATATTCATGAGATTTAATGCGGATTGCAAGGTAAATGAATTGGATTCAAATACTTGACCATATTCTAAATCTTCTCCCGGCAATCGTAATTCATTACCGGTGACTAAAATTCCAACGCTAGGATTAGGATATACTTTGACTTTAGCAATGCCCATACTCGCCAGAAAACCTATACTCGCCGGTTTTAAAACGGTTCCTTTTTCAAGTGCTTTTGTTCCTTTTTTTATTTCAGAACCAATACTTCTGAGGTTAGTTCCTTTATTTAAACTTTCATCATTTACAGTTAGTTTATCTGATTCCACCAATGCTTTTTCTTGCATTAAAACAGTATCAGCAGCTAACGGAACGGCAGCTCCCGTAAAAATTCGGACAGCTTCACCCTGCTTTAATTCAAAAGTTTGTTTGCTTTCAGCTGCAATTTCTCCCACCAATTTATAATCTGAACGATTATCGTCAAAAGCAAAAGCATATCCATCCATGCTGGACTGAGGAAATGCGGGCACATTTTCAGGCGCGTAAATGTCTTCTGCCAAAACCAATCCGTTTGCTTTTTCTAATTGCATCACTGCAACTGGTATCGATTTGACATGATTTGTTATTAATTCCAAAGCGCTGTGTACCGAAATCATTGTTTCCATTTATGCTGAATTTTAATAGGCGTAAGATGCAAATAAAATCAACGAAATGTGTAAGTAATCATGGATTTTATTGGATGTATCAACAAGCATATTTATTCTTTTTCGTTGTGTAAATTTTCATAATCTTCTACTGTGTCAATATCAATAACTCCTTTATCGAAATGTACTGTAGCTACATCCTGTTTTCTTTTTTCGATAATTTTTTTGGCACCAATATCACCTTCAAGCAACATCAGTTCTGGAAAAATCGTTTTGTGAAAAAGGGCAGGAGTTCCCATAATACCGGCATAGGAACAGGCAGAAATGGGTAATCCGGATTTGTCTTGAGCATCAATCAGTTGTTCTATATGCTGATTATTTATGTAAGGTTGATCGCCAACAAGTATTATGACAGCATCAACTTGAGGATACATTTCATTCATGGAAAAAAGCCCTTTTCGTAAAGAACTGGCCATTCCTTCTACCCAGTTTTCATTAAGTACAATATCAAGTCCTGGAACATCGAGATGCGCTTGAATCAAATCAGCATTGGCACCTAAAACGGCAATCACGGGATATAATTTTGATTGGCAAGCCATTTTTGAAACCCGTGTTAAGAGTGTCATACCATCAAATTCAAGTAATTGTTTGGGTTTTCCCATGCGACTGCTTGAACCTGCTGCCAAAATAATTATGCCACATTGCTTTATTTTATGATGCATTATAAATTTTGATATCTTCTATTTGAATGTCTAATGAGTCTCTGGAATGAATGACTTCATTTTTCGTTTTTAGCATGCCACCCATTTTTCCAGTCAATACGGCTTGAATTTCCGCTATAATACTGAGTGCAATTTCTTCTGGTGTTTCTGCTCCAATATCTAAACCTGTCGGACCATAAATTGTTGCCACTTTATCGGCATTTAAATGGATGCCTTCATTGTGTTGTATTTCTTCCAACATGCGATGCAACTTCTTTTTTGGTCCCAAAATACCTATGTAAGGAACAGCAGCAGCACATAATGATTTTAACATATAATAATCACATTTGTAACTGTGCGTTACTAAAACAAAAAAAGTACGATTATCATACGCAAGATGTTCTAAGGCAACATCTGGATTAGCCACTAAAATTTGTGAGGCGGTAGGATATCTTTCTTTGTTGGCATGCGTATCTCTTCGGTCTACGATTCTAAAATCCCATCCCAAGACATCTGCAAACTTCATAAGCGGAATGGCATCATTTCCTGCTCCTAATACCACAAGGGAAACTGGCGGATGCAAGAATTCAAAAAAAGCAGTTACTGATACGTCACCTGATTTGTATTGTTTGAAAACAGATTCGCCATTTTGCATGACATCTGTTATGTCTTTTAAAACAACATCTTCAAACTGTTGTAGCGGTATTTTACCGGAAAGTGTTCCATTTTCTTCTAATAGTAAACAAGTGCCATATTGAATATTTTGATTATTATCCAAATCAAATAAAGTAACCAGAACCGCTTTTTGTCGAACGGCTAATGCTTTACTCAATAATTGTATTGGGTTTTCTTCTTTTTCAGAATCGATGCTTTCGAATAATACTTGTATAAGGCCTTCACATCCTAAATGAATTCCCATTTCTGAATCATCTTCTTTTGAAGTGTCATAAGTAAAAAGAGTATTTTTTTGTTCAGAAATAGCAAATAAGGCTTTTTTTAAAGCATCACCTTCTAAACAACCGCCGCTTATGGCACCGGTAATTCTTCCGTCATCATTCACTAACATTCTGGCACCGGGTCGTCTATAAGAGGAACCATCTAAATGAACTACGGTTACTAGTGCTGATTTTATATTTTTCTGACTGGCAACGTCATATTTTTTAATAATTTCTTGAAGTTCTTTCATTTGAAAATTAATGGAATTATAAATAAATATTTAGGATAAATTAAGGTCAAAAGGCATCTTTTTAATGCGCTTTCCGCTAATTGAAAATATGGCATTCGCCAATGCTGGTGCAAAAGGAGGTAAGCCAGGTTCACCAACGCCTTTTATTTTTCCGCCATCTGCAAGAATATGTACTTCAATTTCTGGTGTTTCATGCATTCGTATCATTGGATTATCATGAAAATTACTTTGCTTTATTTTCCCGTTTTCAATGGTAATTCCCGTTTTTATAGCCGCTGTCAGAGCCATCACGATGGATCCTTCAATTTGATTTTTCACATTATCCGGGTTTACGACTTCTCCCAAGTCAATCACTGCATACACTTTATCAATTTTTATAGTATTGTCTTTTGTAACAGATACTTCGACTACATGAGCACACAATCCCGCAAAAAATTCCCATTGCGCAACACCTCTGCCTTTTCCTTTTGGTAGTGGTTTGTCCCAATTGGAAACTTCTTTTAATTTCAATAAAACTCTTTTGGTATCGGAATCTTTGTCTAGCATTTTTAATCTAAAATCCAAAGGGTCTTTTTTGACTTTATGCGCTAATTCATCAATAAAACATTCATGGGCAAAAGCGACAGTTGAACTGGTTACCGATCTCCATGCGGCTACAGGTACATGAAAATCAGCATACACATATGAGGTTTTAATATTTGGAATTTGATAAGCCTGTTCTCCAATTCCCTCAATCATAATTGCATCGACTTTTGTTTTATCAAAATTTGGACCTACCGAATCAAAATAAGAAGGACTTATCACTTTGTGTTCAAAGCTAACTAATTGTCCTTCTTTTGAGAAACCACCTTTCAACTGTGAGAAAGTCATAGGGCGTACGGCACTATGTTGTGTGGTATCTTCCCGAGACCAAATTACTTTTACGGGTTGCTCTATTTGCTTTGCAATATTTACGGCTTCTATAACATAATCAGTATATAATCTTCTGCCAAATCCGCCTCCAATAAATTTGGAATGTAAAGTGATATTCTCTGGTTTCATTCCAATTTGGCTATGAAGGTCATTTGGTCCTGAACCGGTAATAGCACTTGGAACCTGAGTTGAGGTCCATATATCTACCTTTTCACCATTTACATGTGCGATACAATTCATCGGCTCAAGCGTATGGTGAGCCACCATTGGAGTTTCATAAAAGGATTCCACTGAATTTTCAGGTTCCGTTTTAACGCTTTCTACATTTCCTATATTCTTATCCAGTACACCAGCTTCTTTAGAAAGGTTTCGCAACTTATTTTCATAGTCGGATAAATTGAAATTTTCATATCCATTTGTATCCCATTCAACTTTCAATACTTTCCTGCCTTGAAGGGCAGCCCAGTACGATTTAGCAATAACAGCCACTCCGGAATATAGATATTTTCCAACAGTTGTTTTGGCTTCCACAACTTTAATGACTCCGGGAATTTTTAAGGTTGCATCAGCATCAAAACTTTTTAAAGTACCACCAATTACCGGGGAACGAAATACAGTTGCATATACCATATTGGGAACTTCTACATCAATTCCATACTCTGCTTTTCCGGAAACTTTTAAAGGTACATCTGGTCTTTGAATAGATTTTCCGATAATCTTAAAATCACTTTTGTTTTTAAGTTTCGGTTCTTTAGGAACTTCTAATTTGGAAGCTTCTTCGATTAAATCGCCATAAGAAAGATGTTCCTTTGATAGCTTAGAATGTACGCTTCCGTTTTCGGCATAACAAGATTCAATTCCAACTCCCCATTTAACACTGGCAGCCTTAATCAGCATCTCTTTTGCAGCAGCGCCAATTTTTCTATACGCATCATAATTTCCTCTGATGGAAGAACTTCCTCCAGCTGCCTGGCCGCCGCCAAATTGTTTCTCGCCACTGGTTTGAACAATCGTTATTGCATCAAGCGAAACTTCTAATTCTTCAGCTATAAGAGCTGGAACAGATTGAAAAGTACCTTGACCCATTTCGGGCTTAGTATTGAAAATTGTTATTTTTCCGTTTTTCTCGATTTTTACAAAAGGAGTAAAATTACTGGGTGCATCTGTAATAAAAGCTACGTTTGCAAAACCATTAGAAGTAGCTCCTAACCATAATGCAAAACTTGCTTTACCTGTATTTTTAATAAATTGACGTCTTGATACCATTTAGTTAGTATTTAGAATTTATAATTCTCTCTATGCAACGAATTCAATATGTTACAAATTAATAGGCTTTGTAATCTTTAGTGACAGCTTTTTTAGCTTGTTGTATTTCACTTGGCAAAACTGCCTTAGCTTCATTTCCCCATGAATTTCTGACATAGTTTAAAACATCAGCCACTTGTTCATCAGTTAAATCAGTAACGGGCATTTCTCCATCATAGTTTACACCATTAACTACTATTGGTCCGCGTAATCCAGTTGTAACCACTTTTACCAATCGATTTTTATCTGCAAAATAATCTGATTTTATCAATGTTGGAAAAACGCCTTCTATACCATTTCCTTCTTCCATGTGGCAGGATGCACATTGTGTATTGTAGACCGATTTACCGCGTACAATACTTGCTTTCAAATCAAAATTCTGATTGAATGATTGCAGCGTTACTGCCAATATTAAAACGACTACTATTGAAAAAACTATTTTCATTTTTAATATATTTTTAAAATTAAACTTTTGCTAATTCGAAAGGAAGCTTTCTAATACGTTTTCCTGTCAAATCAAATATTGCATTTGTTAAAGCAGGAGCAAATGGAGGTAATCCAGGTTCTCCAACACCTCCGGCATCTGCATCATTTTCCATGATATGCACTTCAATAGGTGGAATGTCTGTTATACGGGGCATTTTATACGTATTGAAATTATTTTGAACCGTTTTACCATCTTTGAATGTGATTTCATGAATCGTAGCAGCACCTAATGCCATAACAATGCTTCCTTCTACTTGTGCTTTGATTATATCAGGATTTACATACCATCCACAATCAATTACTGCCCAAACCTGATCGATTTGAATTTTATTTTCTGCGTTTTTGGAAACTTTCACAATTTGTCCCACGGTACTGCCAAAACATTCCGTTATAGCAACGCCATATCCTTTGGTTCTGTTTTTCCATCCGGAAACCTCTTCCAGTTTATTCAGTAACTCAC
Organism: Flavobacterium sp. XS2P24; assembly: GCF_030010285.1. Lineage (NCBI taxonomy): Bacteria > Pseudomonadati > Bacteroidota > Flavobacteriia > Flavobacteriales > Flavobacteriaceae > Flavobacterium > Flavobacterium sp. XS2P24. Next base: position 78,678 of record NZ_JASCRU010000013.1, read on the forward strand.
TACTTCTCTCGTCTTTAAGATAGGTTCTTCTAAAAGTTATTGGATCTTTCGCTGATTCAGCAGCCAACTCATCCATAAAACTTTCATACGCAAAACCATTGGTAGAAGCATAGACAGAACGCCACCACATAGTAGGTATTGGTGTTTCAAAAGGAATATCAACAATACTTAAATTCTGAATGTTGTCTACGTATGGTTTTAAAAATCCTTCCGTGGCACTTCTGTTGGGAATATCTTTTGCTCCACCTCTCCAATGACTATTGTTCTGACCTGCAATGGAAACTTTAAAAGCACTTATTTCACTATTGGCAACCACACCTTGACAACGGTATGAAACTCCAGGTCTGTACGGACCTTGCGTAGCATCGTCTTCTCTGGACCAGATAACCTGAACCGGTGCATTTATTTCTTTAGAAATCATCGTGGCTTCATGTGGGTAATCCATAAAGGCTTTTCTACCAAATCCGCCTCCAAGGAAAGTCATATTTACAATGACTTTTTCTCTGGCAATTCCTAGTTCTTTACTGATGTAATCTTGAACCCATTCCGGAGCTTGTATTGGCCCCCATATTTCTATTTTATCTTTTTGATAATGGGCAATACAATTCAGTGGTTCCATACAACTGTGCGATTGATATGGAGTAGTATACACGACATCAATTTTCTTTTCTGCTGATTTTATAATGGCGGTTGAATCTCCTTTTGAAACAAAAGAAAGTCCCTCGTCTTTTTGAAGTGCTTCCTCCATTCGACGATAAATATCCTCGGTATTCAAATGTTCAAATCCGGTATCGTCCCAGTCCACTTTTAAGGCTTTTTTTCCTTTCATAGCTGCCCAAACAGAATCAGCCACAACTGCTACACCTTCTCTGAATGTATTAAAAACGCCCATACGAACTATAAAAACTTGTTTTACTCCCGGAATTTTAAGCGCTTCAGTAGCGTCAAAACTTTTTACCTTACCACGAAGTCTGGGGTTTCGTTCCACCATGGCATACAGCATTCCCGGAATCATTTTATCGATACCAAAAACGGCTGTACCATTTGTTTTCAAAGGCGTATCTTGTCTTTGAAGTGGTTTTCTAATTAATTTATATTCGGATGTTTTCTTTAAAACAACATTTTTCGGAATATCAAGTTTTGATGCCTCCAATACTAATTCACCGTAATGTAATTTTTTACCACTTGGTTTATGAATTACATGACCATCTTCTGCATAACATTCCAATTCAGAAACATTCCATTTATTACTGGCTGCTTTTATTAACATTACACGGGCAGTGGCGCTCAGATTCAAAAGGTTTTTATAGGATCCTCTAATACTGGAACTACCTCCTGTAATTTGATTTCCATATTTCACATTATCGCCAGGAGCGAAAACTATGTTTACTTTATCAAGATCTACATGAAGTTCTTCAGCGATTATTTGAGGTATGGATTGATAGACTCCTTGTCCCATTTCGGCTCTGTGACTATAGAGCGTAACTTTGCCTGAAACATCAATGTATATCCATGAATTAAGCTCAATGCCGCGATTCTCAGCATCAAAAGCAGTGATTAATTTAGGTTCTTTAGCATCAGCAGGTAAATAATATCCTAATGTAAGAGCAACTCCTGTTAAACCAGATAGTTTTAAGAATTTTCTTCTTGATATAGTATCTATGTCCATATAAAATATAAGAATAGGTTATTTTAGTACTCTTCTCAAGGCTTGTTTTCTGATGCTTTCTTGATGGCTCGTTTGATACGCGGATAGGTTCCACATCTACAAATATGCCCTTGCATTGCGGCATCAATTTCGGCATCATTAGGAGAAGCATTTTTAGATAATAATGCTGCGGCAGCCATGATTTGACCCGATTGACAATAGCCACATTGAGGAACTTGCTCTTCTATCCAAGCTTTTTGTACGGGATGCGAGTTATCCTCTGATAATCCTTCTATGGTCGTTATGTTTTTATTTGCAACAGCAGCTACAGGCAAAGAGCAGGAGCGAACCGGCTGACCGTTTAGATGAACTGTGCAAGCACCACATTGCGCGATACCACAACCGTATTTAGTTCCTTTTAACCCTACAAAATCTCTGATTGCCCAAAGAAGTGGCATTTGAGGATCTACATCTATTGAATAATCCTTACTATTGATTTTAAGATTAATTATTGCCATATAATATTATTTTTTAAGTAAATGAAAATCAACATATCTGTTACTGCAAGTTAATGAATTTAATAATTTAAAATTTATACAATTCAAATAATATATTACTAAAATCAAAAAATTCAAATTTTGAAAAAAAACATTGGTTTTAAACAGAGAAAAAAGATACATTTTATAATGTTTTTTAAAATTAAAAAGAACGATGATACTACTGAATACCATCGTTCTCTTTACAATTCTGACTATAGCACAAGGCTAAAAGTATAGCGTAATTTAGCTTTTTAGCGAAGCCATATCAATTACAAAGCGATAACGAACATCACTTTTTAGCATTCTTTCGTAGGCTTCGTTGATATCCTGCATTTTGATTACTTCAATTTCAGATACAATATTATGTTCTCCACAGAAATCAAGCATTTCCTGAGTTTCTGCAATTCCACCAATTAGGGAACCTGCTACAGATTTCCTTCCCAGAATCATAGGAACAGTATTCAAAATAGGTTCCAAGCCACCCAAATAACCTACCAAAACCAAAGTTCCATTAGTGTTTAAAGTCCCTACATACGGATTAACGTCATGAACATAAGGAACGGTGTCAATTATTAAATCGAATTTTCCATTTACAGCCTTCATGTGATTCTCGTCAGTTGAAATGACAACAGCATCTGCACCCAATTCGAAAGCATCTTTCTCTTTCTCTGGTGTTCTGGAGAAAAGGGTAACTTCGGCACCCAAACCTTTGGCTAATTTAATGGCCATATGCCCCAATCCGCCTAAACCTACAACGGCAACTTTACTTCCTTTTCCAACTTTCCAGTGGAGAAGCGGTGACCAAGTGGTTATTCCCGCACATAATAAAGGTGCTGTAGCAGCCAAGTCAAGATTAGCAGGCACTTTTAAAACGAAGTCTTCGTCTACCACAATTTTTTCTGAGTAGCCTCCAAAAGTCATTCCGCCTAAATGCTTGTCTGCTCCATTATAAGTACCAATAAAACCGTTAGAGCAGTATTGTTCCAAGTCTTGTTTGCAATTATCGCAGGTTTTGCATGAATCTACCATACAACCTACAGCAGCAAAATCACCTACTTTTAGTTTAGTGACTTCATTTCCTACTTTGGTCACTTTGCCCACAATTTCATGACCGGGAACCGCAGGATATGTGGTAAATCCCCAATCATTTCTGGCAGTGTGTAAATCAGAGTGGCATACACCACAATACAAAATTTCGATTTCAATGTCTTTTGCAGTAGCATTTCTGCGTTGGATATCCATTTGTTTTAAAGGGGCATCAACGGCAACTGTACCGTACGCTTTTACATTTGTTGTTGTGTTCATTTTTAAAGTGTTTTATTAAAAAATAGTATTTATAGTTTTTTGTTTTCCAGAGTCATTTATAATTAAATAAATTTAGTAAATAGTTTGATTACTAGCATAATAAAAAAAATATTGTTTTCGAAAAATCAAATATTATGGAATTTTATCGGGCTTATTTGAGCATGTTTTTTAAAGAAATTATTAAAGTGAGTTAATTCATTAAATCCCAAAGCAAAAGCAACTTCAGATACCGTCCAAGAAGTTTGTTTCAAAAGTATTTTTGCTTCTTGTAATATGCGTTCAGCAATAATTTGTGACGTAGTTTTATCAGTAGTTTCCTTGATGGCTCGGTTTAAGTGATTGACATGCATATTCAATTTTTCTGCAAAATCAGAAGCTGATCTTAAGCTTACACTTTGATGGGTTTCGTCAATAGGAAACTGTCGTTCCAAGAGTTCTAAAAATAAAGCTAAAATCCTTTGCGAAGCATTGAAAGGCTTTTTGTTCATTGGCGACGAAGGTTGCATCTTCATAACAAAATGAATAATCTCGCTTACAACCGTTCGAAGGACATCATATTTATGAATATAATCGGAATCGATTTCATCAAACATGCGCAGGTATACTTCATTCAATAGCTTTACTTGTTCGTCGTTTAATTCAAAAATGTGATTGCCATCGGGCTGAAAAATGGAATACTGGTTGAGGTTTCCGTATTGATGAAAAAAGGCTTGGTCAAACACACAAAAAAAGCCACTTCGGATTCCGTCAGTGTGTTCCCATTTGTAAGGAATCTGAGGATTGGAAAACACCAATGCCTGTTTTTTTAGTTCGATTACTTTATCGGCATATTCTATTTTGCTTTCGCCAATCAGTAAAGTTATTTTAAAATAATCCCTGCGTTTATATGGTACAGGTTTTGCCTGCTTGCCTATATAATTCTCTAGCTTGAATACATTAAAATGCCCGATTTCGTTAAGAATATTTTTAGGCATCCAATCGTATTTTCGTTTATAAAAATCGGCAATGGTTTCTACGCTGTTCATTTTTTGTTTTTTTCTTTTGATTAGGCAATCCTATCGGTTTTTTCTATCCATATCTTTACTTCCGTTTCGGCTTCATTTCTCTTTTTTCCTTGAATCACCAAAAGTTTTCCCTCTTTTTCTTTTCCGCCTTCCATTGCAAAACCTTTGAGTATTCTACTATTGGGACAAAGTTCTTTTATGGTTTGGAAACTGCTATCAACTCCTTACCTAGTATTGGTATTAAATGGAATAATTGTTTTGGCATTTAAATCATATTGCTTCAAAAATGTTTTCATTGGTGGTGGTAACTGCATTCCCCAAGTTGGAAAACCTACAAAAATCACATCGTATTTTTCAATGCTGTCAATCTTCGTTTTTAATAGTGGTAAATGGCCTATTTCATTTTATTAAGAAGAATAACCTATTTTCTTTTGGTTGGTCATACTTTTATTCTTACATGGTCATTGGAAATAACGAAATGATTTAACTTAAGTCTTCAAAAAAGCAAAATTTTATTGGCAGGATATTTTTTCATTTTAAGGATTATCTGATTTTGCAGTTCATTTCTTTTTAGATGGGAACGGACGCATCCACCGTTTTCTAATTCACGACATGCTTACCTGGGATGGTTTGTCCGAGCAAGGACTTATCATCCCAGTCTTGGTGCATATACTACAAAATATTGTGGAGTATGATACTGTACTTGAGTTGTTAGAGCTGATTTTTCAGAAAACATTTGTATATTTTCGCAGTCGAACTCATTAATTTAGTTTTAATTTCAGCGTTTGTTAAGGCAAAATTAAAAAAAATGAACTTAAATATTTTAAAGTTTATTATTTAATCAGTGCCGTTTTCAGAATTAAAAATCGTATCTGAGTGGAAAAAAAGTCAAATTATCCACTCCTTTTCTGTCTAGGATTTGCAAATAAAAAGTATAAAATATTGCCAAATTTTAAAAATATTTTTGCGTTGAATTCTTTACCCAGATAAATGTCTTAAGTAGACTAAATTTTCATAATTAGTTATTGAATTTTGATTTTTTTTCTTAATGAGAATTTAGAAATAAATGTTTTTCTTGTTGAAAATTAAAGAAAAAAATATAAGATTATTTGATTGTCCGCAATTACCCATAATTAAATAAAAGGCTTATATTTGATAAAAAAAGAGCGATGAATCTATTCAATTTTACAGCAAATTTTGGGAGTGAAGAGTCTTGTAGAC
>NZ_JASCRU010000014.1:0-74930 GCF_030010285.1 Flavobacterium sp. XS2P24
GTGAAATGTTGTTTTAAAACTAATTCTACACATTCTAACTTAAATGCATAATCATACTTTACTTTTTTTTCCATAAAAATGCCCCAAATAGTGTCTAACTTTTTGGGGCATGTTCATGATTAGGCTTTAGTTTTTTTATTTTTTTGCATCGGAACAAAGTCCCACAATCTCATGAAAAGTGTCGTGTAAATCTGTGATTGATTTCAAAATTGCTGCATCAGATGCATTTGAAGTAACTAATTTATGCAGTGCTTTACTTTTTAACTGTAATCTTTCAGCTGAAGCCAATATAGCGTTTGTTCTAAATTCTGCAGGAATATCAGACTTTAATAACATGGCGGCTTTGTTCATCATTTCTTCTGAACGTGCTTTGATTGGAGCAAGATTTCCTTCTTCAGCAGGATGAAATGTTTGTGACATTACTTCGTGAAATTCTTTTATGGCAGGCCATTTTTCGAAAGTGGATTGCGCCGAAACGGAGTTTGCGACTACAATAAGTGCCAAGACTATAAATGCTTTAAGATGTTTCATGATGATTTTATAAAGTTTAAATGTTTATAACAAAGATAAGAAATTTTAATCTTGAGGAGTTGTAATTTGGGTTAGGATATTCATTAAACATTTAATTTCCGGATCACTTTTGCCGGATTTCCTACTGCCAAAGAATTGTCAGGAATGTCTTTTGTAACTACTGAACCTGCTCCAATTACGCAGCCATTCCCAATGGTAATACCCGGACAAATAACTGAATTTCCTCCAATCCAGCAATCATCACCAATGGTTATTGGTAATGCATTTTCCAGTATTTTTCTCAGTTCAGCATCCAGCGGATGTGTGGCGGTGTACAATTGAACGCCCGGAGCAAAAAAGACATTAGAACCAATAGTGACTTTGGCACAGTCCAAAACAACGCAGTTTACATTGAAATAAACATTTTCGCCACAACTGATATTGTATCCGTAGTCACAAAAAAATGGAGGTTCAATATAAAGATTTGGTCCTGCATTAGGAATGAGCTCTTTAAGTATCTCTCTCGCTTTTTTTGTTACCCTGTATTCTGTAACATTTAATCGATGGAGTAAATTTTTAGATTTTCGTCTGTCTTTTACTAAAACAGGATCGCCTGCCAAATAATATTCTCCGGCAATCATTTTTTCTTTTTCAGTTGTCATAGTTTTTTCAATTTAAGCAATACAATTAGTCATTTTTGCTATTACATTTTAGTTTTAGTTATTTTATCATGGATTTTTAGTGTTTCCTGCAGTGCCGCACTTCCATACCAAAGCGTCAGTTCAGCTTCCAGAAGTTTCGATTGTACCGCTGGATCTGTCGCCACAAATGTTTTAGCTTCTTCGATACTACTGGCGTTAAAAATATAAATGCCTCTATAATTTCTTTCGTTTTTCATGAAAGGACCCGCCACAACCAGTTTTCCTTCTTTTGCTAATTGATTGATATTAGCCATGTGACCCTCAAATAGTTTTTTAGTTTCTTCTTTCGTTGCCGTTGTGTTGCTTCCAGTTTTTAACAAACAAAATACATATTGCTTCATTCCGTAATCATCTGCTTTAAGAGATTTTGCCAGTTTTTCATCAAATGCTGATTCCGTTTCCTGAGAAAATAGTACGGTGCTAAAAGAGAACAATAAAAGGAATAAGATTGATTTTTTCATTTTTACAGAATTTGGTTGTACACAAATTTAAGGTTTTCATTATAAAATAAAAAATGCATGATTTCAAATTCGAAATGTATTAGGCAAAACAACTCATCCTGTAATTTCAACAGTTCAGTAATAACTTTTTCTGGTTCTGATTTTTGCAATAGATATTTGCTTCATCAAAATCAAATATCATGAAACCAACATTTACGCAACAATCAAATCATTCGAACGCAAGGCTTAAATTTATTTTTACGTTTGCCTTTTTAGTATTCAGCTTAACTATTTTTTCACAAAATACAATTTCAGGAAAAGTGGTGGATGAGAAAGGAAAACCGGTTTCAGGTGCTAATATTTTTATTGAAGGAACTTATGACGGAGCTTCCAGTAGTGAAACGGGGAATTTTAGTTTTACAACTACAACAACCGGGAATCAAACTTTGGTTGTGAGTTTCCTGATTTATGAAACTTCAAAAACAGTAATTGATGTGGCTAATTTCCAAAATAAAACTATCAAATTACGAGAAAGTGTTACATCGCTTGACGCGGTTGTGATTACAGCAGGAACATTAGAAGCGGGCGATAAAGCAAGAGTATCGGTTTTAAAACCATTAGACATCGTGACTACGGCGGGCTCTGCGGGAAATATTATAGCGGCTTTGCAAACGTTGCCAGGAACACAAACGGTAGGCGAGGATGGTAGATTGTTTGTTCGTGGTGGAGAAGCCAATGAAACACAAACTTTTGTAGACGGGATTCGAGTGGCGCAACCGTATGGCGCAACCACAAATAATTTGCCAACACGAGGCAGGTTTTCTCCTTTTTTATTCAGCGGAATATCATTTTCTACGGGTGGTTATTCAGCGGAATATGGCGAAGCATTATCTAGTGTTTTGTTATTGAATACACAAGATGATCCAGACCAAAACAAAACTGAAATCGCTTTGATGACTGTAGGTTTAGGAATTGGGAATACCCAAAAGTGGAAGAAAAGTTCGTTGAGCGTAAATGCGAATTATATCAATTTAGCGCCGTATCAAGCGGTTATTCCTCAAAATGTGGATTGGAATAGTCCTTTTCAATCGTTGTCAGGAGAAACCGTTTATCGTTATAACTTTAATAATGGAATTTTGAAAGTATACGCTGCTTTTGATAGTTCTAAATTCGATATAAATCAGGAAAATATTAATTCGCCAGAGAAAATCAGAGTTGACTTGAACAACAATAATTTCTATTTGAATTCCTCTTACAAAGGCGTTTTTGGTAACAATTGGCAAATTACTTCCGGATTAAGTTATGGCTACAGCAACAATAAAATAAATTTGGATTCAGATAAAGTGGCGAATGATGAAAATGCGGCTCATTTGAAATTAAAATTAAAGAAAAGCTTTTCAGAAAGATTGAAACTGTCTTTTGGAGCGGATTATTTTGTTACTCAATTCAATGAAGATTTTAAGGAAAATACAGGTTCGGTTTTTACCAATGGATACGATGCTAACATTGCGGCAGTTTATACGGAAGCCGATATTTTCTTCTCTAAAAAATGGGCAGCCAAAGTAGGAGTTAGGGCTTCAAATAACGATTTACTGAATGAAACTGCTATTTCACCCCGAATTTCATTTGCGTATAAAATGGCTAAAAACAGTCAGTTATCCTTTGCTTATGGCGATTTTACCCAAACTCCAAACGCAGAATACATCAAGTATTCCAACAATCATCAGTTTGAAAGTGAAAAAGCATCGCATTACATTATGAATTTTCAATACAATAAAAACGGAAAAACCTTTCGTGCAGAAACCTATTTTAAAGACTACAGTAATTTAGTAAAATTCGACACAGAAATGGCAGTATATAATTCGGTTTATGATAATTCGGGTTCTGGTTATGCGAAAGGATTGGATTTGTTTTGGAGAGACGGCAAATCAATCAAAAACTTAGAATATTGGGTTTCCTATTCGTACATCGACACAGAGAGAAATTATAAAAATTTTAGTTCTCAAGTGACACCAAGTTTTGTTGCAGATCACAGCTTGTCAATCGTTACTAAATACTGGATAAACGACTGGAAATCACAAATAGGTTTTACGAATTCATACAGTTCTGGGCGTCCTTTCAACAATCCAAACGAAGCTAAATTCATGAATGGAAAAACAAAATCCTACAACAGCTTGAGTTTCAATTGGGCGTATTTAGTGTCACAGCAAAAGATTTTATATTTCTCGGTTTCCAACGTTTTAGGGAGTCAGAATGTATTTGGATACGAATATGCCAACAATCCTGATAATACAGGCTTTTACAACAGAAAAGAAATTGTTCCTACGGCCGATCGTTTTTTCTTCGTAGGATTCTTTTGGACCATCAGCAACGATAAAAATGACAATCAGTTGAAGAATCTTTAAAACAAGTCACAAAGTCGTAAAGTCTACTGTCTTTGTAAACTCTTCCAACTGTATGACTTTCGACTAAATCACAATTCATCCATCAAATTCTACAGTTCAGTATCTATAAATTTTAAACCAACAAAAACTGAGATACTTTTGAAGTATAAATTATTACAACGTTTCAATCATCAAAAAAATAACCATTTTAAAACAAGAAATCATGACAAAAGTTATCACCACAATCGTATTATTAGTATGTAGTTTATTATCGGCTCAAGGGCAATTCGAACAAGGAATGGGAAAAGCATTCCAGCTTTGGGGCGAAGGAAAAAACACGGAAGCTTCTGATTTATTCGAAAGAATAGCCGGTGCTGAAAAAACAAGTTGGTTGCCTAATTATTACGTTGCATTAGTGAATACAACGACCGCTTTTAGAACAAAAGATAAAGATCAAATGAATTTATTACTTTCGAAAGCACAAAAATCATTGGATATAGAAATGGATAAAAATCCAAATAATGCCGAATTATTGGTAATGCAAGCAATGATTCACACTGCTTGGATTGCTTTTGATCCCATGACAAACGGACAAAAATTATCTGGAACGGTTATGGAATTGTACGGAAAAGCACAGGCAATTGCACCGGAAAATCCAAGAGTTGTTTTTGGTAAAGCCGAGTTTGAAATAGGCGGTGCTAAATTTTGGGGAACAGACACTAAACCAATGTGTGTGCAAATTGAAAAAGCTATTGGACTTTTTGCTACTTTTAAACCTGAAACACCTTTCTCTCCAAAATGGGGTTTAGAAAGAGCTTTAGAAGCACAGAAAAATTGTAAATAGGAAGTAGAAACAAGAAAGAATAGAAGTGATTTTTAAGTCTTTTATTGATGCTACAATCAGAATAAATATCAAAATAAAATGAATAGAATGTATAAAGAACTTCAAAGAGCGATAAAATTGACACTTATTATTTTTGCTGTGATTCAATTAGTCAATGTGATAATGGGAAGTGAAGTTTATTTTGGTAAAAGGTTGCTAGTCAATTTTTTATTCACAATGATGTATACTTTTTCTTTATACGCATCCAATATGTTCCTTTTTTGGAAATTAGACTCTTATTTTGAAGATAAATTTTCTGTAAAAAGATTAACACTTGGTTTTATAGGGTCGTTTTTAGTTTCATTAGCAGTTATTTTTTTAATGCACTTATTTGAAGAAGTGGTGTATAACAAGAATTCTTTTGATTATTTCTTGGCAAACGAAAAACCTTCAAGTTATTTAGCATCGATAATAATCACTTTTTTTGTCACATTATCCATTTACACGATTTCATTTTACAAAGCTTATAATGAGAACAAAGTCAAGGAACAGAAAATTATTGCAGGAACAGCTAACGCAAAATTCGAGAGTTTAAAAAATCAAATTGATCCTCATTTTCTATTTAACAGTTTAAATGTATTGAGCTCTTTGATTGAAGAAAATCCAGATAATGCGCAGCGGTTTACGATTTCATTATCAAAGATTTATCGCTACGTATTAGAACAAAAAGATAAAGAGCTGGTTTCGGTTGAAGAAGAATTGGCTTTCGCCAAAACGTACATGAATTTATTGAAAATGCGTTTTGAAAACAGTTTGTTTTATGAATTACCAACGACAGCTATAAATCCAGATGCCAAAGTAGTGCCGCTCTCTTTACAACTTTTATTAGAGAATACGGTGAAGCATAATGTGGTTAGTGAACAAAGGCCATTACACATTCGGATTTATGTTGAGGGCGATTATTTAGCCGTTCAAAACGATTATCAAAAGAAAGAAGTATTGCAAGAACGTCAAGGTGTTGGTTTGCAAAATATTGTCAACAGATATGGAATTATAACCAACAGAAAAGTATTGATTATTCAAAACGAGAAAACATTTACGGTCAAAATACCTCTTTTGACAAAACAAATTACACTTATGGAAACAACTACAAATTACAATGAAGATACCTCTTATTATAGAGCTAAAAAACGTGTGGAAGAACTTAAAGGGTTTTACGGAAACTTGATTTCTTACTGTTGTGTCATTCCATTTTTGATATTTATAAATTTAACATATTCTCCACATTTTCAATGGTTTTGGTTTTCGGCTGCAGGATGGGGATTTGGATTGGTGATGCATGCTTTCAAGGTTTTTGGGTACAGTTCCAATTGGGAAGAAAGGAAAATCCAGGAAATTTTACAAAAAGAAGAGCAAAAGCAATCATGGAAATAATAGGCTAAGGCTTTTTAAACGTTGAACAAATTTTAAATAAAAAATCATGGAAAATACATATCAAAACGAAGAGCGCTATTTTAAAGCGAAAAAACAAGTAGAAGAAATAAAATCATTTTATGGCAACTTGATTGCTTATATTGTTATAAACCTAGGATTGATGATTCTGAATTTAGTAACATCTCCGAATCATTTGTGGTTCTTTTGGCCATTAATCGGTTGGGGACTCGGAGTGTTTTTTCATGGATTGAAGGCTTTTAATTTTAGTCCTTTTCTCGGAAGAGACTGGGAACAGCAAAAAATTAAAGAGTTTATGGATAAAGAAAATGAAAGAAAAGACAATTGGACTTAATGTCGTGATTTTTATCTCAAAATAGAATTTGTTTTTAACAGTAAATACATAATACCATCAAGATGAAAAGGAATTATAAATCAGAGTTTGAAGGGTTTCAGTCAGAAGATAAATATGCTGATGCGCAACGAAAAGTGAAACGATTAAAGGGATTTTACACGCATTTAATTGTTTATATAGTCATAAATATAATGATTGTGTTTATCAATATTAGAGATTTAGATGCAGGAGAAAGCTATTTTAAAATAGAGAATTTCTTTACGGCTTTCTTTTGGGGAATTGGATTATTGGTGCATACATTTTCTATATTTATGCCCAATTTTATTTTTGGAAAAAACTGGGAACAGCAAAAAATCAAGGAATTCATGGAAAAAGAGAAAAGTGAGAAATGGGAATAGAACCAGAGATTCAGCCCTAATTTAATTTCAGTTAACCAAAATCACCAAAATAAACGATTCAATATTAAATGATGACAATAATAATCGAAGACGAAAAACCAGCTGCAAGATTGTTGCAACGAAAATTAGAAAAACTAAATATTCAAGTAGACGTAATGTTGCATTCAGTAGAAGAAGCAATTGATTGGTTTTCTAATAATGAACATCCGGAATTGATTTTTTTAGACATTCAATTGTCGGATGGATTGTCATTTGAAATATTTGATAAAGTTCAAATTAAGAGTGCTGTGATTTTTACCACGGCTTATGATGAGTATGCTTTACGTGCTTTTAAATTGAATAGTATCGACTATCTTTTGAAGCCTATTGACGAGGATGATTTAGAGGTTGACGTTTCTAAATTTAAAGCACGTTTGCCAAAGCAAGAAACCGGCTCCCGAGACTTCGGGATGGATTTTGAGCAGATTAAAAAAATGCTTTCCAATCCATTTGAAAAAAATTATAAAAAACGGTTTACGGTAAAAATAGGGCAACATTTGAAAGTGATTGCTACCGATGAAATTGAGTGTTTTTTTAGTGAAAATAAAGGGACGTATCTTCATACTTTCGATAACAGGAATTATTTAATTGAAACGACTTTAGAACTTTTGGAGCAGGAATTAGATCCGGCAGCTTTTTATCGAGTTAGTCGAAAATTCATAGTTCCCCTCAAGGCAATTAAAGAAATTGTAGTCTACAGCAACTCTAGGTTAAAAGTTATTTTGCCTTCATATAAAGAAGACGAAGTGATTGTGAGCAGAGAAAAAGTTTCTGATTTTAAGAATTGGATTGGCTAATTAAATAGTTAGATTTTTAATTTAGATCGAATTATTTAAAAATCTGATAATATGCATATTATGTTTCCAGTATAGATTATCCTTATGACGATTTTAAACCTTGAAAACCACTTTTCGAATGCCAATTATGACAAAAATTAGTGCCGTGTAAATTATAAAAAACGGAATGATATATTCTATCAAATCCATAGGTAGCATTACCGCAATTATCAATAGTTGAAAACCCAAGCCGTAAATTGAAAGTACGGTCATAAACCAGTTTGGAAACGTTTTTACTTTGTATGCTTCTTGGTCAAGTGCGTGAATTATTTTATCAAACGTACCGTAGACAATAGTATAAATACGGAATAAAATATCAACTGATTTTTGGGTTTCTCCAGGCAAAGCTTTCGGAGATTTGTATTCGAAAATTTTGCTGGTTGTATCTCCGCCTACTGATTTATTTCTTAAAATCACATAGTAATAATTGTATAAAGTTCCCTGCAATTGAATGCCGATAAAAGCCAAAACAGTAAACCAAAATGATGTTTGTGAAACATAACAAATGGTCATTAAAAACAGAAAGTTTAAGATGATATCAAATACACTGTCCAAGTATCTTCCGGTATAGGAAGGCGTGTTTTTCAAGCGTGCCAGCTCTCCATCGGCAGCATCAATTCCTGATTTTAGAATGATAAAAAAACTGGCTAAATAGTAACTTCCTTGCAGAATACAGTAAATAGCAATCAAGCCCGAAACACCAAAAAGTAAGGTGACATGAATAGGAGTGAACCGAGTGTTTTTTAATTGATTGGCAAGAAATTTTCCAAATGGTCTTCCATAATCTGATAAATCTAAAAATTTATCTTGAGCAGCAAGTTTAGACATTTATGTTTATAAACAAAGAAATGCGACAATATAGTCAGGTATTATGGTTGGTATATTTTTATTTTGATAATCGATGTAAAGTGAATGTCATTGCCGTCAGTAAGAAGAAAGCCATTACTTGATGTAATAATCCTAACCAAAGCGGTACACTGTAAAGCAACGTAAAAACGCCTAATGTGAATTGCAAAAATACGATTAATACCAAGACATTGATTCCTTTTTTCTGTAACGAAGAAAGGATGTGTTTTTTACTGGAGAAATAAAGCGCAAGAATCAATCCTACTACAACATATGCCATGGTTCGGTGTACAAATTGAACGCCGCTTTTTCCTTCGATAAGATTCAAAAACAAGGTGCTTTTTTCTATAAAAACACTGTCGTGAATGAATTGTCCATCACTCATTAATGGCCAGTGATTGTGTATTAAACCTGCATTTAAGCCTGCAACAAACCCACCATAGATAATTTGCAACAGCAAAAACACTAATGCAACGCGTGCTAGTTTTCGTAAAGGAAGTATAACTGTCGCTTTGTTTGGATAAATTAAATCCAAAGCTACCCAAAGTGTATACGCAAAGGTGATAAAGGCAAATGTGAGGTGTAATGCCAATCTAAAATGACTTACATCAGGATTGTCGATTAATCCGCTTCGTACCATGAACCAACCCAAAAAACCTTGAAAGCCACCCATGAATAATAAAACCATACATTTTTTGATGGTTTCAGTGGAAAGACGTTTCTTGAACAAGAAATAGACAAAAGGAACGATAAACGCTAAACCTATTATTCTCCCTATAAAACGGTGGAACCATTCCCAGAAATAAATGAATTTATAATCACTTAGGGTAAAATCATTATGTATATTGATTTTTTGATATTCTGGAAATTTTTTATATTCTTCAAAAGCATGCGACCATTTTTCTTCTGTTAAAGGCGGAAAAGTATCGGTTACTAAATGCCAATCGGTCATCGATAAACCTGAATTGGTCAATCGGGTAATTCCTCCCACTACAACCATCATAAACAATAATAAGCATCCTGATAACAACCAAATGATAACGTAATTATTCTCTTTTTTCATTGTTTGAAATTAATTTATGCAAAGATATTTGAAATGTAATTAATTGTTAATTCAACAAGCGTTAATCTTTAATCCAATTTTTTCTGCTCTTTTTAGCATAAATTGATACGCTGCCTCATATTCATTTGGAATTTCTCCTTCCAAAATCGCCTCTTTTATGGCTTCTTTCAGCATTCCAATTTCTTTTGAAGGCTTTAAATTGAATTTTTCCATAATCTCTTCACCTGATATTGGTGGTTGAAAATTACGTACCTGATCACGTTCTTCGACTTCTACAATTTTCTTGCGTACAATTACAAAATTGTTGTGGTATTTCTTGAATTTATTAGGATTTTTGGTAGTAATATCGGCTTCACACAACGTCATTAAATTCTCTACATCTTCACCAGCGTCAAAAACTAAACGACGCACCGCTGAATCCGTAACCGTGTCTTGTGATAAAACGATAGGGCGAGAACTCATCATGACCATTTTTTGTACAAATTTCATTTTGTGATTTAGCGGCATGTGTAAGCGTTCAAATATTTTTTTTGCCATTTTTCCACCAAGAAATTCATGTCCATGAAAGGTCCAACCTTGTTTTTTATTAAAGCGTTTCGTTGGTGCTTTTCCAATGTCGTGCAATAATGCTGACCAACGCAACCAAACATCATCTGTATGCGGACAAATATTGTCAACAACTTCTAAGGTATGATAGAAATTGTTTTTATGCGTATGACCTTCAATTTCTTCCACTTGATTCAAAGCGGTCAATTCTGGAAGGATTATATCTAAAAGTCCAGTTTTGAACAATAGCAAGAATCCTACGGAAGGTTTATCTGTCGAAAGTATTTTATTCAATTCATCAACGATGCGTTCTCCGGAAATTATTTTTATTCGGTCTGCGTTTTTGGTTATGGAGTTCAACGAATTTTCTTCGATATCAAACCCCAATTGGTTTGCAAAACGAATGCCTCTCAACATGCGCAATGGATCATCAGAAAAAGTAATATCTGGATCCATAGGTGTTCTAATTATTTTATTTTTTAAATCTTCCAATCCGTTAAAAGGATCTGAAAGTTCTCCAAAATTAGCAGCATTTAAAGATAAAGCCAGCGCATTTATGGTAAAATCACGACGATTTTGGTCGTCTTCCAATGTTCCATTCTCTACAACAGGATTGCGACTCTCAAAATGATAGGATTCTTTTCGGGCACCTACAAATTCAATTTCAGTATCTTCAAAACGCAACATCGCTGTTCCGTATGTTTTGAAAACTTGAACTTTTGGTTTTTTTGGAAGTAATTGGGAAACTTTCAAAGCTAATTCGATTCCGCTGCCAACAGCAACAATATCAATATCTTTTTTAAAGTCTCTATTTAAAAGTAAATCTCTCACGAATCCGCCGATAACATAACTTTCAATGTTAAGTTCTTGGGAAGCTTGAGAAATGACTTCGAAAATTTTATTGTTTAAGGCTTCTTTATATGAAGTTTTGATACTCATTTTTAAAATGTTTAAAGTCTAAAGTTTAAAGTTGCTAAACTTAAAACTGAATACTGCAATCTATTTCCGAATCACTTTCACCTGAGAATCATTCGTTAATTTTATGATAGTTGACGGTTTTCCACCAATTTTTTCACGGTGCAAATTTACAACATAGTCCACACCTTTTATAATTTCTGGGCTAATATCTTTGAAGGCAATAGGAGTGGGTTGACCTGAAATATTTGCAGATGTCGAAACCAATGGTTTTTTCATCTTTTCCATTAATTTGAAGCAAAATGGTTCTTTCACAATTCTAATTCCTAATGAGTTATCTTCTGATACTATATTTGGAGCAACATTTCTTGGTTTGTCCAAGATTATGGTTGTTGGTTTTTCCGATAAATCAATGATTTGCCAGGCAACTTCAGGAATGTCTTTAAAAACATTATACATCATTTTTTCACCATTCATCAAAACTATCATGCTTTGGGTTTCGGCTCTTTGTTTGAGTTTGTAGATTTTGGCAACAGCCTCAGGGTTTGTTGCGTCACAACCAATTCCCCAAACGGTGTCGGTAGGATAGAGGATGATACCGCCTTCTTTTATGACTTCGTAGGCGTTGTGAACTTCTTCGTTAATATTTTCCATTTTTATATCTAAAATATATGGTACAAGTTTATCTTTGCAAAGAAACAAATAAATTTCATGAAAATACTACACATTTCGGGAGCAAAAGTATGGGGAGGGAACGAGCAACAAATGATTTATTATATTCCGGAATTGAGTAAACTTGGCATTGAAAATATTGTTTTAGGAATTAAAGATTCGCCACTTGAAAAAGAATGTTTATTAAATAACATAACTTACATTCCAACAAAAAATAATAGTTTAAAAGGGTTTGTAAACTATCGTTATTTAAAAAAATTAGTTGAAGAATTAAAGCCTGATGTTATACATCTTCATACGAGTAATTCTTTAACTTTTTATGTTTTTTCGGATTTGATGTATAAATTAAAAACGAAAGCTATATTTTCTAAGAAAGCAATAAGTGCTAGCAGTAGCTTTTTTAGTAGCTTTAAATATAATTATTCAGGAATAGATTCTATTTTTTGTGTTTCAAAAAGTGTAGAAACCAATTTTCAAGAAATGCTTTGGCAAAAGAACAAGTACAAAACAGATGTTATAAATGATTGTGTTTCATTGGATATTATCGATGCTAAAGCAGGAATAAACTTAAGAGAGAAATACTCTATTGATAAGGCTCATTTTATAATAGGTAATATTGCTAACCATACAGATGCTAAAGATTTAGATACATTTATTAATGTTGTAGATTATCTAGTTCATTCTTTAGAAAGAAAAGATATTATTTTTTTTCAAATTGGGGGATTTTCAAAATTAACAGATAATTTTTTGGATGCTGTGAAAGAAAAACAGCTCGAAAATTATATTGTTTTTACGGATAAAATTCAGAACGCCTTTAGTTTAAATTCTCAATTTGATGTTTTTTTAATGACTTCGCAAAGAGAAGGTGGCCCAACTTCAGTTCTTGAAGCTATGTTGATAGGTACTCCTGTTGTTTCTACGAAAGTAGGTGTTGTTCCTGATGCCATTCAGAATGGTGTAAATGGATTTATTTCACCAGTAAAAGATTATAAAGATTTGGCTGCTAAAATTGATTCATTATTATCAGACAAAGTCTTGAGAGATGAATTTATTAAAAATGGAAAAGTAATAATTTTAAAAGAATTTACATCCTCTTTCATAGCTAAACAAATGTTTTTGAAGTATAAAAAAATGATGTGATTAGATTATTCTTAAGTTTTAAAGTAAAGGTCATCTTTGCAATACTTAATTTTAAATCATATAAAAAAGACTTTTTTGTTAAATTTGCTAATAAATTCAATATGATTATTAAGGTTAATAAAATATTTTTCTCTCAAGAAAAACAATTAAAATTTTATATTGACAACTTTGAAGCGTTAGGTTTGCTTTTTGGTGATGGAAAACGAAACAAAATAAAATTATTTGATTTAGACTCTTCAACGATTAATATAAAATCTTTCAAGATTCCTAATTTAATTAACAAAGTTGCGTATAAATACTTTAGAAAATCAAAAGCCAGACGTTCGTATGAATATGCAAATAGGCTTCTTGAGAATGGAATCGGTACTCCCCATCCCATTGCATATGTTGAAAATTTTAAATTATTGGGATTAGAAAAAAGTTTTTATATCAGTCAACATTTACCTGCAGATTTAACTTTTAGAGAGTTGGTTGAAAATCCTGATTATCCTGATCATGAGAACATATTAAGGCAATTCACTAAATTTTCATTCGATTTACATCAAAAGGGAATTGAATTTTTGGATCACTCACCGGGAAATACTTTGATTAAAAAAGGGTCCCAAGATCAGTATGAATTTTTCTTGGTGGATTTAAACCGAATGAATTTTCATGACGATATGGATTTTGATTCCCGTATGAAAAATTTTCATAGGCTTACGCCAAAAATAGAAATGATCGCTGTAATGAGTGAGGAGTATGCAAGACTTTATAATAAGAAATACGATGCCGTTTTTGCCAAAATGTGGTTTTATACGAACGACTTTCAGCTGAAATTTCATAGAAAAATAGCACGGAAAAAGAAACTATTATTTTGGAGATAGTTTTTTTCTTTTGTTCCAAAGTTGTTTTAGTTCTTGGTATCTGATATGAACACCATAAGCGTTTAGATAACAGATAACCAGTCCCTTTTTTCCGTCAAGAAAACCCAAACGGACAAAATAATTGTATAAAAAATTATAGGAAGGATGAAGAATTTGAAGTAAAATAGATGGTTTTTGGTTTTTAATGAACTTCTCTTGAGCTTTCAACTTCCCGTAACGGGTAGTTTTTGATTTATAACATTTGTAATCTGAATAGGAATAATGAATAAGCTTATTTTTAAAAACATCTGTTTTTCCAGTCACTGTTAATTTTTCATGAACCAATCGATCAGTAGTGTATTTTGCGAAGTTTTTATCAAAAAGTCGGAATATTTTATCGGTTTGCAATCCGCTAAAGTGTAATACTCTATTCTTGAACATGAAGGTTCTATAAAAGAAGAAAGCAGCATAAGTTTTGTTAAATCGTATCGTGTTTAATATTTCATTCTTCAATTCAGGGGTAAGTCTTTCGTCAGCATCAAGAAATAAAATCCAGTCATTCTTTGCCTGTTCAATAGCAAAATTTCTTTGGGAAGAATAATTTTCAAACTTATTTTGAATGAATTTTACTTTTCCGAATGATTTGCAAATAGCTTCCGTATTATCTGAACTGAATGAATCCACAACAATAATTTCGTCAGCAAAATCCAGATTAGCTAAAAGCGCTTTCATTTGATTTTCTTCGTTTAATGTAATAATTAAAACAGATAAATGAGGAGTCGATTTTGAATCCATTAATTGATTTTATTATGTCACAATATATAATTTATTAATTACTTTTGTCAACTATAATTTCAAAAAAATATATGAAAGCATCAGTTATTATGAGTACCTATAATGCAGTCCAATGGCTTGAGAAAGTTTTATGGGGTTTTAGTGTGCAAACAACGGCTGATTTTGAGATTATTATTGCTGATGATGGTTCTAACTCAAAGACCAAGGAAAAAATTGATGAACTCCGAAAATTAATAGCTATTCCTATTATTCATGTTTGGCATGAAGATCACGGATTTCAAAAAACTAAAATTCTGAATAAAGCCATTTTAGCTTCCAAAACCGACTATCTAATTTTTACCGATGGCGACTGTATTCCTAGAAATGATTTTGTTGTAACGCATCTAAAATATAGAGAAAAAGGTTTTTTTCTTTCGGGAGGCTATTTTAAACTTCCAATGTCAATTTCCAAGCGCATCACAAAAGAGGATATTCTAAATCAAAATTGTTTCGATTTGAAATGGCTTAAAAATAATGGTCTTAAGTCAAATCTAAAGAATATAAAATTTACGACTTCTCCTTTTTTATCAAACCTATTAAATAAGCTTACGCCAACCAAACCAACTTGGAACGGACACAATGCTTCTGGCTGGAAAACAGACTTATTAGCTGTTAATGGTTTTAATGAAGAAATGCAATATGGTGGAGAAGACAGGGAATTGGGGGAAAGATTGGTCAATATGGGACTTTCATCTAAACAGATAAGATATAGTGCCTTTTGTCTGCATTTAGATCATGAAAGAGGATATGTTTCCGAAGAAATTTGGAAAAAAAACAATGCAATTCGAGCCTGCACAAAAGCGAATAAAATAATAAAAACGAGCTCAGGAATACGTACTAATTAGATTTTATATATTTCTTTAAAATAGGTAAAATTAAATCTGGAGTGAATTTTTCGTATAAATTTAAAGCTTCATTTTTCATTTCTTTCGCTGTTTTTTTACCGTATAATTCAGGTTTATAGTCCTTTAAATGTACAGAAACAGTTGTAGTTTTGTTTTCAAACGAATTCCATGCTTCCTTAATTATCCAAGTTGAAAAAATAGTAAAAGTAGGTTTGTCCAATGCTTTTGCCATATTTACAGCACCTCCTTCATTTCCAATTAAAGCATTGCAATGATACGTCACGGATAAAAATTCACGAATATTTCTTAGCATTAAATCAATTTTAATTTTTAGTTGAGTCTCAGGAAGACACAAGTTATAGATAGTTTGTGCTTCTTCTTTTTGCGAAGGCATATAATTAAAAAGTAAAGTAGCATTTGTTTCTGCAACTATAGCATCCAACATTTTAGCCATATACGGAAATGGATATGTTTTGTTTTTGCCGCTACCCAGCACACCAATAATGTATATTTTATTCGAAAAATCAATGTTATTCTTTTTTAAAATCTGTTTTCCATTTTCAATTTCATCAGAAGTAAGAAAAATTTTTGGTTTGATATCCAGTTGTTTCTTGTTATCAGTAAAATCAGATAATAATAAAAGTCTATTTTCAAGAGCTAAACCTGCATTAGTTGAAGGTTGCGATAATTCTTTTATAGTATCGGTATAGATAAAATGACTATATTTTTTATAGATACCTATTTTCTTTTTTGAACCTGAAAAAAGTGTGATTAGGTTGCTTTCTGTTTTTCCGTAGGCATCAATAACAAGGTCGTAACGTTCTTTTTTTATTTTGAGTAAAAATTTAAAAAAAGCAAATTTACTTTTTCTATAGTCGTCTTTAAAAAGAATCAGATTATCGATATTAAGATTATTTTCAACAACAGGACTGGTAAATGGATAAATCAGGTAATCCACTTGTGATTCGGGATATATGATTTTCAGATTATTGCATATAATGCTGCTTGCCAAAACATCACCAATCATTTTTTGTTGTATTACTAGTATCTTCATAATATAAAAAACCTCCCGTTTAAGGGAGGAATATACAATAATTTTTTATTTTAAGAGGGATTAAACCGCTACGTCATATTCGCGTAAAGCATTGTTCAATGATGTTTTCAAATCTGTTGAAGGCTTGCGTGTTCCAATGATTAAAGCGCAAGGTACTTGAAAATCTCCTGCTGGAAACGTTTTGGTATAACTTCCCGGAATTACCACGGAACGGGCAGGAACATAACCTTTCATTTCGATAGGAGTTTCACCGGTTACATCAATGATTTTTGTAGATGCAGTCAAACAAACATTGGCACCAAGAACTGCTTCTTTCCCAACATGAACACCTTCAACAACAATACAACGAGAACCAACAAAAGCACCGTCTTCAATAATTACCGGAGCAGCTTGCAAAGGTTCCAGAACACCACCGATACCAACACCACCGCTCAAGTGTACGTTTTTACCAATTTGAGCACAACTTCCTACGGTTGCCCAAGTGTCTACCATCGTTCCTTCGTCAACATAAGCACCAATGTTTACATAACTTGGCATTAAAATGACACCGCTTGAAATATAAGCACCGTAACGTGCTACTGCGTTAGGAACGACACGAATTCCTTTTTCGGCGAAGTCTTTTTTTAGCAGCATTTTATCGTGATATTCAAAAATACCAGAATGTAATGTTTCCATTTTTTGAATAGGGAAATACATCACAACCGCTTTCTTTACCCATTCGTTTACCTGCCATCCGTCACCAACTGGCTCGGCAACACGTAATTTTCCGGTATCTAGTAATTCGATAACTTCTCTGATAGCATCAGTTGTTGTCTTTTCTTGTAACAAAGCACGATTTTCCCAAGCTTGTTCTATAATTGTTTGTAATGGATTCATTTTAGTTAGATTTTTGACAAAGATATGTTTTTTAACTAAAATCAGAAACGCAAATTGATTTGAAAATGTTACAGATTTAACTTGCAGCGTATTTAATGTTTTTCAAATGTTGTAAATTTGAGGAATAAATGAAAATCACTCAAACATGAAAGATAATTTCTCTAAACAAGCTGCTGAGTATTCTAAATTTCGACCACAATATCCAGATGAAATGATTGATTATTTGGTTTCATTTGTCAGAAACAAAGGAGTTGCGCTAGATATTGCAACCGGAAATGGACAAGTCGCACAAAAACTTTCGAGTTTTTTTGAAACGGTTTATGGAATTGATATTAGTCAGAACCAACTTAACAATGCGATTCCAACGGAAAACATAATTTACAAAGTAGCCGCTGCAGAAAACACCTTTTTCAAAAATCAGGAGTTTGATTTAATCACAGTTGCCCAAGCAGTTCATTGGTTTGATTTTGATTTGTTTTATAAAGAAATTTACCGAATCTTAAAACCAGATGGAATCTTTGCCGTTCTGGGGTATGGTTTGTTTTCGACCAATGCGGATTCGGATAAGATAGTAACAGATTTTTATCAAAATATAGTAGGACCATATTGGGATGCCGAGCGAAAATACTTGGATGAAAATTACAAAACAATACCATTTCCGTTTGATGAAATTGTTACGAAAACATTCGAAAATAAGCTAACATGGACTTTTGAGGAACTTATAGGATATCTGGAAACGTGGTCAGCGACACAACATTATATTTCAAAAAACAATAAAAATCCAATAGATTTGATTTACGATGATTTGAAAATTTCTTGGCTAAAAAGCGATAAGAAAGTGACTTTTCCGTTGTTGCTAAGAATTGGGAAATTAAAATAGTTACCTTTGAAAAAAATATACAAATGCCAAGAATTCTCGCCATAGATTACGGACAAAAACGAACAGGAATAGCCGTTACCGATGAAATGCAAATCATAGCTTCGGGATTAACAACCATTCCTTCCCCAACTGCAATCGCTTTTTTGAAGGATTATTTTTCCAAAGAGAAAGTTGAGGCTGTTCTTATTGGTGAGCCTATGCAAATGAATGGAGAACCTTCAGAAAGTGCTTCCATCATAAAAGGTTTCGTAACGCATTTTACCAATCATTTTCCGGATATGAAAGTCATTCGGGTAGATGAACGGTTTACTTCAAAAATGGCTTTTCAAACGATGATTGACAGTGGGCTTAGCAAGAAACAGCGTCAAAATAAAGCACTTATCGATGAGATTTCGGCAACGATTATGCTTCAGGATTATTTGATTCGAAAGATGTTTTAAAAATCCAACTGCAAAGCTGATCAGCTGACCAAAATAGATTTGAAATTCCTTACTTTTTAACAATAATTTGTTACATTTTTTTTGCATATATAAAGTATCTTTGCAATTTAAAATTTTGTTATGCCCGATACAACCATTCGTTCGCAAAGTGATGTAGCTCTTATAGGAGCTGGAATAATGAGCGCCACTCTTGGCTTAATTCTAAAAGAGTTACAACCAGATATAAAGATTGAAATATACGAAAGATTAGATATGGCTGCTGCCGAAAGTTCTGATGCATGGAATAATGCCGGAACTGGACATTCTGCTTTTTGTGAGCTTAATTATACTCCTGAAAGTGAAGATGGAAGTATCAACCCAAAAAAAGCAATTAGTATTGCGGAATCTTTTGAGGTTTCCAGACAATTTTGGGCCTATTTAGTGCAACAAAATAAAGTTTCATCACCAGAAAATTTTATTAAAAGTATTCCTCACTTGAGTTTTGTATGGGGAGAAAAAAATGTAGAATACCTTAAAACAAGATTTGAGGCTTTGCATTCGAATCCTCTTTTTAAACAAATGGTTTTCAGCACTGATTTTGCGCAATTAAAAGAATGGATGCCTTTAGTTATGGAAGGTAGAAATGAATCTGAGAAAGTTGCAGCAACTTCAATGGCTATTGGTACAGATGTGAATTTTGGAGAACTGACACGAAATATTTTTAGTTATTTAGCTAAATTGGAAGGCGTTACGATGTATTTCAATCACGAAGTCCAAAAATTGAGACAACGTGAGGATAAATCGTGGAGAATAAAAATTACTGATTTGGCTACAGGCCAAAAAAGAAAAGCATATACTAAATTTGTTTTTATTGGTGCAGGAGGCGGTTCATTGCCGTTATTAGAAAAAGCAAACGTACCCGAAGGAAAAGGCTATGGCGGTTTCCCTGTGAGTGGACAGTGGCTAAAATGTACCAATCCAGAGGTGATTGCTAAACATCAAGCAAAAGTATATGGAAAAGCGAGTGTGGGTGCACCACCAATGTCAGTTCCACATATTGATTCCCGAATGATAAATGGAGAAAGACAGCTACTTTTTGGACCTTTTGCAGGTTTTTCAACTCGATTTTTAAAAAATGGTTCGTATTCTGATTTGCCATTATCCATAAAACCGGATAATATTATTCCAATGCTTGCTGCCGGTATTAAAAATATTCCACTTACAAAATATTTGATTGAGCAAGTGCGTCAGTCTCCTAAAGACAGGATCAATGCGTTGAGAGAATATGTTCCTGGTGCAAGATCTAAGGATTGGAAATTAGAACGTGCAGGACAACGTGTTCAAGTGATAAAAAAAGACGAAAAAGAAGGTGGTATACTTGAGTTTGGTACTGAAGTTATCACAACTGCTGACGGATCATTAGCTGTTTTATTGGGTGCTTCTCCTGGTGCTTCAACCGCAGTTTCTATTATGGTTGATTTAATAGGAAGATGTTTCAAAGATGAAATTGAAACTCCAGAATGGCAGGAAAAATTAAAAGTGATGATTCCTTCTTATGGTCAGACATTGAATGATAATCCAGCTTTATTAGCCGAAATAAGAAAAGATACTGCTTCTGTTTTAAAACTGAATAATTAGTATACAGTGTTCAGTAATCGGTGTTCAGTAAGCTACTGATCACCGATTACTGATCACTTTTTTAAAATTCCATTAATTCTTTTGTGGTTTTTAAAATATTTTCAGAGAGATTAGTCAACCAGATTAATTGTTCTATAACCAATTGCGCTTCCTGCATTTTCAATTGAAACGCTTCTTCATCAATAGGAATTCCTTCTTTTAACTCTTTGGCTCTAATGTTTTTTAATTCCGTAAATCGCATGGCCAAATCTTCTTTTGGGAGATTTTCTTTTAGATATAAATCATTTTCTTTCAAAAGTGCAATTGCATTATCCAGATTTCTAATGACAGTATCTACTACAACATTAAACGCTTCAGAAGCTGATGTAGTTTTATGCGATTGAATGTATGTTCCTAACGAAGCTGATGATGATAGCAAGGAATGATTCAGCACCGCTAATTTATATACCTGTGGTAATTGCTTTTGTTTCGATTTTGGTTCTTGCACCATTCTTTGGAAAGAAGCCATTAAATTTCCTATTTCGATAAAAGCATTTTTTCGTGCTAAACGATACGAAGTAGAAATAGTCCCTTTTTTATTGTAAAAAAGCGAAATTTCTTTCAAGTAATTTTGATTTGCAATAATCGATTTTTCTATGTGTGACGGAATATTTAAAAACTCCCACGAAGGCCATAAAAAGTGATTGGCAAGGAAAGCTAAAGCAGATCCTACAACGGTATCGAGTATTCTATATTGAACTACATCAACTATGTTAGGAGTTAATATTCCGTAAATAAAAACAACATACATGGTCACAAATGTGGCGCTGACTTTATAATTTATTTGGGTAAATGAAAATCCTAAAAGCATGCTTAAAATAGAAAGTATACTGATTGTGATGTTATCGTGTACCAATGAAAGAATCCCAAAAGCGATTAATCCGCCTATGATGGTACCGAAAATTCGATGAAAAGAACGCTGTTTCGTCAAACCATATCCAGGTCGCATAATAACTATAATAGTCAACAAAATCCAATAGACATTGTGAAAAGGCAGTATGTTTCCGATGATAAAACCAATCAACAATGTTATGGTTAATCGTAGCGAATGTCTGAAAATTGTGGAAGAGAAACTGAAATTTTCAATCAAAGTGCTCAAAGGATAATATTGTGGCGTCAGGAATTTTTCTAAGTCTTTGTCCTTTTCTTTAAAATCTTGTGAATTGAAGGCTAATGTAAAAGCGCGCTCTACAATTTTTATTTTCTCCACTTGCTTTTCAGCATACTGTAGCATAGTGGTCAGCATAAAAACACCTTCGGAAGCGGGAACTTTACCTAAATCATTTTCATAATCAGTGATAGCAAGTTGCAAAGCATTCAAGTCACCTCGTAAAGTATGTTTAGAGATGTATTTAGTTCGGTTTTGTACGCTTTTGGACAATTTTTTTAAACTTGCGGCAAGATTATAGGCTAGTTTTTGATAGGTTAACAAGACCTTTGGATGGTCGTCAAATTTTTGATGTAATTTATCATGGTCGAATGAAGTAGCTAATGCAAGCTCCAGAATTTCCATCAATGAAATAAAAACGATTAACATTTTTCGGTTTTGATTGGAAGATCCAGAAGTTGTATGACTGCTAATCAATACTTCTCTTATGTTTTGTCGAATGGTATTCAGTTCTACCTGAAGGTGTAATTGTTTTTCAATAATTGCTTTTCTATCAGCATTAATCGTCCATAAATCGCCTCTTAATTTTAAATATTTAGCAGTAAGTTTAATGCATTCTGCAATTTGTAATTCAACATAGCGATGAGGTCTTACATAATGAAAAATGAGGGAAATCATTAGATAAAATAATCCTCCGGATAATATTAAAAGGGAGTGTTGGACCATTGCCCAACCGGTATTGATACTTGCAAAGGCCAATGAAACCGAAATTAGTGCAGAGAAAGAGACCATTGTTGCCCGTTGTCCATAGACGGAAATCATCGAAATAAGAAAAATTAATACCGCCAAAAAAGGATAGAAAATCAAGGAATAAGGATAGACAATATTCACTAACAAATTGACACCTGCGACAAGTAAAGCCGTAACCAGAATACCGTTTATTTTATGTTTCAGATTGCTGGGAATATCGCTTGGATAAGTGAAAAAAGCACCTAAAGCGATGGTAAAACCTATTTCGAATTTGCCTAAAAA
Organism: Flavobacterium sp. XS2P24; assembly: GCF_030010285.1. NCBI lineage: Bacteria > Pseudomonadati > Bacteroidota > Flavobacteriia > Flavobacteriales > Flavobacteriaceae > Flavobacterium > Flavobacterium sp. XS2P24. Next base: position 22,667 of record NZ_JASCRU010000014.1, read on the forward strand.
GGAAAGTACTACAACCGGAATAACTGCTGCTATTGTTACTTTTAGAGCATTAGTGAAATAAGTGCTGTCGGTAAATTTTCGGATTTTGTAAATCATACAATTGGATTACAAGCAAAGGTAAGAATTGAGTGACTGATTCAAAGAATAATTTGCCCTGTTTTTGCCTAAATGGTAAAAAAACGCGAATTATCAATACAGGATTATTCATTGTCTATTTTTTTACTATTTTCGCACACTGAATTAAAGGGAAACTTATTTCAGTTTATAGTAGATAATACTTAATATAAAAACAATGATTTTACCAATTATAGGATACGGTGATCCAGTTTTAAGAAAAGTAGGCGAAGTTCTTTCACCAGAGCATCCTAATTTGAAAGAAACGATTGCTAACATGTACGAAACGATGTATAATGCCTATGGTGTTGGACTTGCCGCACCTCAAGTAGGATTGGCACTTCGTTTATTTGTAATCGATACGACGCCTTTTAGTGATGATGAAGAATTAGGAGACACAGAACAAAAAGAATTAAAAGGATTCAAAAGAACTTTTATCAATGCAAAAATGATAAAAGAAGAAGGTGAAGAGTGGAGTTTTAATGAAGGTTGCTTGAGCATTCCAGACGTTAGAGAAGATGTATATAGAAATCCAACCATAACAATTGAATATTGCGAAGAGGATTTTGTAATGAAAACCGAAGTTTTTGATGGATTAATCGCCAGAGTAATCCAACATGAATACGATCATATTGAAGGAGTATTATTCACAGATAAAATTTCGTCATTAAAAAAACGATTGATTCAAAAGAAATTGAAAAACATTTTGGAAGGAAAAACATTCCAAGATTACCGAATGAAATTTTTTGCTAAAAAAGGAAGATAAAACAGCTTTTACAGCTTTATCTTGGTATGATTTTTGGTTTTAAATGAAAAAATAAATAAGTCAAATTCTTAATAATAATTACACAAAACATGAATTTAGAAAAAATATTAGCCATTTCTGGGAAACCAGGTTTATATGTATTAAGAGTGCAAACACGTACTGGGTTTGTTGCTGAATCATTGTTGGATGGAAAAAAAATCACAGTAAACTTAAAAAGTAATGTGAGTTTATTGTCGGAAATTTCAATTTATACGTATGAAGGCGAAAAACCATTAGCTGAAATCATGCAAAAAATTGCTGATAAGGAAAACAAAGGTCAAGCAATTTCACATAAAGAAGACAATGCTACATTGACAGCTTATTTCAAAGAAATTTTACCTGATTATGATGAAGAAAGAGTGTATCCTTCGGATATCAAAAAAGTTTTAAACTGGTATAATATGCTTCAAGCAAAAGGATTAGTTACTGATGAAGTACCTGCTGCTACTGAAGAAACACCAGCTGCTGAAGAACTTGTTGCTGTTGCTGAAGAAGTTCCTGCAACAGAAACTAAAACTCCTGCTAAAAAAGCAAAAGCTAAAAAAGAGTAATTCTATTTTAAAATAATATTTAATCCTGTTCAGCTATTTTTCTGAACAGGATTTTTTTATTTTTACCAAAAACCATTTCTGATGAATTCAAGACAAAACCAACTGCAAGCTTTCGAAAGATTATTAGACATTATGGATGATTTGCGAGAAAAATGTCCTTGGGACAAAAAGCAAACCATGCAAACCTTGCGTCATCTGACTATTGAAGAAACTTACGAATTAGGCGATGCTATTTTAGACAACGATTTAAACGAAGTCAAAAAAGAACTTGGGGATTTGTTATTGCATATTGTTTTTTATGCCAAAATAGGAAGCGAGACGAACGATTTTGATATGGCCGATGTCTGTAATGAAATTTGTGAAAAGCTAATTCACCGTCATCCCCATATTTATAGTGATGTAGTGGTAAAAGATGAGGAAGAAGTGAAACAAAACTGGGAAAAACTGAAACTCAAAGAAGGCAAAAAGTCCGTTCTAGAAGGTGTTCCAAGAAGTTTACCCGCATTAGTTAAAGCAAGCCGAATTCAGGATAAGGTAAAAGGAGTGGGTTTTGATTGGGAAGAATCGCATCAGGTTTGGGATAAGGTTCAAGAAGAATTGGAAGAATTGCAAGTTGAGGTTAAAGCAGGTGATCAAGATAAAATTGAAGCCGAATTTGGAGATGTTTTATTTTCGATGATCAATTACGCCCGATTTCTTAACGTAAATCCCGAAGATGCTTTGGAACGCACCAATAAAAAATTCATTAAACGCTTTCAATATTTGGAAAGTAAAGCCGGAGAATTAGGAAAACCTTTAATGGATATGACACTTGCCGAAATGGATGTTTTTTGGGAAGAAGCGAAGCGTCTTCCTAATAAATAGGAATTGGAAATCTATGATTTCCAAATAACTCAATTTTGGGAAGAAGCGAAGAAGCTATAGTATTTATTATTAAATAATTAAATTACCATCATTTATAAAATTATCCAATGCCAGAAAATAAAACCGAGTTAAAACGTTCTTTAGGATTAATTGATGCCACGAGTTTAGTAGCCGGTTCCATGATAGGATCCGGGATTTTCATAGTTACATCAGCTATGGCGAGAGATATTGGATCTGCGGCCTGGTTATTGGTGATTTGGTTGGTAACGGGATTAATCACGGTCGCTGCGGCATTGAGTTACGGAGAATTGGCAGGAATGATGCCCAATGCGGGCGGACAATTTGTTTACATACAACGCGCGTACGGAAGATTAGTTTCTTTCCTGTACGGTTGGACCGTTTTCACGGTAATTCAAACGGGAGTTATTGCAGCCATTGCGGTTACTTTCGCTAACTATGCGGCTATCTTCTTTCCTGTTCTGGATCATACACTTTTTACGATTGGTACCGGTTTTGTTTTTTCGTACCAAAAAGTGTTGGCTATTTTTAGTATAATACTGCTCACGTACATTAATACCAAAGGTGTCGAAAGCGGAAAAACAGTTCAATTGATTTTTACCTCGGCTAAATTAATTGCGCTTTTTGCATTGATTATTTTAGGATTATATGTTGGTTTACAAACGGATGTTTTGTCCAATAATTTCGAAAATATGTGGGAAGCCAGTAAAACGGTTGTGAATCCTGACGGAACAATTACAGTAACAAAATTAGCAGGAATGGCAATTTTGGGCGCTGCAGGAGCAACTATTATTAACTCTTTATTTTCTAGTGATGCCTGGAATAATGTTACTTTCATTGCAGGAGAAATTAAAGAACCTAAAAAGAATATTCCACGAAGTTTGTTTCTTGGAACTTTAATTGTAACTATTATTTATGTTTTAGCGAATGTTGCTTATTTGGCTTTGTTGCCAATGCAGGGAACTCCAAACGCTGCTGATATTGCCAGTAACGGAATCATGTTTGCCAGTAATGACAGAGTAGGTGCGGCGGCTGCAAGTATGATTATGGGAAATATAAGTGTTTTTGTAATGGCAGGCTTAATCATGGTTTCCACTTTTGGCTGCAATAGCGGTTTGATTCTTTCCGGAGGAAGATTGTTTTTTGCAATGGCAAAAGACGGATTATTTTTCAAACAAGCAACAGAACTTAATAAAAACCAAGTTCCTGCAAAAGCATTATGGGTTCAGTGTATCTGGGCTTGTGTACTTTGTATTTCAGGAAAATTTGGGGACTTGTTAACGTATGCGACTTTTGCGTCTTTGTTATTTTATATACTGACGATTCTGGGTGTTTTCATCCTTCGAAAAAAAGAACCTAATGTAGATAGACCTTATAAAGCGTTTGGGTATCCATTTGTACCCGCACTTTATATTGTGGTTACAGTAGCAATTTGTCTCACTTTATTGATTTATGATACGTTCAATACAGGCTTGGGATTGTGTATTGTGGCGTTGGGAATTCCGGTGTATTATTTTGTGATGAATAAGAAAGACTAAAGAGAATTGGAATTAATCTGCTAATTTTTTTAGTTTGTTGATGTCTTTTAGAATAATTTTTTTTCCATTCAATTCAATAAGTCCTAATTTGTTAAAATCAGAAAGTAAACGGATGCAACTTTCAGTGGCAGTGCCAATAATACTGGCTAGTTCATCTCTGGAAAGTTGTATTTTTAACGAATTATCCTCGTTTTTTCCAAAGGTATTGTGTAAATAAAGAAGCGTTTCGGCTAATCTTTCTTTGACTGTTTTTTGGGCTAAATTCACCATATGACCATCGGCTTCTTTTAGGTCGCCGCAAATAGTTTTCATCACGTTCATCGAAAACTGATTGTTTTTGTCAAAAAAGCCCATCACTTCTGATTTTGGAATAAAGCAAACTTGCATGTCTTCGAGGGCTACGGCGCTTAGATTCACCGGTTCATCACTAATCATGGAACGTTGTCCCAGTAATTCACCTTTTGTAACCAGTTTTACAATGTGATCTTTACCATTTGCACTGAGTTTAGTCAGTTTACAAACACCATCTTTTATACAATAAATACCATTTACATTTTCTCCTTCTTCAAATATAACTTCACCCTTTTTAATTATGTGGGATGTTTTACAGTCAGAAAGTTTTAGTAATTCGTCTTTAGTTAAGGCTTTTAAAGAGCTAAATTGTCTGACGATACATTGTTCGCATTTGCTCATATTGTTTGTGATTTATTGGTAGTACAAAACTAACTATTTAATATGACAAATGTCATATTTTTAACTCATTCGATTAATGACCTTTGTTCAAGGTAAAATGAGCAAAGTTATGGACACACAAAACTGTTTCCATTGTGGGTTAGATATTGTAGTAGAAGAAAAAATTATTTTTGATACAAAAAATTTTTGTTGCAATGGTTGTAAAACCGTTTACGAAATTTTTAGTCTGAATGATTTGACTTGTTATTATGATTTTGAAAAATCCCCTGGAGCAACCCCGCAAGAGATTAATGGTAAATATGATTTTTTAGACAATGAAAGTATTGTATCCAAACTTTTGGAATTTCAAGAAAATTCAACCGCAATTATTTCACTTAACATTCCTCATATTCATTGTAGCTCGTGTATTTGGATTTTGGAAAATCTACAGCGTCTTCAAAAAGGAATAAGCACTTCTCAGGTTAATTTCCTTGAAAAAAGAGTCCGAATCACTTTTAATCCTGAAGTAGTTTCTATTAAAACGATTGTTTATTTGTTGAGTTCCATCGGTTATGAACCCTATATCAGTTTAGAAAACTATGAAACGGGAAGCAATAATGTCGATAGAAGTTTAACGTATAAACTGGGCGTTGCTTTCTTTTGTTTTGGAAATATCATGTTGCTTTCGTTTCCGGAATATTTTGAGGTGAAAGAATATTGGCTGGATCAATACCGTGGCTTTTTCCGTTGGTTGATTTTTGCTTTAGCGCTACCCAGTTTCTTTTACTCGGCAAGTGGTTATTATGTTTCAGCGTATAAAAGTATCAAAACCAAAATGCTCAACATTGATATTCCTATTGCTTTAGGGATTGTTGTAATGTTTGTGAGAAGTACGTTTGATATCGTCATGGATTACGGTTCCGGTTTTTTCGACAGCTTAACCGGATTGATTTTCTTTATGCTTTTGGGAAAAATGTTCCAAATCAAAACCTATAGTTTTTTGAGTTTCGAAAGGGATTTTAAGTCCTATTTTCCAATAGCAATCACTAAAATTAATTCTGATTTGTCTGAAGAAAGTGTGGCTATTTACGAAGTTGAAAAAGGCGACAGATTACTCATCAGAAACCAAGAACTCATTCCGGTTGATGGGATTTTAATTTCTGAAAAAGCGGAAATCGATTATAGTTTTGTCACGGGAGAAGCAATTCCTATTACGAAACATTCTGGTGATAAAGTATTTGCCGGAGGAAAACAAATAGGGAAAGTAATCGAAATGGAAGTATTACATTCTGTTTCCCAAAGTTACTTGACGCAATTATGGAGTAATGATGTGTTCCAAAAAAATGTGGAGCAAAAACACAAAACGATTACCGATAGCATCAGCCGTTATTTTACACCTATTTTATTATTGATTGCTTTTGCAGGCTTCGGCTATTGGATTTTTATTGATGCCAACACCGCTTTCAATGTGTTTACAGCAGTGCTTATTGTTGCTTGTCCTTGTGCTTTGGCATTGACGGCGCCATTCACTTTTGGGAACGTATTGCGTATTTTAGGAAAACAGAAATTCTATCTCAAAAATGCTTTGGTTATTGAACAATTAGCTAAAGTAGACACGATTGTTTTTGATAAAACAGGAACTATTACCACCAATAAAAAATCGAATATTTCCTATGAAGGAACCGTTCTTTCCGATGAGAATTTGTTGCTGATTAAAAATGTGCTTCGGGCTTCAAACCATCCGTTGAGCCGAATGTTGTATGATTATTTGCCAATTCTAATTTTACAAAATAAATCAGAAAATGACACCAAAAAATTGAAAGTAGATGCTTTTGAAGAAATTACCGGAAAAGGAATCCAAGCTCAGATTTTTGGTCACCAAATTAAAATAGGTTCTGCAGCTTTTGTAGATAAAACAGAAGGTAATAACATTCTGCAAACGTCGGTTCATATCAAGATAAATGATATTTATTACGGGAAATTCATTTTTAACAATCAATATAGAGAAGGACTTGAGGAGCTTTTTAAAAGTTTAAAAAATAACTATCAAATCAAGGTTTTATCTGGTGACAATGAAGGTGAACGTGCAACTCTTGAACAACTTTTGCCGAAAGGCACGGAATTGATTTTCAATCAGAAACCGGAACAAAAATTAGAATTTATTAAAAACTTACAGGAAAAAGGCAAAAATGTAATGATGGTAGGCGATGGGTTGAACGATGCAGGAGCTTTGGCACAAAGTAATGTTGGAATCTCCATTTCTGAGAATGTGAATGTTTTTTCACCGGCCTGTGATGCTATTTTGGATGCTGGTGAGTTTCAAAAATTGAACTATTTCTTGAAATTATCCAAGAATTCCATTACGACTATCAAAATGAGTTTTGCACTTTCTTTATTGTACAATGTGGTAGGATTATCGTTTGCTATTACAGGTAATTTATTGCCTTTGGTTGCAGCTATCATCATGCCGTTGAGCACAATAACCATTGTGAGTTTTGTAACGGTGATGAGTAGTTATTATGCAAATAAAAAATAGAATTGTATACGTTTTGAGTTGCGCTTTCACATAAATTTAACAGATATCGATAAGTATGACAAATGTCATATTTTACTCCAAAACGTCAAAGTAACTTTGTTAACACAAATTAAGGTATGAGTGTCATTTATTTATTAATCTCCATCAGTATAATAGTCGCCATTGGTTTCTTTATTGCTTTTATACGAGCAGTAAAAACAGGTCAATATGACGACGATTATACGCCATCAGTCAGAATGTTATTTGACGATGAGCTAATTCAGTCGAAAGTTAAAAAACCGAAAACCAAAAGTTCAACGACTTTGTAATATTCAATTTTATGACTTTCAACAAATCAAATAATAAACAACTTTAAAAATAATTATAAATATGGAAATGCAGCAGTTTTATTATGACAACAAAATTGTAAAAAAATTCATTTACGCAACCATTGTCTTTGGAGTGGTAGGGATGTTAGTAGGGCTTACATTGGCCTTTATGTTCCTTTTTCCAAATATTACTGATGGTATTTCGTGGTTGAGTTATGGTCGATTAAGACCTTTACACACCAATGCAGTTATTTTTGCTTTCGTAGGAAATGCAATGTTTGCGGGTATTTATTACTCATTGCAGCGATTGTTAAAAGCCAGAATGTACAGTGATTTTTTGAGTAATCTTAATTTCTGGGGTTGGCAATTAATCATTGTTGCTGCAGCCATATCATTACCATTAGGCTATAGTTCTTCTAAAGAATATGCCGAATTAGAATGGCCAATAGATATTGCGATTGCATTAATTTGGGTTGTTTTTGGTATCAATATGATTGGAACTATTATAAAACGTAGAGAGCGCCATTTATATGTTGCGATTTGGTTTTACTTGGCAACATTCGTTACTGTGGCAGTTTTGCATATTTTTAATAGTTTATCATTGCCGGTTTCTGGAATGAAAAGTTACTCTGTTTACGCAGGAGTTCAAGATGCTTTAGTACAATGGTGGTACGGTCATAATGCAGTTGCGTTTTTCTTGACTACACCTTTCTTAGGATTAATGTACTATTTTATTCCAAAAGCGGCGAATCGTCCCGTGTATTCTTATAGACTGTCAATTGTTCACTTTTGGTCATTAATCTTTATTTATATCTGGGCTGGACCTCACCATTTATTATATTCGGCTTTACCTAACTGGGCTCAAAATTTAGGGGTTGCTTTCTCTATTATGTTGATTGCGCCATCTTGGGGTGGAATGATAAACGGACTTTTAACCTTGAGAGGGGTTTGGGATAAAGTGCGTGTTGAACCCGTTTTGAAATTCTTTGTGGTAGCGATAACAGGTTACGGAATGGCGACTTTTGAAGGGCCAATGTTATCACTGAAAAATGTAAATGCTATTGCGCATTACACGGATTGGATTATTGCTCACGTTCACGTTGGTGCATTGGCTTGGAATGGATTTATGGCTTTTGGTATGATTTATTGGTTGGTTCCTAGAATGACCAAAAGCAATTTGTACTCAGTTAAGTTAGCTAATTTCCACTTCTGGATTGGTACTTTAGGTATTATATTATATACGATTCCAATGTATGTTGCCGGTTTTTTACAAGCATCTATGTGGAAACAATTCAACCCGGACGGAACTCTAACCTACGGTAATTTCCTTGAAACAGTAACTCAAATTATGCCTATGTATTGGATGAGAGCTATAGGTGGAACTCTTTATTTAATTGGAATGTTTTCTTTAGTGTATAATGTTATCCAAACCGTTAGATTAGGTTCTAAAATCGAAGATGAATTGGCTGAAGCTCCTGAATTATTGAAAATTAGTGCAGGAAGAGTAAAAGGAGAGAAATTTCACCCTTGGTTAGAAAGAAAACCGATTCAGTTAACCATTTTGGCAACTGTTGCTATTTTAATTGGTGGTGTTATCCAAATTGTTCCTACGATTATGGTTAAATCCAATATTCCAACCATTGCAAGTGTAAAACCGTATTCTCCATTAGAATTAGAAGGACGTGATTTATACATTCGTGAAGGTTGTGTTGGTTGTCACTCACAGTCTGTTCGTCCTTTCCGTAGTGAAGTGGAACGTTATGGACCGCAATCTAAAGCTGGTGAATTTGTATACGATCATCCATTCCTTTGGGGATCAAAACGTACCGGTCCGGATTTATTAAGAGTGGGTGCTAAGTATAATGACAATTGGCATTTTAACCACTTTTGGAATCCGCAAAGTATATCCGCAGGCTCCATTATGCCAGGTTACAAATGGCTGTTTGATAATAAACCGATGGATGTTTCTTTGACTCAAAAGAAAATGCAGGTCATGGTTACGCTTGGAGTTCCTTACACTGAAGCTCAGATTGCAAGTGGTTTAGATGATTTAAGAAAACAAGCGATTGCAATTGAAGAAAACTTGAAAAATGATCCTGACTTTGTAAAAAGTTATGACGAAAGCAAGAAAAAAGCCGAAGCCAGAGGAGAAAAATTTGTTCCAATGAACGAAAGGGAAATCATTGCCTTGATTGCTTATATGCAAAGACTTGGAACAGATATTAAAGTAAAAGATATCGCTAAAAAATAAAAGTTATGTTCGAACAAATAAAACACAATATGGAAACGATAGAAGGTGTGGCAATATATCCCATCTTATCATTATTAATTTTTTTCGTCTTTTTCGTGGGCCTCGGTCTATGGGTGTTCTCTTATAAGAAAGAAACGATAAATAAATTGAGTCAAATTCCATTGAGAGACAATCAAATAGTATAATTTTTTAAAATTTAGAAAATGAAAAAATTAATTCCAGTATACGTTAGAGTACCTGTTATTTTCTTTGCTGTCATGATGGCAATGGAATATTTCATAGACTCAGGAGACAGACCTGCTTTTATAAAATTTCCAATGGTTTCTGTATTCTTATTCGTGTTCCTTTTCCTTTTGATAGCGATAGAAATCACGATGAAGGCAGTTGACAATATTACCTATCATTTATTGACCGAGGAACAAAAAAACCAATTAAATAAAGCAAATGATTTGAGTTTCAAGGATAGTGAATGGTACCAAAAGCTGATGGAAAAATTGACTAAAACCGAACCTTTAGCAAATGAAAATCAGTTATTATTAGAACACGATTACGATGGCATCAAAGAATTAGATAACAATTTGCCGCCTTGGTGGGTATATTTATTCTACGCTTGTATTCTTTTTGGCGTTGTTTATATGGTACGATATGAAGTTTTAGGAGCTGATAATCAAGAAATGGAACTTAAAAAAGAAGTTGCTCAAGCCAAAATAGATATTGCAGAATACATGAAAACAGCTCCGGATTTAATGGATGAAAAAACGGTGACCTTGTTGACTGATCCTGCGGATTTAGCAGCTGGTAAAGAAATTTTTACTGCCAATTGCGCTGCTTGTCACAGAGCTGACGGTGGAGGACAAATTGGACCAAATCTAACGGATGAGAAATGGATTTTAGGTGGCGGAATAAAAAATGTATTTCATACGCTGGTAAATGGAGGACGTGACGGAAAAGGGATGATTTCCTGGAAAGGAACATTGAAACCTAAAGAAATGCAAAAAGTTGCCAGCTACATTTTATCCTTGAAAGGAAGCAATCCACCAGATGCTAAAGCTGCGGAAGGCGAAGTTTGGGTAGAAGAAAATGTTACTGTTGCAGTTAAATAACAATTAGAAACACACGTTTTTATTTAGCTTAAGAATTTTAATAATTATTTTGAACTTGTGTTTTAAATAAAAAAAAATGTCAAAATTACCAGACGAAGCTTTTAGAGATACCATAGGAACGATTGATGAAGAAGGAAACAGAAAATTTATTTTCCCAAAAAAGCCTTCAGGAAAGTTTTATGATTACAGGAAATGGGTGAGTTATTTTTTACTGATTGTACTTGTTGCAAATCCTTTTATGAAGATAAATGGGAACCAGTTCATGATGTTCAATATATTGGAGCGTCGATTTAATATTTTCGGATTTCCATTTTGGCCACAGGATATTTATCTGTTCGTTCTTTTTATGATTATTGGCGTCGTTTTCGTCATTCTTTTTACGGTGATTTATGGACGAATATTTTGCGGATGGATTTGTCCACAGACCATCTTTTTAGAAATGGTTTTCCGCAGAATTGAATACTGGATTGAAGGTGATCGTGGTGCTCAGATTCGTTTGGAAAAACAGGAATGGAATGCAGAGAAAATTAGAAAAAAAGCCTTTAAATGGACAATTTTCTTAATCATTTCTTTTTTTATTGCCAATGTTTTTCTGGCGTATCTTATCAGTAGCGACAAGTTGCTTTTAATGATTGAAGAAGGACCAGAAAATCATCTGAGTACTTTGATTTCATTATTGATTTTTACCGGAGTTTTCTATTTTATTTTTGCGTGGTTTAGAGAACAAGTTTGTATTATAGCTTGTCCTTACGGAAGATTGCAAGGCGTTTTATTAGACGATAAATCGATAAATGTAGCATATGATTTTGTTCGTGGCGAAAAAGAAGTGGGTAGGGCAAAATTTAACAAACAAGAGGTTAGAGCTGCTACCGGAAAAGGCGATTGTATTGATTGCAAGCGATGTGTAAATGTTTGTCCAACAGGAATTGATATTCGTAACGGGACTCAAATGGAATGTATCAATTGTACTGCTTGTATTGATGAATGTGACACGATTATGGATAGCGTAGGTTTACCCAAAGGACTCATTCGATATGCATCTGAAGATGAAATTGAGAAAAAAGTAACGTTCAAGTTCACGCCTAGGATGAAAGGCTATTCAGCCGTATTATTTATTTTGACAGGAATTTTGATTGGATTATTGTTTTTACGTTCTGATGTTGAAGCCAGTATTTTGAGGCTTCCGGGTCAGTTATTTGAACACAAAGGCGAAAACATCAGTAATATTTATACTTTTAAAATCATCAATAAAACCAACACTGATTTTAATGATATTCATTTCAAGTTGGTGGGTATAAAAGGAACTCTAAAAGTGGTTGGGAAGCAAGATTTAAAAGTGCCTAAACAAGGTATGAATGGTGGAACCCTGTTTGTTGAAATCAACCAAAATTTATTAGACAGTGATAAAACAAAACTGAAAATTGAGGTTTATAATGGGGATGAAAAAATTGAAACGGCGACCACTAATTTTTTAAGTCCACGTAGTTTTGATTAATATCCTTTTAAGTAGGGAATAGAATTTATAAAAAAATAGATCATGAAAATTAGCTGGGGAACAGGAATCGTAATCGCTTTTGGGTTGTTTATAACCTTCATTTTGTATTTTGTTTTTACGGTACAATCCGATTCAAAATACGATAACGAGTTAGTTGTAGAGGAATATTACAAACATGATGCGCATTTTGGAGATGAAATGGCTCGTGTTCAAAATGTTGCAGATTTGGCTCAAAAGCCAACAATAAATAATGCTTCAAATGGAGTGGAAATAATATTCCCAAAAGTATTTGTACCTAAAAACATCAAAGGCAAAGTGTCCCTTTACAGACCGTCTAACAAAAAATTAGATTTTGAAATTCCAATTTCATTATCGGATACTACTACTTTGCTCATACCTAAAAAAAGTTTGGCAGGCGGTCGATGGGACATTAATATGGAATGGCAATACGATGGAAAATCGTATCTGTCTAAAGAAACAATTTATATCAATTAGTCTTAAAGTCAAAAGTCTTAAAGACAATTTATAGGATTTAAGATTTTTAATTTTATGACATTAGACTAAAAAAATGCTTTATACTGCCTTCATTTTCGGTTTAATAAGTAGTTTTCACTGCATTGGTATGTGCGGTCCTATTGCTATGATTTTGCCCGTAGACAGAACGAATCAGACTAAAAAAGTAACTCAAATCATTACCTATCATTTAGGAAGATTAACGGCTTATGCTACAATAGGTTTTGTTTTTGGACTCCTTGGAAAAGGTTTCTTTTTGGCCGGTTTACAACAGAATTTATCCATATTCATTGGTGTAGCTATGATTATAGTTGTTTTGACTCCAGAGAGAATTTTTGCTAAATATAATTTTTCAAAACCGGTTTTTAAATTAATTTCTAAAATCAAAACGGCTTTAGGAAGTCAGTTTAGAAATAAGAGTTATAAATCCCTGTTCACTATTGGTTTACTGAATGGTTTTTTACCCTGCGGAATGGTTTATGTAGCCTTGTTTGGTGCTATTGCCATGCAAAGTGAAAGTTTGGGTGTTCTGTATATGATTTTATTCGGATTAGGAACCGTTCCTATGATGAGCAGCGTTGTGTATATCAATTCATATCTCACAATTCCTATTCGGAACCGAATCCAAAAAGCGATTCCTTATGTAGCGGTATGTATTGGTTGCTTATTTATTTTGAGAGGATTGGGATTGGGAATTCCTTATATTTCGCCATCCAATATGAGTTTATTTATTCAAGCTGATCCTAATTGTCATTAATATTCTAATAGTTTTGTATAAAAAAGCACGCCATTCAGCGTGCTTTTTTATTTTGTAAGATTGTGAAATATTAGATTGTCATCGAAAACAATTCGGTTTCCGGTGCTTTTCTTTTCAAACGTAAATCAAATGCCATACAAATATTTCGAACATAAGGTTTCCCTTTTTCTGTAACGGTGATGCCATTGTCTTTAATGATTACTAAACCATCATTTTCCATTTCTTTCAATTGAATTAATACGTCTGGAATTTCATTGAAATACCCCTCTTTATTTTTCCAGGAAGTTTCAAATTGGCACATTAAATTCAGAATGTGTTTTCGGATGATGAGGTCTTCATCAGTCAATAAATGTCCTCTGAAAATCGGTAATTTATTCCATTCTAATATTTGATAATAATCTTCTAAATTTTTTACATTCTGTGCAAAACTGTACCAACTGTCACTGATGGAAGAAACTCCCAATCCAATCATCAATTGTGTTTTTGAAGAACTGTAACCCATGAAATTACGGTGCAATGTCCCATCTTTAAAAGCTTTATACAAACTATCCGTTTCCAAAGCAAAATGATCCATTCCTATTTCTTGATACCCGTTTTCGTACAATAGTTTTTTACCGGTTTCATAAAGCATTCTCTTTTTATCATCTTTTGGAATGTCTTCATCGTTGAAACCGCGTTGTCCATTTCCCTTAATCCAAGGAACATGCGCATAACTATAAAATGCCAATCGGTCGGGCTGTAATGATTTTGTTTTCTCAATCGTATCAATAACATCCTCTATTTCCTGAAAAGGCAATCCAAAAATGATATCATGACCTATGGAAGTATACCCAATTTCTCTGGCCCAAAATGTAACTTTTGCCACATTATGAAAAGGCTGCAAGCGATGAATTGCTTTTTGGACTTTTTCTGAGTAATCCTGAACACCAAAACTTACTCTTCTAAAACCTAAATCGTAAAGCTTCTGTAAATGTTCGTGTGAAGTGTTATTCGGATGGCCTTCAAAACTAAATTCATAGTCTTTGGCTTTATTTGCATGAGAAAAAATACCATTTATTAAATCCTCTAAGTTTTTTGTAGAAAAAAATGTGGGAGTTCCTCCGCCCAAATGAATCTCTTTTATGATTGGTTTCTCTCCAAGGATTTTACAATATAATGTCCATTCTTTTAAAACGGCCTCTATATACGGATTTTCAACGCCATGATTTTTGGTAATACGCTTGTTACAACCACAAAAAGTACACAAGCTTTCGCAAAAAGGCAAATGAATATATAAACTGATTCCTTCTGAAGTATTACTTTCTATAAATGATTTTTTTAGCGTTTCAGCCCATATTTCATCTGAAAAATCAGTTTCATCCCAATAGGGAACCGTTGGATAACTGGTGTATCTGGGACCTGGAACATTGTATTTTTGAATTAAAGAATTTTTCATGGCTGAGTCATTTAACGTTAATCAAAAGTAGAACGACCACTCAAATATTAAAATGATAATTATCATATCGAGAGAACCTTTTGCAAAAAAAAGAGGCTTCAAAAGCCTCTTTTACAGAACAAATCAGTTTCTTAAACGGTTATACAATCTTGAATCATTTTTGCCCATTTTTTGGCTAACTGATGATCCTCATACAAACAAACTTGACCTATTTGATCATTTTCAATTTTGTAAAATGAAATATACTCTGTTTTTTTAGCTTCTTTATATTGAAATTCAAATTCAATTTTTAGAATCGTATCACTATTATTTTCCGTAGTTGGAACTAGTTTGCAAGATTGAATTGTATTTAAATCAACAAAAGAAACAACTTCTTCTTTTGCATTAAAATCAATCAAAAGAAATCCTTTTTTTTTTTCGTCTAACGCCAAAACTTTTTTGTTTTGTGTTTCTGTTAATTCAAAATTAAAGCGATTGTTTTGGCTGAATCTGGTTTTTATATTTTTGATTTTTGTTTTGTTAATCGAGTTTGAGTGAATCACATAGAAAAGAGGAATAGCAATTATTAAAGTTAGTACAAGGCCAATTATAGTTACGGATGTATCCATTTTTTTATTTTTTAATTATTTGTAAAGCATGATAAGTTGAACCGAAACTAAAAGGAATCAATTCAAAAGGGAAGATTAGATCTTCTAATTACGAAATCAGTGCTTCAAATCACCAAAAAAAATGGAAAGGAAAGAGTAGGAGCGAAACCATCTCACATCGATTGATGTCTTGTTTCGCAAAACGAATAAAGAATGTGCTAATTTTAAAATCCGGAATTGCAATCAGAAAATTTTCCAGATATTTAGCAATCGTATAATCCGGAGTTTTATGATAGGAAGTAAACGGATTGCTTACTTGAGGTTTTATAAAATCTAAAGAATGGATGCTGTCAACAGAAACGGAAGAACTGGATTTCTCCAATTGACTTATATGAATAGGGGCTTCGCTTGCACTAAAAGCAAATAAAAAAGCTATTAAAAGCCCAATAAAAACAAGTGTTTTTCGGAAACAATCCATTTTGCAAATTTAAAATTTGTCACCTGATTTATATAACTTTTTCTAATAAATGAAAGTTAAAGTTTAGAATCAGATAGTTTTTTCCATAAAAAAAACCTCGAACTGTTTAAGATCGAGGTTTCTATTTTAACGTTAACTAAGATTTACTCTTGGTTAAGATTTCTCAGTTGTTTTAGTTTTTCTTTCCAAACATCAAGGCTTTCTTTATGAATAGCTATGTTTTTACGAACTTCTAATACTATAGAGTTTTCTTTTTTTGCATTTCTGGTATTGGTAAAGAATTGAATGTTGTTTTCCAATTGGAAAATTTCATTCTGCACTTCATCAATTTTACGCATTAAGAAAATCTTTTCGTTGTCCAGTTTTCGAGTGTCTTTGCTTTCTGATAAATGATCCATTCTATTAGCAAAACGCATCATATCAGTATCTTTTTTGCTCAAACTCAATTTTTCAAAAAGAGCATCCAAGATTTTATTGAATTTCCCTTCAATATGTCTTCTTGGGAAAGGTACTTTTCCAAAGTTTTTCCAGGTTTCGATATGCAATTTGATTGCATCCAAATCTGTTTTGTGATCTCCGGTCAATTGAAATTCTCTCAATGTTTCCAAGTAGGCTTTTTTATTATCAAAAGCTGCTACTTCTTCACCGTTTTCCTCATTCTTTTGCTCTTTTAACTTGTCAAAATAATGATTGCACGCATCTTTAAACTCTTTCCAGATTTTATCCGAATATTTTCTTGGCACATGTCCTATCTGTTTCCATTCATCCTGAATTTGTTTCATGATAGGAGTAGTCGCAGCAAAATCAAGACTTTCTTGCAATTCTTTGGCTTTGGCAACAAGAGCTGTTTTCTTGCTTAAATTGTCGTTTTGATCTTTTTTAATGTCTTTGTAAAACGAATTTTTGAAAGAATTGAAATTTCTGACAGCAGTTTTAAAACCAGCCCAAGTTTCCTCATTCACATCCGAAGGAACTTTTCCGGCAGAGAAGAAAGCAGTACGCAACGCTTCCACTTTTTCTATTTGAGCAAGCCATTGAGTGTGTGCATTTACTTTTTCAGTAGCCAAAAGTTCAATCTTGGCAATAATTTCTTTTTTCTTTTCTAAATTCTCAAGTTCTGTTCCTCTTTGATTTTCGAACAAAACTTCACGTTTATCATGCATTTGTTTGGTCAAATCGCTAAACTTGTTCCAAATGGCATCACGATGTTCTCTGGAAACAGGACCAATGTCTTCTTTCCAAATTCTATGTAAATCCTGCAGTTCTCTGAATGCTTTGTTGATATCGGCTTCATTCACCAATTCTTCTACACGCGCTACAATTTTTTGTTTTTGCTCTAAATTATGTTTGAAATCTAAATCTCTGGCTTCTCTGTCTAAATGCAGGTAATCATAGAAGTTTTCAACATGAAAATGGAAATTGTTCCAAACGTGGTTGTATTTATCTTTCGGAATTGGTCCGGCAGTTTTCCATCGTTCTCTTAAATCATTAAAATGTTTTAAAGTGTCTTTGATGTTTTCCTGTGGGTTAATCAACTCTTTCAATTCCTCAACAATAGCCAAACGGTTTTCTAAATTTGTTTTTAGATTCGTTTGTAAACTCTTGAAATGGGTATTTTTAGTATCTCTAAAAAGAGAATAATATTTATCAAAATTTGTTTTTAGTGGAGAATGATATTGAAATTCTTCATTTGGATCTTGATTTTCTGCTAAAAACTCCTCTTTTTTCTCTTCAAGAAGGTGGTTGTATTTAGCCAAAAATGCTTTTTTGATTTCTTCAATATGCTCCTTAAACGACATTACTTTTTCATTGGAAACTAAACTTTTCAGCTCGTCTACCAGTTCTTCAAGTGATAAGGTATCATAATCCTGCATTGGAATTTCGTGACGTTCCTTCAACGTTTCGTCCTCACTTTCGGCAGCATTTGTTTCGGCAATAGCATCTAGTACAGTCTGGTTTTCAGTCTCTGTAATAGGTTCATTAGCTGTCAACTCCTCATCATTTAGAGTTACAGCATTATCTTCTGCAGGAATAGTAGTAACAGTGTCACTAGTTTCCGTTTCCAAAACTTCTGGTTCTATTGGAGTAGATTCAACAGAATTGTGTTCTAAATTTCCATCTGCCTCAAGCAGGTTATCATTCTTTTCTTCTAACATTTTTTCAATGTGTAAGGTTTCTATTTTTTTATCGAGCACGAAAGATAGTAAAGGAGCATGAAATTTCAAAATAAATCCTTTATTTATAGTCGTTTTAGGTTAGCAAATAGTTCTTTTTGAAGCAATTTCCTGCTGTTCGCTGTATCTTTTTTGTTCGCCGAAAAGGCAAACAAAAAAGGATGTCTCCCGATACTTCGGGGCCATCAGGGCTAGGGTTTTGGGACTATAATTGTGAGTTGTAACCAAAAAAAAGTCCCACCGAAGCAGGACTAAAGATTTTCATCTACGGCATGTAGCCTTATTGTGATAAGATTAAAGATTAGAAATTTTAATCATTACAAACCTAAACAAAAAATAGTTAAGTTGCAATGAGGAAAACCGTAAAGTGGTTAATTATTTTCTCCGTAGCTTTAAAAATTCTTACAAAATACAGATTGTTATGGCAAAAATATTAGGATTAGATTTAGGGACAAACTCGATTGGGTGGGCTTTGATTGATGATAAATTGAATAAAATTATAGGAATGGGAAGTAGAATATTTCCTGTTGGAGTTGATAATTTAGGAGATGGAGAAGGAGAGCTTTCAAAAAATGCCAGTAGAACAGGCGCAAGAGGAACTAGAAGACAGTTTTTTAGAAAAAAGTTAAGAAAGAAAGTTTTACTTAAAGAATTAGCTTCTTTTAATATGTGTCCATTAACAAATCAAAATTTTGATGATTGGAAAACTACTAAAAAGTTTCCATCTCAAGAATTAGCTTCTTGGTTTGCACTTAATCCTTATGAATTAAGACATAGAGCATTGAATGAAAAGTTAAGTTTTGAAGAAATTGGGCGTATTTTTTATCATTTAATTCAACGAAGAGGATTTTTAAGCAATAGCAGAAGCGCAGGAAAAGATGATGGTGCTATTTTTAAAGGCAATGCCAAAGAAGGTAAAATAGGAATTGATGAAACTAGAGAACAAATTGAGAATAAAACATTAGGCTCTTATTTTTATGAAATTTCACCCAAAGAAAATCAACCTTTCGTAGATGGTTTGGAGCGCATTAGAAATAGATATACTACTCGCCAAATGTATGTTGATGAATTTGAAGAAATTTGGGAATATCAAAAAAAATATCATTCTAATTTAACTCACGAAATAAAAGAAAAAATTGGAGGCAGAAAGAATGATGAAGGTTTCAAAGAAGATGGTATTTTATTTCATCAACGCCCTTTGCGTTCTCAAAAACATTTAGTTGGTAATTGTACATTCGAACCCAATAAAACAAAATGTCAATTAAGTGCAATTCCTTTTGAACTATATAGATTGCACCAATGGATTAATACGGTTGAATATAATGGTCATAAGTTACACGCCGATGAGAGAAAGTTAGTTTTTAATTTTCTAATTGAAAAAGAGAAACCAAGTTTTAAAGACATTCGCAAAGCTATCAACAAGCTAGACGCCATTTATAAATTCAATTACAAGGATGAAGATAAAATTGTGGGGACTCATACAATATCAAATCTATGTAACAAGAAGTTCTTTGGTAAAAAATGGTTTGATTTTACAGAAAAAGAGCAGGAGGATATTTGGCACGTTTTGTACTTCTTTGACAGTAAAGACAAAGTTAGAAATTATGCGGTTGCGAATTGGGGTTTTGATGAAACACAAGCAGAGGCTATTTCTAAATTTAATTTAAAAGACAAATATGCCAGTTTAAGTCGAAAAGCAATTAACAATATTTTACCGTTTTTAGGAATGGGATTTCAATATGATATTGCTGTAGTTCTTGGCGGAATAAAAAATGCTTATGGTCAGAATTGGGAAACAATAAACAGCGATGATAAAGGATTAATACTTGATAATGTTTATGAAATTGTTCGTTCCAATTTAAAAGGTGGATTTATAGAACCTTTAAAATATTTTCTGAAAGCAGATTTGAATTTAACTGATAAACAATTGACCAAATTATATCATCATTCTGCTATTATTGATGAAACTGTTTTGCTCGAAAAACTTCCAGTAAATGCAAATGCTGATAAGGAAATTCAAGCCATTAGAAATCCTGTTGTAATAACTGCTTTATTTGAAATAAGGAAGTTAGTAAACGAAATAGTTGATGAATACGGAAAACCGGATGAAATAAAAGTGGAATTGGCGCGAAATTTAAAAGCATCAAAATCAGGTAGAAGAGAAGAAAGAAATCGTCAACAAAAATTAGAAAGGGAAAATGATAGAGTAAAAGTAGAACTCAATAATTTAAGCAAACATATTTCTCACGACAACTTATTACTCTATAAACTTTGGGAAGAATGTAAACATACTTGCCCTTATACAGGAAGAAGTATAAGTGTAACTCAATTGTTTAGTGGCGAAGTTCAAATTGAACATATTCATCCGTGGAGTAAATCCTTGAACGATAGTTTTATGAACAAAACACTTTGTTTTGCTGATGAAAATAGAGCTAAAGGTGACAAAACTCCTTTTGAATTTTATAGTTTGCAAGGAGAAAACAAATGGCACGAAGTAAAGGAAAGAGCCTTAAAATTATTTTCCGATACTGCTCAATATCCAAATAGTTATCAAAAGTTCAAACGCTTTGTGCAACAAAAATTTGATGATGATTTTGCAAGTAAGAACTTGAATGATACCAGATATATTAGCAAGGAAGCTAAAAATTATATGTCTAAAATTTGTGATAAAGTAGCTGTTTCTCCTGGACAAATGACAGCTAATTTGCGCCAAAAATGGGGTATGAATGCGGTACTTAATCCTGAAGATAAAACCAAAACCAGAGAAGATCATCGCCATCACGCCATTGATGCTTTGGTTATGGCTTGTGGAACGGTGAAACATTTACAGAAATTATCCGAATGGAATAGATACGACCGAAAACCGGAAAACAAAAATTTTCCTTTGCCTTGGGATGGTTTCGTAAAAGATGCCGAAGTTGCGGTTGATAAAATTTTAGTCTCTCATAAAAAACTAAACAATATTATAAGCGTTAGAACTCATAAAACAGAGAAAAACGGACAGGTTTATAGAAATGTTGGCGTAGCCGCAAGAGGACAATTGCATTTAGAAACTGTTTACGGTCAAAATAAAAATTGTAATGAAGATGAATATGTTTATAGAGTAGATATTAATAAATTAAGTTTTGCACAGCTTACAAATATTTTAGATGCCAATCTGAAAAAGGTTATAATTGATGATGTATTGACAAAGTTTAGCAATGATGAAATTCGATTTTTTGATAAGATGATTGATAAAGAAAAGAATCTTGATAAAATTAAACAAAAACAAATTAAAGAGAAAGTTGATAAAATATTAAAGGAAAATTCTTTTTTTATGCCAAATGAAGGAAAAAGGTATTTGCGTTTGAATAAAAAAGAACCTGAAAATTTTAACAGAACACCTGTTCCAATAAAAAAAGTCAGAGTAAAGAAAGTATTAAGTAAAGCAGAGCGATTGAAAGAAGATATAAAACAATTTGTAGATCCAAATAGTAACCATCACGTATTGATTTACAAAGATGAAAATGGAAATCTCAAAGAAGAAGTAGTTACATTTTGGACTGTTGTAGAAAGAAAAAGCAAAGGATTTCCAGCATATCAATTGCCACCAGACGGAAAAGAAATTGTAACAACCTTGCATATAAACGATATGTTTTTGTTAGGTTTAAATGATGATGAGATAAACTGGGAAAATCCAGATTACGATGTTTTGAAAGAGCATTTATATAGAGTGCAGAAATTAACATCTGGAGATTATTTCTTTAGAAAACATAAATCTTCTACTGTTACTGATGATGATTATATACAAATTAGAGGTTTTGGTGAAGGGAAAACAGGTTGGTTTACTTTCAATCCTATTAAAGTAAAAATTTCAGTTTCAGGAAAAATAAATCAACTGAAATAAAATTTTCGTATATTTGTGATAATTAAAATTAATAATTATGATAACTGAGTTATTAGAAACTAGAAAAATAGTTGCAAATTTTGATAAAACAATAGCTGATTCGCCTTATAAAACGGAGTATATCAGTGAAAAGGCTAATATTCCGTTGGCTACTTTTTATAGAAAATTGCGAGAAAATAAATTTACTTTGGATGAAGTGATTAAAATTGTTGAAATAATCCAACCCGAACTCTATGAATTTGAAATGTTGTCAAAAAAAATTGCAATAGCCGAAGAACAGTTTAGAAACGGGCAATTTATTGAGCATAAAGATTTTGTTTTTGATGTAGATACTATAATTTCAAATAGAAAATGAAAATAAAATTTTCGAACATTGCAAAATTAGAATTTGAGGAAATAGTAAAACATTTGTTTGATACTTATGGTCGTGATAAGGCAATTCATTTTTCGGACTTGGTAAAACATAATCTAAAACAAGTTGCCGTTTTTCCAGAAAGCTTTAGTTTTTTTCAGAATACTCAAAATCGAAAGTTTATGGCTACACCCTACATCAGTGTTATTTACAAAGTAAATCACGAATTAGATCAAGTCGAAATCTTAAGTTTTTGGTTCAATCGTTCTAATCCAGATGTTTTATTGAAACATTTGTAAAAAAACGAGTTCTTTGACATTTCGTTCGATATCTTAAACATCTCAAACCACAACTGAAAGGTATGGCATCCGCCCAGCAGGGATGCAGTAGCTTTCAGTTGTGGTTTGATTAAAGATTAGAAAACACGATATTATAAAAAAGTTTGTTTGTTTGAACGCCACCGTTGTGGTTTGATTAAAGATTAGAAAACACGATATTGACAG
Organism: Flavobacterium sp. XS2P24; assembly: GCF_030010285.1. Taxonomy (NCBI): domain Bacteria; kingdom Pseudomonadati; phylum Bacteroidota; class Flavobacteriia; order Flavobacteriales; family Flavobacteriaceae; genus Flavobacterium; species Flavobacterium sp. XS2P24. The sequence continues at coordinate 45,607 of NZ_JASCRU010000014.1, forward strand.
GTTATACAAATATGAATCCATCGCCGTTGTGGTTTGATTAAAGATTAGAAAACACGATATTTTTTAATTTATTTTCAATAATTTAATTATAGTTGTGGTTTGATTAAAGATTAGAAAACACGATATTAGGCTGGAGTAGATGTTAAAACTGGCAATTGTTGTGGTTTGATTAAAGATTAGAAAACACGATATTCTACTACTTTGACGATGCCACTTGCACCGCGTTGTGGTTTGATTAAAGATTAGAAAACACGATATTGAGCAACTTCGCATACAATTTTATCAGATGGTTGTGGTTTGATTAAAGATTAGAAAACACGATATTCGTGAACGAAGATTTCACGATCGAAGTAATGTTGTGGTTTGATTAAAGATTAGAAAACACGATATTTATGGAAATTTGAATAAACTGTACTCCATTGTTGTGGTTTGATTAAAGATTAGAAAACACGATATTACATTGTTCTCATAGACGTGTATGTTACCCGTTGTGGTTTGATTAAAGATTAGAAAACACGATATTTCATACGCACTCTTGCCATTCACACCATCGGTTGTGGTTTGATTAAAGATTAGAAAACACGATATTTTTGTAATTTTTCAATAGCTTGATAAAGCGGTTGTGGTTTGATTAAAGATTAGAAAACACGATATTTGGTTTTGATTTGTACATCTCGGACAACACGTTGTGGTTTGATTAAAGATTAGAAAACACGATATTACAAAAAGCAACTGGAAGCGATGGCAAATAGTTGTGGTTTGATTAAAGATTAGAAAACACGATATTATGATTACCTTAGATTGTGTGGCACCACCTGTTGTGGTTTGATTAAAGATTAGAAAACACGATATTTCGTTCATTTTCTCGTTCAATATTTGTCCGTTGTGGTTTGATTAAAGATTAGAAAACACGATATTCGTAGGATTACAACAGTTGACCAATATTGGGTTGTGGTTTGATTAAAGATTAGAAAACACGATATTGGGCTAACCAACACCGAGCTTTGAACAGCAGTTGTGGTTTGATTAAAGATTAGAAAACACGATATTGTAATTGAGCGAGTTGTTCGCTGATAATAGGTTGTGGTTTGATTAAAGATTAGAAAACACGATATTAAAAGGTGATCTTTGGTATATTTCAGTTTCGTTGTGGTTTGATTAAAGATTAGAAAACACGATATTTACAAGCAACGGAGTTGTTTATGTCAATGGGTTGTGGTTTGATTAAAGATTAGAAAACACGATATTACTCAATAAAAACAACATCAACGATGGTTTGTTGTGGTTTGATTAAAGATTAGAAAACACGATATTTAAAAGGACAGTTGGTAACAATTGAAGTTGGTTGTGGTTTGATTAAAGATTAGAAAACACGATATTTGGCAGAAGCAACTGAAGCAAGGCGATACGGTTGTGGTTTGATTAAAGATTAGAAAACACGATATTTATGGTTTTAATCGAAAAGCTGAACTTTCGGTTGTGGTTTGATTAAAGATTAGAAAACACGATATTTACTATTTTTTCGTCTGGCTTCATTCCTACGTTGTGGTTTGATTAAAGATTAGAAAACACGATATTAGTTGGCTCGTTACCTTCTAATTATCAATAGAATAAGGAAGAATATCGTATAAAAAAATGCCTCTTTTTTGGATTGATACCCCAATATTGAGGCATTTTTTTATTTCTGGGTATGGGACAGGTCGCGACCTGTCTGTACATTATGCATATTATGGTGTAATATCCACATATTTTCAAATAAAAAACCCGAAAAATGATGTAAATTAATTAGGTATAATTTCCAAACACGGGAATTGATACTATTTTTAAATGATAATTTAATGAAAAATAGAAAGCGAAATAGAATGTTGGGATATGATTATTCGCAAAATAATTTATATTTCGTTACGATTTGTGTTCAAGATAGGAAATGTTGTTTTGGGAATGTGAATACGGTAGGTACAGGTCGCGACCTGTCCGTACACGAGTCAATGAATCCGCATATGGAATTGAATGAATGTGGTTCTATTGCACAAAAACAATGGAATTGGTTGGGTAATCAATATGGGTATGTTGTTTTACATTCTTTTATAGTAATGCCGAATCATGTCCATGCCATTTTGGAAATTGATAGCAATTTGATTTCTGATTGTGAAATAAAAGTAAAATCATTATCTGAACTAATTGGTGCCTATAAAACCACCTCTTCAAAGCAAATTCATTTAACCGGTTTCATTGGTTTTACTTGGCAACGTTCGTTCCATGATCACATTATTAGAAACGATGGGTCTTATGAAAGAATTTCTAATTATATCGAAACAAATCCTGGGAGGTGGAACACAGATATATTTTTCGAAAAATAAAAGTGTTGTTTAAAATAATTCTAACTGCGTTGGTGCATTAATGTTTTCCTGTTTGGCCTTGCCTAAGTAATTGATAATCATGCCAAATTGCTTGTCGGTAATGCGTAAAACACTCACTTTTCCTAACGGAGGAACGAGCCTGTTAATGCGTTTTTCATGTACATCTGCACTTTCTCCACTGGCGCAATGACGAATATAAACTGAATATTGCATCATGCTAAAACCATCTTTCAAGAGATTTCCTCGAAACTGAGAGGCATTTCTTTTGTCTTTTTTGGTTTCTGTTGGTAAATCGAAAAACACGAACAACCACATTATTCGGTATCCGTTAAGTTCCATAATTTAGGATATTTAATTTTTTTACGGTCTCCTGTAAAACATTGCTGCAGCGAACTGGCCGTTTTTTGCAATCCTACCATTAACGGACTTTTTTCTTCCTTGAAATAAACTGTTTGTGTCAGCATTTGTAATAGTTCCGCTTTTATAGCGGTGTTGAGTTCTTGTTCTTGATATCGTTTCATAATCTCAAAAACTTTTTCGTCAACAATGGGACGAAAAGGTTCCATAATATCATCTGCAAGTGCAAAAGCATTGTATTTACTTTTGTGATGAATACCAAGTGTATTTAATAATCCGCTACCGGAAAGTGCTCGTGCGGTTGCGGCTCTCAAAATAGCATAACCGTAATTTAAAAAATTATTGGGATAATCGCCATAGCGTTCTCTTTTTATTCCATCTTTTTCATGATTAGGCAAAGGAAAATTTTTCCAATATTGCTGTGCTGCAACACCTTCCATATTTGTGGTATCGCCGCTTAAAACTTTACTTGCCAGAAATTCAAACGTATTTTTATTTTCAGTTATTTTTTCCAATAATTCCCCTTGATTCTTAATTTTTTCAATGATAGTCTGTTGCCATAATTGCTTTTTTAGAGGAATGGAAGCTTCGATTTGGTTTTTGAATATTTCCTGCTGAATATGATGACTGTTGAGGTTGAGTAACATTCCATTGGGTAGATGGTTGCTGCCGCAAATAATAATAGCGGTATTGTTTTCTACAATTAAGTTCATTGCAGGAATGCTAAGGTAAATTTCAGCATGATCAAGCACAAGAAACCCTACGTCTTCTATTGGAATTGTACTTTCCCTTATTTCTGATTTTAGTACTAACTGTTGATTTTTTGTCGTAATAGAAGACTTGTTTTCGATGAGAATAGTTCTTTTGATCATGATTTAAGGTGTTAAATTGATTGCAGGACTTTGATTTTCAGTCAAATTAACAGATTAAATAATTAACAGCTTTACGGGAAACCTCAATTTGTCTTTTAAATTACTGATATAAAAAAATCGTCTTGTTTTAAAACAGTATTACTCAAAGAGAGTAACTCAATTTTAAAACAAGACGATCAATTCTTTAGGGAACCTCTTAACTATTTATTCCAAATCTTCCAAGCTTTCTCTGCTTGAAAAATGAGCATATCCAGACCATTTTTGATTTGTGCTCCATGTTGTTTGGCTTTTTTAAGGAATTGTGTTTCAGCAGGATTGTAAATCAAATCATAAGCAATGTGCTTCTCCGTGAAAAATTCGTATGGAATTAAAGGGAACGCCTCCACATTAGGACTTGTTCCTACCGGAGTAGCATTTATGATGATTTGGTAATTATCAAATGTAGTTGCGTTGATTCGGTCGTAATCAATTCCATTTTCTTTGGCTTCTCTCGAAACAAAAGTATACGGAATATCAAGCTCGTCCAAAGCAAAAGCGACTCCTTTAGAAGCGCCGCCTGTTCCTAAAATCAAGGCTTTTTTATGGTGCGGTTGCAATAATGGTTCTAATGATTTTTTGAAACCATAATAATCCGTGTTGTAGCCTTTCAACTTGCCTTTTTTGGTAATTTTGATAGTGTTTACAGCACCAATTAGCTCCGCTTTTTTAGATAATTTGTCCAAAAATGGAATTACCGTTTCCTTGTACGGGATGGTAACATTCAATCCTTTTAAATCCGAAGTGTTTTTAATTACCTCTGTAAAAGCTGTTATTTCAGGAATATCAAAATTTTCATAGGTACAACCGGCAAAGTTTTCGCTATTGAATTTATCTGTAAAATATCCTTTAGAAAATGAATAACTAATGTTGCGTCCTAATAATCCAAAGCGTTTTCTAACTATGTCAACCATTATTGTTTTTTATGTTTTGCAATATAATTCTGTACCATTTTTTTTGCCCAAACTACTGGAAATAAATCTTCTAAAAGAATATAATTATCAAAATTCAATCGTAAGGCATTGCTCAAATGGAATTTTGCTTTTGTATTATCAGTTAACATAAAATACAATCCAGCCAAACGGTATTCAATTTCATTCTCTTCCGGAAAATACTCTGAAGCTTGTAATAACGTTTGTATAGCGCTTTCAAATTCTCCTAAAAATTGAAGAATATCCACCCAGAATAACCAAGTGTCTAAACCATAATCACCAAATTCCACCGCTTTTCTATATCCAAATTCAGCTTCTTCAAAGAAGTTCATTTGTTTATTGATAGTCGCAAAACGTTTCCAATACAAACGATTTTGGTTGTCAATAGCTAATGCTTTGTTGACATAAAATAACGCTTTTTGGTAATTTTTTTGACGAACGTAAAAATCAGTAATGGCAATCCAACCTTTATCTAAAAGTGGATCTTCATGCACGGTTTGATTGAAATATTTTAATGCTAAAGCTTTATTGCCTAGTTTTTCATAACATTTTCCCATTCGAAGTAAAGCATACGAAGTCGCATCATCTAATTCGATGGTTCTGCTGTAGCTTTCTATGGCTTCATCGTATTTTTTTAATCGCTCAAAAGCTTTTGCTTTTTCCATAAAAGCACCAAGGAATTCATCATCAATTAAAGTGGCATAATCAAAGGCGCGAATCGCATTTTCATATTCTTTAACTCCATAATGCAAACGACCCAGTTGATGCCAGGCGATTTCGCTGTATGGGTTTTTGTCAATGTATTTTTTCAAATAGGTAATCGCTTCTTGGTTTTGATCTAAAAACTCAAAACAATATACAACGTTGTACAACGCTGATTGATCTTCCAAATCTTCTTCTAAACACTTGATAAAGCTTTCTTTTGCCATTTCAAGATTGTCCATAAAAAGAAATTCCATGCCTATTAAATTATAGACATCGGCATAATCATCGGTATATTTTAAAGCTATTTTTAATAATTCAACGGCCTTTTCGTGTTGGTCTCTTTTAGAGCAGATATTGGCTTTTTGAATGTAAATTTCTTCATTGGTTGGTTCAATGGCGTACAACTCATTCAATAGCTTTTCGGCTAATTCGAGTTTATCATCATAGACTAGCATTTCCACTTGAACTAATTTTAGTCCGGTAGATTTTGGGTGTTGTTCCAATGCCAGTTTCAGAGCTTTTTTTGCCAAAGCGGCCTTACCCATATCGAGATAATGAAGAATAATTTCTTCAAATTCTTCGGAGTCAAAAAAGAGCACTTTGTTGGTTTTCAACATGGACTCAAATTTAGACAGGGATAAGTTATAGTCTTCTTCTTCGTTGCTTAATTGCATACTGTGTGTTTTTAATTTGGCCTAAATAAATTTAGGTAATCGTGCGTGTACTGTGAGGGAAAGTTAGAATTGTTGTGAACAATTTAATTAACAAAAAAGCTTTGGTTTAAACGGATGCCATAGCCCTGATAAGAGTGGAAATCCTTTTACTTTTTGCTGCCAAAAAGTAAAAGATTATAACGATAGCTGGACACGAGCTAAGCGAACTGACGAAGTAAATAGCTCCCAATTTTAATAATTGTTTTGAATATCTATTTGATATGTAATCAGTGTTGCTACTTCTAAAATCAATCCCGACGCTTCGGGACGTTAATCATTATTCTTCAATCATCATTTCATCCATTACTTCAAGTATGATGCTGCAACCTTCTCGTATTTCTTCTTCAGAAATGGTTAGAGGAGGTGTTATTCTAATGGCGCAACCTTCAAACAGTAACCAGAATAAAATAAGTCCTTTGTCTTGACATTTGAGAATCACTTCGTTTGTTATATAGGCACTTTTTGTCATTGCTGCCAGCATCAATCCTTTTCCTCTTATTTCTTCTATCAAAGGATGTACCAAAAGTGTTCTGAATAGCTTTTCTTTCTCCATGGCTTCGGCCATAAGGTTGGTCTCAGTTATTTCCTGCAAAGTCGCCAAGCAGGCTGACGCAATGACAGGGTGACCTCCAAAAGTAGTGATATGACCTAGTTTTGGATCATGACTTAGCAAATCCATTATTGTTGATGAAGCCGTAAAAGCACCTACAGGCATGCCGCCGCCCATTCCTTTTCCCATCACCACGATATCAGGAACGACATCATAATTTTGAAATCCGAAAAGTTTTCCGGTTCTCCCAAAGCCTGGTTGGATTTCGTCGAGAATCATCATCGCGCCCACTTCGGTACAGCGCTCGCGCACTTTTTTAAGGAAATCATTGTGTGGTTGAATAAATCCGGCACCACCCTGAATGGTTTCCAGGATAATTCCTGCGGTTTTAGTCGTTATTTTTTGTAAATCATCTTCGTTATTGAAGGTGATAAAATCAACATCAGGAATCAACGGACGAAAGATTTGTTTGCGTTCTTCAAATCCCATGACGCTCATAGAACCCATAGTATTACCGTGATATGCATTGTGACATGAAATCAACTGGCTTCTTCCTGTGGTACGTCTGGCGAGTTTTAACGCGCCTTCAATGGCTTCGGTTCCTGAATTCACCAAATAGGTTTTGTCTAAAGTAGCGGGCAGGAGCGAGGCTAATAATTTGCAATATTGAACCGCAGGACTTTGAGAATATTCCCCATACACCATGACATGAGAATATTTGTCCAGCTGATCTTTGATGGCTTGATTGACTCTTGGATGTTGGTGTCCCAATGCACAAGCGGAAACTCCAGCCACAAAATCCAAGTATTTTTTAGAATTAGTATCGTAAATATAAGAACCTACCGCGTGTGAAACTTCCATGCCCAATGGATACGGTGAGGTTTGCGCTTGGTATTTTAAGAAATCGGTATTCAAAATTTATTTGTTTAATCGTTTATTGGTTTAGTCGTTTTCATAAAAACTGAATACTGCGACTGAACACTATTTTTTCCCTTTCTTCTTATCGTAATTCAGGGTTTCTTTCCTGATTTTCATAGGAATATCTTCTTTGGCTTCAGCGGCCTCGGTTGCTTTCGCTATTTTATCATTGTCTTCATTTTCTTCAGGCGGAAAAATATCGTCTTTGGATTTTATTCGTTCATCGCCTCGCCAGACTAATCCTCGCAGTTTTCTTGCGTTCTCCGGCAACTCTTTTTCAGGATAGATTTCGCCATCTACTTGCTGAAAAAAGGTAATGGTTTCAATCTCATTTTTTTCTAAAATAAGATTGATTTTACTGCTCACATTTTTGTTGATACCAATGAGTTCTTGTGCTTCATTCCGCATATAATAAATGACTTCGGCATTTTTTACAATATCGACATCATGGAGTTTGCCTTCCTCAAATTTGCCATAGAGATTTTGTCCCTTGACTTGATTATAGCCGGTTCCCAGTGTGTCTTTGGAGACTATAAACGTATTATTGAGCACTTTGAGTGAATCTAGTTTTTGAGTGGTATTATTGCCTATAAGATGCATTACATCTCCTGTGATTTGGTTTTCTGCGTTCCAAAGTATCGGATTTCCAATCATTTTTGTCAAAGCTGTTTTGGAACTCGAATGAATCGAATCACATTTGCCACTCATATCAGTTTTAAAAAATCGGACATTATTGAACGCTCTGATAATTCGGTTTCCTTCTTTTCCGGTAACCATTAATTTTTTTCCGTGGATGTAAACTGAGTCATTTTCGACAAAATTAACCGCAACGGCTCTTTTGGTCACAAACATAGAATCGAGTTTTTTATACACTTCGGCATAATGTCCTTTTACGATTCCGCGATTGATGGAATCCGTTATTTTTACATTGCGTGTTGCCGATGCAAATTCACGGTTTCGGTCATAATATAAACTGTCCCCTTTAATCACCCGATCATCGTATCTGATGTAGGATTTATTCAGAAAATGCGCCAGATTTTTTTTGGTGTCATAAAACCCTTTTTCGGTATAAATATAATTGGCTTTACTGGTAATTGTTGATGGTCCAAAAAGATAGGAATGTCCGGAATTACTAAAATAATCCAAGTGATTTGATTTGATTACATACGTTGGATTTGTGATGGTAACCGCAGTCAGGAATTGGAATTTCTTTTGTTTTACATAATATCTTCCTGAATTACTTTTTAGCGTATTGTCTTTATTGGTAATTGTCCCTGGCGTATCGTAAAATACTTCTTGGATATTTCGGTCAAAATTAATTATTTCTGTGGTTAAAGTCGCATCTGGGGAGCTCATTACTGCGTCACCGGAAGCATATGCTTTTTTTACATTTCCATTGTATTCCGCGTATTTACTGTTTAGAAATAAAGTGTCTCCTTGCACCATCTGTACATTTCCAAAAGCCTTGATGTAGTTCTCCTTTTGGAAATAATACGCTTTATTACAGGTCATCACTACGCCATCATGATTGACACGTACGTTTCCGATAAGTAATAATGCATCCGGAATTTCTACCTGGTTTACATCAGCAAAATCAGAGTTTTCTACAATAATTTTTTTTGGGGCTTGCGCCAAAACTAAATTAGTAACAAGCAGTATCAAACAATAAGGAAGGAAAAATATTGATTTCTTCAATGGATTTATTTTTTGTCAAATTTATGAAAAAGGAAACAATCCTAATCTATATTAGGATTTATTTATAATTAGTCAAAAAGGCGGTAAAAGCTATTGTTGTCTCTCTTTAAAGTTATCAACAAATGGCCTTACTCCTTCGATGTAGTTTCTGCTTATGTGCATAGAATTATTTAATTTCAAACGATATAGACTTCTTTTATTTAAAAAATATTAAATTTAAAAATTGATACTCATTTTATTATCAAAAGAATTGAAATCGGTATATATAATTTTATATGATGAAAAAAATAACTATTGTTGCAGGGATAAGCGTGGTGCTTTTGGCAACAGCTTGTAAAACAAAAGATTTAAAAATGAATACAGAACCGAAAGAGTCAGTCTCGAATAAAAAAGAAGTTGTATATCAGGTTTTTACCCGATTATTCGGAAATAAAAATACTACCAATAAACCTTGGGGAACCATTGAAGAAAATGGAGTAGGGAAGTTCAACGATTTTACGGATACAGCGTTACGGGAAATAAAGGATTTGGGTGTTACTTATGTTTGGTATACCGGAGTTCCGCATCATGCTTTGATACGGGATTACTCGGATATTGGTATTTCCAATGATGACCCGGAAGTGGTAAAAGGAAGGGCAGGTTCTCCCTATGCCGTAAAAGATTACTACAATGTAAATCCAGATTTAGCCGTAAATCCAGCGAATCGGTTGCAAGAATTTGAGGCTTTGATTGCGCGAACTCACAAAGCGGGATTAAAAGTGATTATTGATATTGTTCCGAATCACATTGCACGTAAGTACGAAGGAAAGAGTAATCCGGCAGGTGTTAGAGATTTTGGTGCTGATGATGATACAACTGTTGAATACAAAAGAGATAATAACTTTTATTATATTCCAAATACGCACTTTGAAATCCCCGATACGGATAAACCATTAAATGGAGAAAAGAATCCTTTAATTGATGGTAAATTTGAAGAAAGTCCCGCAAAATGGACCGGAAACGGTTCTCGTTTAGCTAAACCTGATAAGAATGACTGGTATGAAACCATAAAAGTAAATTATGGTATTCGTCCGGATGGTTCCAAAGATTTCCCGGAACTTCCGGCGGGTTTTGATACCAAATCGTATCAGGAACATTTCGATTTTTGGAAAGGAAAAGATGTTCCAGATTCTTGGGATAAATTCAAAGACATTGCTTTGTATTGGACCGCAAAAGGGGTTGACGGTTTTAGATTTGATATGGCCGAAATGGTTCCGTATGAATTTTGGAGTTATATGAATTCAGCCATTAAAGTAAATAATCAAGATGCTTTTTTATTAGCCGAAGTCTACAATCCTAAAGAATATAGAAATTACATTCATTTAGGTAAAATGGATTATTTATATGATAAAGTAGAAACCTATGATAAATTAAAAGATATCATTCAAGGAAGATCTTTACCGGATGGATTATCAGACATACAAAACGGAATGGCTGATATTGAGCATCATATGTTGCATTTTTTGGATAATCATGATGAACAGCGTTTGGCTAGCCCGGAATTTGCGGGAACACCACAAAAAGGAAAACCTCTGATGGTGGTTTCAACAACCATAAGCACTTCGCCTACGATGGTTTATTTTGGTCAGGAAGTAGGAGAGGCCGGAAATGAGAATGCAGGATTTGGAACTCATTCCAGAACATCAATCTTTGATTATATTGGAGTTCCGAATCATCAGCGTTGGATGAATGGAGGGAAATTTGATGGCGGTCAATTATCGCAGGATGAAAAAGAGTTGCGTGATTTTTACAAAAGAGTATTGAATTTTTCTTTGAACAGCTCGGCTTTGATGGGGAAATACCAAGAAATTCAAACATTAAATCGCCAAACAACTCAAGGTTATGATTCTGGGATTTATGCGTTCACACGCTGGTCTGATACTCAAAAATTAATAGTTGTCACTAATTTTTCTTGGCTTACCACCAGCAATTTCGAATTGAAAATACCTTCAGATATCATTCAAAAATGGAATTTGAAAGATGGAAATTACACAGTAACTGATCAGTTATACAATAAAAGTTCCGTTCAACTGAAAGTTTTGAATGGAGAAGGAAAAGTACAAATTACAATCGCACCTTCGGAATCGTTTATTTATCAATTGTAAGACATACTTTAAAATTAATTTTTAAATCTTTAAACTCATTTTAATGACAAAAATATTCACAATTTGTTTACTGTTTTTAATTTCCTTGGTAACCTTTGCACAAAAAGATTTTACGCCTAATTGGAGTAAAGGAGTAGTTTGGTATCAAATATTCCCGGATCGGTTTCATAATGGAGATCCTTCAAACGATCCAAAAGTGAATGATCAAGATGGTGCATATCCTTTTGATATAACTTCTGATTTTCAAATTCATCCCTGGACAAGCGATTGGTATGAATTGCAGCCTTACGAAAAGAAAAATGGTAAAGATATTTATTACAATCTTCAACGCAGACGCTATGGTGGAGATTTGCAAGGAGTTATTGATAAGTTGGACTACCTACAATCATTAGGCATTAATGCTATTTATATGAATCCTGTTTTTTGGGCGCCTTCTTCTCATAAGTATGATGCATTGTGCTACCATCATATTGACCCATCATTTGGACCAGATCCTGAAGGTGATAAAAAATTAATTGCAAATGAAGACCCTTTAAATCCAGAAAAATGGGTTTGGACAAAAGCAGATTTACTGGCGCTAAAACTTATTGATGAAGTACATAAGCGTAAAATGTTTATCATTTTTGATGGCGTTTTCAACCATTTGGGAGTGAATAGTTTTGCTTTTCGTGATGTAGAGGAAAAACAAGAAAAATCAGCCTACAAAGATTGGTTCATGGTTGACAGTTGGAAAGATGCTGTAAAAGGTACCAAGTTTGAATACCAAGGATGGTTTGGTATAAAAACGTTGCCGGAGTTTAAAGAGGATAACACAGGAATTGTTTCGGGGCCAAAACAATATATTTTTGACGCTACAAAACGATGGATGAATCCTATGAACAAAGGAGCTCAATACGGAATTAATGCTTTTCTTATAAATCTCTATTGTAAATTTTCAAATTAATACTTTTGCAAAGTAAAGGTGAAGGATTTGGAGAAGGAGTTGCAATGAATATGCAAAATCTGGTTGGAAGCCATGATGCTACTAGAATAGGTAGTGCGGTTGCAAACCCAGATGGGAAGAAGTTTAGTGATTGGGGAGCGTATTTTAATTGGAGCCAGAAAAGTAATAATACCAATTATATTGCTCGAAAACCTACCGTACAGCAATTGAAAAAGCAAAAACTTATAGCTGCATTTCAAATATTATATTTAGGTTCGCCAATGATTTATTATGGGGATGAAGCAGGTATGTGGGGTGGTAATGACCCTGATTGTCGTAAACCGATGGTTTGGAATGACAAAAAATATAACCCGGAAATATTCAATCCCGACCAAAGTAAACACGAAGCAGATGTAGTAAACTTCGATACGGATTTGTTTAATTGGTATAAAAAAATCATTAGTTTACGCAATCAGTACAAAGCTATTAAAGTGGGGAATTACACAACGATTGCAACAAATGATGCCGAAAAAATATATGCATTTAGTCGCAAACTTGGTGATGAAGAAGTAATTGTAATCATTAATCGAAGTGATAAAAATGTTAACTTCACGAATCCCATTTTGAAAAAAGGGAAATACAAAGATGTTTTTACTAAAAAAGGAATCAAAAAGTTGACTATAAAACCTATGGATATTGTTGTGCTGAGCAATACCATTTACTGATTACTTGAAAAATTGTAACTAAAAAAGCTGAAACAAAATTGATTTTGTTTCAGCTTTTTTAGTACTCTTTAAAATCTACGTGGTTGATTGTATTTTAGAATCTTTTCGTTTCTAAAACAAACTGATTCCCGGGGTATTGTGCATCTGAGTTATCCTCGGCGGTAATAAATATTTTTTTAGGTTTAAATGCAGTAACGGTTTCAAATGTTGCTTTTAGTTTTGAAGACATAAATGGATTGTTACTTTGTATCTGTCCAATGTTTTTTACCATAGACTCATCGGTTTCTATCCAAACTACATAGGTGTTCTTTGAAGGTTCTAATCTTTTTGCTTCGGCTAAATTATCTATTTTTATTTTAATCGCAAAATTGTTGTTATTGTCTTTTTTAACAGTAACCTGACCTCGAGCAGCAGGGACTACAGATGACGTCAAGAATACAACTTTCTTGGCACAAGAAGTGAGAGAAAATAAAAGTAGAGCTGCAGAAGCACTTAATAAAACATTTCTTGAAAAAAAAATTAATTTTAAAGTTTTCATTTTATTTGATTTAAGTATTAGTGTAAAGGTAGCCCTTTATCTAGTGATAGTTGTTACAAAATTCAAAAATATGTTGTGAAATTTACGGGTTATTTCGTGTTTTTAGTTCTTTAAAATGGCATCATAATTTTCTTCTACTTTTCTCCAATTAATTACATTGAAAAATGCATCGATATAATTTTTTCTTCGGTATTGGTAATCTAAATAATATGCATGTTCCCATACGTCTAAAGCTAGTATTGGAGTTCCGGGAATAAGTGCATTTCGCATCAAAGGATTGTCCTGATTTGAAGTACCGGTCACCTGAAGTTTTCCAGTTCTGTCTACAATAAGCCAAGCCCAACCGGAACCAAATTGCTTTGTAGCTTCCTCTTTGAATAAGGTAACAAAGTTTTCAAATGAACCAAAATCTTTGATAATTGCTTCAGCTAATGCATTCGTTGGTTCGCCTCCTGCTTTTGGAGCCATACATTTCCAATATAAGGAATGATTGTAAAATCCACCAGCATTGTTACGAAGCACAGCATCGTTAGGAACTAATTTTGACAATACTTCTTCGATTGTTAAATTTTCTAAAGGTGTTCCTAACACCGCTTTATTCAAATTATTGGTATAGGTAAGGTAATGCTTGGAATAATGCATTTCTAAAGTCGTAGCTGATATATTTGGTGCCAAAGCATTGTAAGCGTAAGGCAATTTTTCAAGCTGAAAAGAGCCTTCATCTGCTTTTACATCATCGGGAGATCCCATGATGGCAACTGTTTGTTCGGTTGTAGGTAAAGGAACTTCGACTACTTCAGTTAATTTCTTATTGTTGCAAGAAAGTAAAGTGATAAATAAAAATAAAACAGAAATTAAAAAATTTAGCTTTTTCATATGAAGATAATATTTTTTTAGCGGAATATGATTTCACCATTCTTTATTCCTATTTGTGATTTGGAATCAAGGCGATTTCATAATTTGTATTATTTTTTGATGAGTGTGTTAATTATTTCTATGTATTGTTCTTTGGCTTGATCAGGAGTTAGATGACTAATTTGCATCCAGGCATTGGTTTTAAAAGCATCTCTCAAATGGTATGATGATGTTTGTTTTAAATCTAAAGTTCCAAAAGTTGCTTGTTTATAAAAAGCATAAAGCCGCAATTGGACATCTTGAGGTAAAGATGCCTGCGTCATTTCAGAAGCTATTTCTACTGCTTCTAAAAACCGAGTATCTAAATCTTTTTCAATCATGCTTATTTTGTAGCAATAATAGTCTTTCCTCCGATTGCTTTTTGATTCAGTACAACATTTACTGGTGTTCCTAATGGTAAAAAGATATCTACTCTTGAACCAAATTTTATGAAACCAGCATCAGTTCCCTGAAGTACTTGCATTCCTTCTTCGGCGTAATTCACGATTCTTCGTGCCAAAGCTCCAGCAATTTGACGGTATAAAATTTCACCAAATGTTTTGTTTTCGATAACAACCGTAGTTCTTTCATTTTCTTCACTGGCTTTAGGATGCCATGCCACCAAGAATTTTCCTGGGTGATATTTACTGAACTTTACAATTCCACTTAATCCATAACGCGTAACATGTACGTTTATTGGAGACATAAAAATGGAGATTTGCAAACGTTTATCTTTGAAATATTCGCTTTCAAACACTTCTTCAATAACCACAACTTTCCCGTCTACAGGAGCAAGAATATGATTTTCATTGATTATCACTATTCTTTTTGGATTTCTGAAAAATTGCAGGATAATAATCAAAAGCAATAAAGTAGCTATTTGTATAGCCATTTTAATCCAGTTGGTATCAATGAAATTGTCAGACAATAAAAGGACAACAGCAGTGAAAATAGTGCCTAATAAAATAGATTGGGTTCCTTCTTTATGAAACATAGTTTAAAATTTTATAAAATAAAAATATTATTGGTGCTACAAATATAACACTATCTAGTCGATCTAGTATACCTCCATGACCAGGCATTATACTTCCGCTGTCTTTTACGCCTGCTATACGCTTAAATTTGGATTCAATTAAGTCACCAATAGTACCTGCGATTCCAACAATAATGGCTATAGAAGTCCAAATTAAAATGGATCTGTCGCTAAATTCAGGATTAGCCTTTATGTAGTATTTAGATATTAAATAACCCGCTAAAATTGCAAAAATGATTCCGCCTAAGAATCCCTCAATTGTTTTTTTAGGAGATATTTTTTCAAATAATTTGGTTCGGCCTATAGACTTACCTACAATATAGGCAAAGGTGTCATTAGTCCAGATTAAGATAAATAATCCAATTATAATTTTTGGATTATAATCATTTATTCCAAATGAAATTTTTGTGATAAATACAAATGGGAGTATAATATATCCCAGTAAATAGAGGTATTTTGATGAAGTACTTATTTTTTGAATGTTATCATAAAATAAAAAAAGAATACATTTTATAGAGACTACTAAAGCTATAACCAATAAAACGACATCTAGTTGTTGAATATTGATTGCTATTTCTAAATCCGTATTAAATATCTGATTGATAGTATCAGTAGTGATTTTATTGTAATGGCTTACTAAAGTTATGATGGTATATAGAACCGTTGCAAAAAGAATTGGAAATACTTTATGTATTTGGATTAAATTGCAAAATTCATAAACTGCAATAATGAGAAATATACCAAAAAGGATAAAAAAGCTTTCAGTAGAATATAAAATAGAAGCGAGTAATAGTATAATATAAATAGCTCCTGATATACCTCGTTTTAGAGTTTCATTCATCTTAAAGATCTTCTAAAAGCAATAAATATAGATTTTTTGCTGAACTTCCGTATTGTGTGAAATCTTCTTCTTTAGCTTTCTCGAAATATTTTACTGTAGTAATATTGGTAGGATAATCTCTTTCGTATTTCTTTTTTATAGCACTAAGTCCATCGCTTTTTGCAGCAAGAATTTGACTTGTATTCGCTATAATGATAATATTGGTAGGTAATTCGTTAGGTTTGTTTTGTTTAATTTGTTTTGATGAAAAAAGGATAGAACCTTCTTCAGCAATCAAATTTTCACAACTTGCAAGAAGAAACTTAGGATTTACAGGTTTGTCGTAGGTAAGTTTGTTATCATCAAGCATTCCAAAAAGATTTGGTTCATAGCATAAAACTTCGCTTTCAAACCAATCATTTTCTTCTAATATGTTTTCAAATTGTTCTTTTACTTCTTCAGAGTTTTCGCAATACAAAAATTTACCACCATTTTTTTTAAAATTGTAGATAAATTTTTCATCTATAGAGGTTGTATTATCAGTATGGGATTTACTAAATTCACTTTCTTGATCTTCATCAGAAGCCGGATTGCTTGAACCAAAAATTTTTCTAAAAAGACTCATATTTTTGTAAAATACTATAATTTGTTATTTGAAAACGTCCAAAGATAAAAAAATCTTAATTCAAAAGTAGTTTTTGAATTAAGATTTTAAAAATAATTAAATATTTTATATGTTTTCTAAGATACTACTTCCTCAAGATTTTTATCAAATGTTCTTTTTCCGAAAATAGCTTCTAAGTCATCTTTAAAAATGACTTCTTTCTCGATTAAGATATTTGCCAGTTGATCTAGTTTATCTTTATTCTCTTCTAATATTTGAATCGCTCTTTGGTATTGACCTTCAATTAGTAATGAAATTTCTTCATCAATAACTCTGGCTGTTTCTTCTGAATAAGGCTTAGAGAAATTGTATTCGCTTTGTCCTGTTGAATCGTAATAGGTTACATTACCAATTTTTTCATTCAAACCATAAACAGTTACCATAGCTCGGGCTTGTTTCGTAACTTTTTCTAAGTCACTTAAAGCACCGGTAGAAATTCTGTTAAAAGTTACTTTTTCAGCAGCTCTTCCACCCATAGTTGCACACATTTCGTCTAGCATTTGATCAGGACGAACAATTAAACGTTCTTCTGGTAAGTACCAAGCGGCTCCTAAACTTTGTCCTCTAGGAACAATGGTTACTTTAATTAATGGAGCAGCATGTTCCAACATCCAACTAACGGTTGCGTGTCCTGCTTCATGGATAGCAATTGCTTTCTTCTCATCAGGAGTTACAATTTTATTTTTCTTTTCAAGACCGCCTACAATTCTATCTACAGCATCAAGGAAATCTTGTTTATCAACTGCAGTTTTGTTGTTTCTTGCGGCAATCAAAGCAGCTTCATTACATACGTTTGCAATATCAGCACCCGAGAAACCAGGAGTTTGTTTGGCTAAAAAGTCAGTATCCAATCCTTCAATTTTTTTCAAAGGAGCAAGGTGTACTTTGAAAATTTCAGCACGTTCACGAATGTCTGGTAAATCTACAAAAATTTGTCTGTCAAAACGACCTGCACGCATTAAGGCTTTGTCCAATACATCAGCTCTGTTTGTCGCAGCTAAAACAATTACATTAGAATTAGTACCAAAACCGTCCATCTCTGTCAGTAATTGGTTCAATGTATTCTCACGTTCGTCATTTCCACCGGACATATTGCTTTTCCCTCTAGCTCTACCTACTGCGTCAATTTCATCAATAAATATAATCGCTGGAGATTTTTCTTTGGCTTGTTTGAATAAATCACGTACACGGGAAGCTCCCACACCTACAAACATTTCAACAAAATCAGAACCTGATAAAGAGAAAAACGGTACTTGCGCTTCACCAGCTACGGCTTTTGCCAATAAGGTTTTTCCAGTTCCTGGAGGCCCTACAAGTAAAGCTCCTTTTGGTATTTTACCACCCAGATTAGTATATTTTTCAGGATTTTTTAAGAATTCAACAATTTCTTGTATCTCTTCTTTTGCTCCTTCTAAACCAGCTACATCTTTAAAAGTAGTTTTGATATCTGTTTTTTCGTCAAAAAGTTTAGCTTTTGATTTCCCGATGTTAAAAATCTGTCCGCCACCGCCACCAGCGCCGCCACCAGACATTTTTCGCATGATGAATATCCAAACAGCTATAATAATGATGATTGGCAATAAACTGATTAAAATATCCGACCAGTTATTTTTTGGTAAGAAGTTAAAATCTTTCAATTTACCTTCAGCAACAGCTTTTTCCAGTTTGTTTTGGAAAATCTGATCGTTACCAATGTCAAAAGTATAATGAGGACCTTTGTTAGGTCTGTCAAAAACGTCTTTAGAAACTTTTTTGTGTGCTGCATCTTTCAATGCTGTAGCATTAAGAAAAACTTCAGCTTCTGTTTTATTGTAAACTATAACTTTCTCGATCTGGCCTTTTTCTAAATAATCGTTAAATTTAGAAGAAGTTAATTGACCTGGTTCGTTTAAGCTAGAACCGCCAGTTATAAAACTTATAAACAAGAAAATTAATAATATTGCAGTGTAAATTAACCAAGGGCTTATTTTAAACTTATTCGAATTTGGATTATTATCTTTAGCCATTACTAGGAGTTATGTTTCTTTAGTATTTGTTTTCAATGGTAGTTATTTTTGCATCGCCCCATAAACTTTCGATGTTGTAGTATTCACGGATGTGTTTTTGAAATACATGAACTACAATATTTACATAATCCATTAGTACCCATTCTGCATTATCAGTTCCTTCAACATGCCAAGGCTTGTCTTTTAATTCTTTGGATACTGTTTTTTGAATGGAGTTGACTATAGCGTTAACTTGTGTATTTGAATTACCATTGCAGATGATGAAATAGTCGCAAACTGCGGTGTCTATCTCTCTTAAATCAAGAATATCAATATCATTTCCTTTTACCTCTTCTATCCCCTTAATGATGTTCGCCAATAGAACGTCATTATTTATAGTCTTTTTCGCCATGAATTATTTTTATATATAAGTTTGTAAAGTTACCATTTTTTGTGATTATTTTTGAACCTTAACACAATATTAAATTCTGTTTCACAAAAAACTGTATATGAAACTAATCAAACTCGATGCCATAGATTCTACAAACGAATTCCTTAAAGGGTTATCGAATAAACAAGAGTTAGAAAACTTTACTGTTGTAACTGCTGAGAATCAAACTAAGGGGAAAGGCCAAATGGGTGCTGTTTGGGCCTCTGAGACGAGTAAAAACTTAATAATGAGTATTTTGGTTAAGGATTTTTTGGAGGATATTTGTCAGATTTTCAACCTGAATATTGTTGTTTCACTTGCTGTAATTGAAGTTTTGGAATCGTTTAAGATTCCTAATCTTAGTATAAAATGGCCTAACGACATAATGTCATACAATAAAAAAATAGGTGGCATTTTGATTGAAAACAGTATCAAAAGTGACGGAACCATTATTTCTGTTGTAGGTTTAGGACTAAATGTGAACCAAACCAATTTCGAAAATTTACCAAAAGCCTCTTCTTTGACGGTTATTTGTAATGCAAAATTTGATAAAGACGAACTTCTTTTTTCCATTTGTGACGCAATAGAAAAAAATGTGAAGCTATGCAAACACAATGCTGCCGTTTTGTGGTCAGCTTATAGTGATAAATTATATAAAAAAGGGTTGCCAATGCCTTTTTCAAATCAAATGAAACAAAATTTTATGGGAATTATTCAAGGAGTTTCTTCAGTTGGGAAACTTCAGGTTCTTCTGGAGGATGACAGTATAGCTGAATTTGATATCAAAGAAATTCAAATGTTATATTAATGGCTGATTGTAACAATTAAATAAAAAACCCTTTCAGGTTTAAACTGAAAGGGTTTCCTATATTTATTTAATGTGTTGTTTACAATTTAGTCATATTTCCGGCTAAAGTTTCGATAAATTTTCCAATTGGTCCTTTTATCATCATTGCCATCATAGGATTAAAATCACCTTCAAAATCAAGTTTTACATCACTGGAATTGTCCGAAACCGAATCTATGTTCGCAATCAATGTAAATGGAAGTTTATCACTTGCCGCTCCTAGAACAATTTTGTTTGGAGCAACTTTTTCTTTCATTTTAAGCTTAATTTCTGGCATTCCTTTCAATCCAAAAATAAAAGCATCGTCACCTATAACTTCAAATTTAGCAATGTTTTCAGGCATTAATTTTTCAAAATTTTTGACATCACTCAACAAGTCAAATAATTCTTGAGCTGATTTTTGAACACTGACTTTTGGACTTTCTAAGTTCATCTTTGTGGTATTTATTTATTAGGTTGTTTTAAACTTCAATAGTCCAAGTGGACGGACTCACATTCCATTCTCTTAAAGTTTGCTCTTCTTCCTCAGTAATATACCTTTTGGCAACAGCTAAGTTTAATAAATTTTGATAATTACTCAATGTAAACAAATCAATATGTGCGTTTTTAAAGTTTTCTTCAGCAACTTCAAAACCATACGTGAATATGGCGGCCATACCTTTTACATTAGCTCCAGCTTCGCGCAAAGCTTCTACAGCAAGTAAACTGCTGCTTCCGGTGCTGATTAAATCTTCTACAACAACTACATTTTGTCCTTTTTGTAAAAAACCTTCCACTTGGTTTTGTCTTCCGTGTTTCTTTGGTTCTGGGCGAACATACACAAATGGCAATCCCAAACTTTCTGCTACTAGCATTCCAATTCCTATTGCTCCAGTGGCAACACCAGCAATAACATCTGGTTTACCAAATTGTTTCTCAATATTTTTGGAAAATTCATCCCGGACGTAATTCCTTACGGCTGGAAATGAGAGGATTAATCGGTTATCACAATAAATAGGCGATTTCCATCCAGAAGCCCATGTAAAAGGATTTCTTGGATTCAATTTAATTGCATTTATTTGCAAAAGAAATTCGGCTGTTTTTTCGGCTGTATCTTTATTAAAAATCATAGTACAAATGTATAAAGTTTTTGTTAACGACAAACCACTTTTTTTGACAAATCACATCTCTAAGGAGACGGATTTTCAATTGTTTTTATTAGAAAGTATTGACATAGAGCAACTTATAGTAAAAATCTTTCAAAATAAAATTCAAAAAGCCTACCTATATCATCCTGATGAAAGCGTTATTTTGAAGACTTTGAAAGCAAAAATCCCTGTTACCAAAGCTGGTGGCGGTTTAGTTTACAATAAAAAAGGCGAGGTTTTGTTCATTTTCAGAAATGGAAAATGGGATTTACCAAAGGGCGGAATCGAAAAAGGGGAGGAAATTGATGCCACAGCCATGCGTGAAGTAGAGGAAGAAACTGGTGTAAATGGATTGACAATATCTCATAAACTTCAAAAAACATATCATGTTTTTAGACGTAATGGAAAATATAAATTAAAAATAACGCATTGGTTCGAAATGCAATCTGATTTTGAAGGAACCCCACAAGGGCAATTAGAAGAAGGAATCGAAAAGGTAGCTTGGATGAATCCGGAACAAATAAAAGAGGCATTGAAAAACTCTTACGAGAACATAAAATTATTATTTGAAGAAGAAAAACTCCTGAAATAGGAGCTTTTTTTTATTTTAAAATACGATACACAGGATATTGTAAATGTGCCTTTTCATAATATACAGAATGTTTGTAAATCCAGTCCAGTTGCGCTTCCGGATTATTGATAAAGTTTACGTCACTTTGTTTTTTCAAATCAAATTCGGCTTTTAGTTTTGGATTTTCTTTTAAAATCTGCGTAGCTGAATCTTCAAAAACATAGTCAGAATAGCCTTCTTTTTGCTGTAACATCGTATCGAAAAAGTTCCAGTTGAAAAAAGAATCTATTGCTTCGGGTTCCAGTGTTTCCAATAAATATTTGATTCCCTTTTGTAGTGTGGGAATTACGTAATCTCCTTTGGCGAAAGCCACTTTCTCCATTTTAGCGGTTACTGAAGTGTTTCGGTGTAAATAATGCCCTTCATAAGCTGAACTTGTTGTTTTAAAGTTGGCGATTTTATAGCTTTCCACTTCAATTATAGTATCATTTTTTAGTTGGCGATAGGAGATAGTATTGCTCTTTAATAATTCAATTACTGGCCAAAATCCTCTTGGAATAATATATGCTTCCGGAATGATTATCTCTTTTACGGATTTGAATTCCTTGCTGTACGGAATATCTTTTTTGAATGGTTTTGTACGGTCATAAAACAAGCGATTTCCGGATGTCACATCACTTTTCTTATAACTGGCTTCATAGCCTAAAAACGAAAAAGGAATCGTTTTTGTACTGTCAATTTCCCATTTTATAGGGTACGCTTTTTTTGGTTTATACTGCTCTTCATTTTTCAATCGCAATTGTTTGATTTTTTGATAATTTGCATCCGTAAAATCAATTGCGGAACGCATGTATTCGTATGTTACTTTCACACGATCAGCGTATTTTTTCAGCATGTGTGTTTCCACCACAAACCCAATGGTATTGAACAATGAAGTATAGCCCGTAGCAAATCGTGGGCTTTCAAAAAATTGACCAAAACCTTTATCCGGAGTATCCTGAAAAGCATTGACATAAGGAGTAGTTTCAATGTCCTTTTCTTGTAAATCTTTGACTAAAGTAGGCATCATTTCGGTATTTAAAAAATTACCTAAAACGGTTCCTAATTTGTTGTGCTGGGTCATAATGTAGGTAAGTTTATATTGGTAATCTGCGCCATTGCTAACGTGATTATCGATAAAAACATCGGCATTTATTTTATGGAAAATGTCCACAAAACTTTTGGTATTTCGGGTATCTGACTTGATGAAATCGCGATTCAAATCGTAGTTTCTGGCATTACCCCTAAAACCATAGATTTCCGGTCCGTCCTGATTGGCTCTTGAAGTGGAGTTTCTGTTTAAAGCACCTCCAATATTATACACAGGAATACAAACGATAACGGTATTTTTTGGTGCTTTTATTTTGCCTAAAGCCAAATCTCTAAACAATTGCATACTGGCATCAATTCCGTCCGGTTCTCCCGCGTGGATACCGTTATTAAGCAGAATTACCGATTTGTTTTTTTTGATGATTTCAAAATTAAATTGCTTTTCAGGATTAAAAACAACCACATGCAATGGTTCGCCGCTGTCTGTCAAGCCCATTTTTTGCATTTCGATAGTCGGGAAATCATCTGCCAGGAGTTTATAATAAGCGATTGTTTCCTGATATGATGCGGATTGATTTCCATTTCCTTTTTCGAAAAAAGTATCGTATTTATTCGTTTTTTGTGCAAATGAGTTGATGGAGAATAGTAAAAAAAGGAATGTGAAAAATCTCATATTTCGGTTTTTAAATTGAATTTCAAATGTAGCTTTTTTTCGATAGGAATAGAAATGATAGTAAGAAAAGGAAGCTCCCGATTTAAAAAAATGAAAATTTAGAATTCAAAATTCATAACTAAGAATTAAAAATTACCTTTGCAAAATGAATAAGAAACACCATTCCAACAATATACTTTTGAATTTAGGCATCGAAAGCCTGAATGAAATGCAGGAAGTAGCACAAGATACGATCCTGAATGACAATAATGTTTTATTGCTTTCGCCAACAGGTTCCGGAAAAACTTTGGCTTTTTTGTTGCCAATTTTAGAAATGTTACAACCCGAAATTCAATCGGTTCAATGTTTAATTTTGGTTCCATCACGCGAATTAGGATTACAGATTGAGCAGGTTTGGAAAAAAATGGGAACTGATTATAAAGTAAATGTGTGCTACGGTGGACATTCCATTGATACTGAAATCAAGAATTTAAGCAATCCTCCAGCAGTTTTAGTGGGGACTCCGGGAAGAATTGCAGATCATATTGACAGAGGAACTTTTCGTGTGGATAAAATTCAAACCTTGATTTTGGATGAATTTGACAAATCATTGCAATTGGGTTTCCATGAGCAAATGTCATTTATCATTGGAAAATTAACGAAACTGAACAAACGTGTTTTGGTTTCGGCAACTTCGGATATTGAGATTCCAAGATATACAAGAGTCGTAAATCCAACTATTTTAGATTTCATTCCAGAAAACGTGGACGAAACGAATCTTTCCATGAAAATGGTTGTTTCGAAAGAGAAAGACAAAATAGGTAGCTTGTTTAACTTGATTTGTTCGTTGAAATCACAATCGGCTATTGTTTTTTGCAACCATCGTGATGCTGCAGAACGCATCAGCGATACCTTGAACGAAAAAGGAATTTACGCCACGTATTACCATGGCGGAATGGATCAGGACGAAAGAGAACGCGCTTTAATCCAGTTTAGAAACGGAAGTGTAAGTTATCTTATCACTACTGATTTGGCTGCCCGTGGTCTTGATATCCCCGAAATGAATCACGTAATTCATTATCATTTGCCTTCCAAAGAAGATGAATTTACCCATAGAAACGGACGTACAGCACGTATGTTGGCTTCTGGAACGGCGTATATTATTGCTCATGAAAGTGAGAAAAAAATGGATTATATCGATTATGGTATGACTGTTTTGAAAGTAGAAAATGCTAATTCATTGCCAAAACCACCTGAATTTCAAACTATTTACATCAGTGGCGGAAAGAAAAACAAATTGAATAAAATTGATATCGTAGGTTTCTTTTCCCAAAAAGGGAAACTGGAAAAAGGCGATTTAGGATTAATCGAAGTGAAAGATTTTATCTCATTTGCTGCCGTGAAATTCAACAAAGTGAAAGATTTGCTTCATGCCATTAAAGACGAAAAAATGAAAGGCAAAAAATTTAAAATTGAAGTGGCCCGAAAAGTGATTAAGAAAGAAGAGGAGTAATCAGTATTCAGTGTTCAGCTTTTAGTGAGCAGAAAAAAAACAGTATAACAATAAAAAATCGTTAACAGTAAATTTGATTTACTGTTAACGATTTTTTGCTATAATGAAGCCACTGCTCACTCTTTTTTTAATAAATGAACACTGCCAACTGATGACTATATTTTCTTAACGTATTGTGTAATGATAACAATCTGCTGACCATCTACTTTTCCTTCAATGTATTCTGCATTTTCATGGTCAAGTCTAATGTTACGCACTGCAGTTCCTTGTTTAGCCACCATACTGGAACCTTTTACTTTTAAATCTTTGATTAAAACGACTGAATCTCCGTGTTCCAAAATTACGCCGTTGCTATCGCGGTGAATTACTTTATTTTCATCGTCTTCACCTTCGCCTGTTGCTTGCGCCCAAGCTAAAGTATCCTCGTCTAAATACATTTGGTCCAATAATTCTTGAGGCCATCCCGCAGCACGCATGCGGCTTAACATTCTCCACGCTACTACTTGTACCGCGGTATGTTCGCTCCACATGCTGTCATTCAAACATCTCCAATGATTTAAATCTACGTTATCCGGATTTTCGATTTGATCGATACACGTGCTGCAAGCCATAATACTTTCGTCAAGTCCACCTTTTTTGGTTGGTAAAACTTGATATACTTTTAAGTTTTCGGTTGCACCACAAAGTTCACATTTCGATCCGCTACGCTTGCTTAATTCTCTTTCTATACTCATTGTTTGATGGCTTTTATTTTTAGGCGAAATTATGGCTTATTGCCTCGTTTCACAAATTTATATTATTACTGTTTATTTGTCAAGTCGAGCGCAGTCGAGACGTATCATTTAGTCTCGACTGCGCTCGACTTGACAAAATCTCTTAAAATTATTTCACTCGAACGGCATCTGGAACCAGCATTTCATATTGCCCTCCATTGCGGATTACATCTCTCACAATACTGGAACTGATATATGAAGTTCTTGCGGCAGTCAATAAAAAGACAGTTTCTATTTTTGATAAACGGCGATTGGTGTGTGCAATTGCTTTTTCAAATTCGAAATCGGCAGGATTACGCAAACCACGAAGGATAAAATCGGCTTTTATTTTATGACACAAATCAATTGTCAAACCTTCATAGGTAATCACCGAAACTTTAGGTTCGTTTTTGAATGTTTCTTCGATAAAACGTTTTCTGTCTTCCAGAGAAAACATGTATTTTTTTTCGGCATTGACGCCAATAGCGATTACGATTTCATCAAACAACGAAATGCTTCTTTTGATGATGTCTTCATGTCCTAATGTTATTGGGTCAAAAGAACCCGGAAATATAGCTTTTCTCATTTTTATATTTTTAGGCTAAAGCCAATTCTATCGCA
Source organism: Flavobacterium sp. XS2P24 (assembly GCF_030010285.1). Lineage (NCBI taxonomy): Bacteria > Pseudomonadati > Bacteroidota > Flavobacteriia > Flavobacteriales > Flavobacteriaceae > Flavobacterium > Flavobacterium sp. XS2P24. Next base: position 72,072 of record NZ_JASCRU010000014.1, read on the forward strand.
TTTGTAAACAAATCTTCCAATGAAATTCCGGCGGCTTTGGCTTGTTGTGGAATCAAACTTTCCGTTGTTAATCCTGGAATAGTGTTCATTTCCAACATGTGTGGTTCTCCGTTTACCAATATAAATTCGCTTCGGGAGAAACCTTTCATTTTGAGTACCTCGTAAGCACGTTTGGCTATTTCGCTCACTTTTTGGGTCATTTCATCTGAGATTCTTGCCGGTGTGATTTCTTGTGATTTGCCTAAATATTTTGCTTCATAATCGAAGAAATCATTGTCAGAAACGATTTCAGTAATTGGCAAAACGATTACTTTTCCTTTGTAATTGATAACTCCTACAGAAACTTCGGTGCCGTCAAGGAAACTTTCTATGATGATTTCGTTGTCTTCTTTGTAAGCGACTTCTATGGTTATTGGCAATTCATCGATGGTTTTTACTTTGGAAATTCCAAAACTGGAACCCGCTTTATTTGGTTTTACAAAACAAGGCAGACCAACTTTAGCGACAATCTCTTCAGTATTGATAGCATCGCCTTTGTTTAAGTAATAGGAAGTGGCGGTTTTTATGCCGTATGGTTTTAAAACGGATAATAAATCACGTTTGTTGAACGTTAATGCCGCTTGGTAATAATCGCAGGAAGTTTGCGCAATATTCAATAATTCGAAATACGCCTGCATCAATCCGTCTTCGCCGGGAGTTCCGTGAATGGCATTGAAAACACAGTCAAAAGTGATTTTATTACCATCAACAGTTACTGAAAAATCATTTTTATCGATAGGAAATTCAGTGTCATTAGTATCAACATAGACCCATTTTTCTTTGAAAATATGGATTCGGAATCCGTTGTATTTCGTTTTGTCCAGAAATTGATATACGACGTTTCCACTGATAAGTGAGATTTTATACTCGCTGGAATATCCGCCCATGATGATGGCAATGTTTTTCATTTTATACGTTTAATCGGTTAAACGTTTAATCGATTAACCGATTAAACGTATTCTAAACAAAATTATCATTTTTTTTGAAACGAAATAGCTTTATCTTTGCCACATATAAAAATAAATTTATGAGTTTACGTAAGTATCTTACAAGCCGCGTCTTTTTAGTACAAGTATTAATTGCTCTTGCCATTATTGCCGCTTTGGGCTATTTGTTTATGCATTGGTTGACTTTTACAACAGATCATGGTCATGAAATTGCAGTTCCAAATTTGAGTAAATTGACTGAAGAGCAAGTGGAAGAAAAGCTGGATGAGTTGGATTTAGATTATGTGCTTTTGGATAGTGTGGATTATAGAAGTGATTTCCCGCAATTTAGTGTGGTTGAGCAAGATCCGACGCCAGGTACGAAGGTAAAAGTTGGTAGAAAAATATATATCAAAATAAATACTTCGGGATTTTCATCTGTGCGAATTCCTGATTTGATAGAAAAAACATATCGTGAAGCGGTGCCAACCTTGAAAGCGTTAGGCCTTGAGGAAGGAACGGTTACGTATGTTCCAAATCTTGGAAAAGATATGGTGTTGGAAATGCGTTTCAAAGGAAGAAACCTGAAAGTAGGGGACAGAGTCTTGAAATCATCTAAAATTGATTTGGTTTTAGGAGACGGAAAAATGAGTTATGAAGAAGAAGAAAGTGCTGCGGATACTCTGGTTGCACCAATAGAAGAAACACCAGTTGATGAACAATAATATAGATACAATAGATTTAGAAGACGAGTTATTTGAACATTTCAGGTTTGAAGTTCCTAAAGGCCAAACGTCTTTGCGAATTGATAAATACTTGATGAGTTTGATTCAAAATGCAACTCGCAATAAAATACAAACCGCTGCTACCGAAGGGAATATTTTTGTAAACGACGCTACGGTAAAGTCGAATTACAAGGTCAAAGCTAATGATGTGGTTCGGGTTATGTTATCGCATCCTCCTTTTGAAAATAGGGTAGACCCTGAAGATATTCCATTAGATATTGTCTATGAAGATGCTACGCTTTTATTGATTAATAAGCCGCCAGGATTGGTGGTGCATCCCGGTCACGGGAATTATACGGGAACATTAGTGAATGCGTTGGCTTTTCATTTTGAGAATTTACCCATGAATAGCAGTGAACGTCCCGGATTAGTGCATCGAATTGATAAAGACACTTCGGGTTTATTGGTGATTGCTAAAACCGAAGCAGCTATGACGCATCTTGCTAAGCAATTTGAAGCCAAAACTTCTGAAAGAGAGTATGTGGCTTTGGTTTGGGGAAATGTAGCCGAAGAGAAAGGAACCATTGAAGGAAACTTAGCAAGACACTTGAAAGATCGCATGCAAATGGCGGTTTTTGCTGATCCGGAAATAGGGAAACCTGCCGTGACGCATTATAAAGTTTTAGAGCGTTTTGGATACGTAACGTTGATTTCGTGCCAATTGGAAACCGGAAGAACGCACCAGATTCGGGCGCACTTGAAGCACTTAGGTCATCCGCTTTTTAATGACGAGCGTTATGGCGGTCATTTGATTTTGAAAGGTACTACATTTACGAAATACAAACAGTTTATTGACAACTGTTTCAAAGCTTTGCCAAGACAGGCTTTACATGCCAAAACATTAGGGTTTATACATCCTACGACCAAAGAGATGATGCGTTTTGATACGGAACTGCCGCAGGATTTTCAGGATTGTATCGAGAAATGGAGAGGCTATTCAAAATCCCATGGTACAGACGAAGTAGAAGAATAAAACAAAAAAAGCCCCGGATTGAACATGCCCCAAAAAGTTAGACACTATTTGGGGCATTTTTATGGAAAAAAAAGTAAAGTATGATTATGCATTTAAGTTAGAATGTGTAGAATTAGTTTTAAAACAACATTTCACA
>NZ_JASCRU010000015.1:0-72962 GCF_030010285.1 Flavobacterium sp. XS2P24
ACAACTTCTTTTTTAACTGGCAAGAAAATTTTGAAGTTTTTTTTGGAAATTTTTATCTCCGTTTTACTACCGTTTTCTTATCAGCTTGTCAAGGAACTTTGAGCGTTTTGCGGGGTGCAAATGTAATAAGCTCTTTCTAATCTCACAAGCTTTTCTGAATCTTTTTTGAAAATAAATTCCCTCTCTCAATCCAGTTTACTTGTCAGTCTTCTAAAGAATGTCTGCGTCATTGCGGGTGCAAAAGTAGCACCTTTATTCGCTTTTACAAGCTTTTTTAAACCTTTTTTTCATGTTTTCGCAACCCAATCTTTAACTCCCTGAAAACATGATTCTTGAAACACAAAAGTTTTTTATGATAAACTGCCTTTTAACTTCCCATCAACACTTTTTACTCGCAAAAACCCCATTTTTGTATGGTGAGACCCCTGTAAATTGAATTTCCATTCTTTATAAAATCTTGGGGAATTCTGGTTCTTTATCTTTTATACAGCCTAACACTTCACTTTGCTCCTTGGAAACAGCTTACCTTACTAGTACGCTAACAAAAAAAATGCTCTGGATTAATAAAATGGTTTTATACTATACCTTTATAATAACAAACTTCTCTTTTCTATTCTCTCCTATATATAAGGTCACAAAATATACATCAAAACAACAAAAAGCTCTACTTATCCAAAGTTCGCGTTAGGGATAGCAGCGAATAGCCCACAGTACCGCCTTATTTTTTGGCGGGACGAGGACTTGTAGCGAATAGCCCGCCTCCTTAATATAAAGAAAGGCGACTCTCCACTAAGAGAATCGCCTTTCTTTATATTAAGGAGGAACGCACAAATTGTTTTATTATTTTTTCAGCTTCTCAGCTCTGGACTCCCAGGAATCAGTTAGATTACTATAATCAACCGGTTTTGCAGGATTCTGGTTTTGCAATCTTCCGGAATCAAATGCCCGTACTAATATAGTTTCTATCAAATAGTCTTCATTAACATCGAAAGGCGCATATTTTGTTTTTAAATTAATATCAAACATACTTGCAGCAGTATTAGACCAAAATGCTTTCCAGCCACTTTTAAGGTTTCTCACCAATTCATAGGTTGTAGTACCTGTTTGGCGATGAATTAACTTTACCAATATTTGACCTTGTTTACGAGAAAGCTTTTTAAGTTTAGCTTCGAACTCATCACTCAAATAATTTTCTACTATCTTAAAGTATCTTTTTTTCTCCTTATTTGTTTTAAGGTTTGCCATTCCTTTATTTAGATTTGACAGTCTCTCAGAAGCCAGCTTTGCATAAGGATAGGTTTTATAAACACGATTTTGAAGGATTAGGAATTGCTTTCTTGCTTCGGGATCCATTTTCTCCTTATATATTAAGACTTCCGGTAATTGGATCGTATCATTAAGAATAGATTCGTCATCTTCTAACTCATACCCCATCTTTGTGGTATCCTGAGGTATTACCTGCGCATTAACCGACAGAGTGACAAATAGACAAAACAACAAAAATTTAATTAGCTTCATATAGGAAAATTTAATTGCCAAAATTATACATTATATACACAACTGTAATGCCAAATTTATAATTTAGCAAAAAAATAATTTTATGAGCACTAAATCAATATTAAACAAGTCATCGCTTGAGTTTTTAGAAAACTATCTTAATAATGCATCACCTACCGGATATGAAAGTGGTGGACAGAAATTATGGATGGACTATTTAAAACCTTATGTGGATACTTTTATAACGGACACTTATGGTACTGCTGTTGGAATTATAAATCCGGATGCACCTTATAAGGTAGTGATCGAGGGGCATGCTGACGAAATTTCATGGTATGTAAACTATATCACTGATGATGGATTAATCTATGTGATTAGAAACGGTGGTTCAGATCACCAAATTGCACCTTCAAAACGTGTCAATATTCATACTAAAGCAGGAATTGTAAAAGGTGTTTTTGGTTGGCCGGCTATTCATACTCGCAATAGAGGAAAGGAAGAAGTGGCAAAAGTTGACAATCTATTTATTGACATTGGTTGCGAAACCAAAGAACAGGTTGATAAAATGGGTGTTCATGTAGGTTGTGTAATTACGTATCCTGATGAATTCATGATTTTGAACGATAACAAATTTGTTTGTCGCGCAATTGACAACCGTATGGGTGGTTTCATGATAGCCGAAGTAGCTCGTTTATTGCACGAAAACAAAATAAAACTTCCTTTTGGATTGTATATCACGAATTCGGTTCAGGAAGAAGTAGGTCTTCGCGGTGCCGAAATGATTACCAAAACCATCAAACCAAACGTAGCTATTGTTACTGATGTTTGTCATGACTCCACTACCCCAATGATCGAAAAGAAAATTGAAGGTGACACAAAAATTGGTAAAGGTCCTGTAGTAACGTACGCGCCTGCTGTTCAAAATAATTTGAGAGAATTGATTTTAGAAACTGCTATGGCAAAAGAAATTCCGTTCCAAAGATTGGCTTCGTCACGTGTTACGGGTACAGATACCGATGCTTTTGCTTACAGTAATGGTGGCGTGGCTTCGGCTTTGATATCCTTGCCGTTGCGTTATATGCATACCACGGTTGAAATGGTACATCGTGATGACGTTGAAAATGTGATTAAATTAATTTATGAAACCTTATTGAAATTAGAAACCGAAGAAACATTCTCTTATTTCAAATAGCTTTTGGAGCTAATCCCGCTATCCGTTATAATCTTTTCCTTTAAAAAAAAGGAAAAGGATTTCCACTTTTATCGGGGCTAAAAACCGCAGTTCAAATTATGGATTGCGGTTTTTTTATTAACTTTACTCAAACAATTCTTAAAAATGCAATCAACCGCCACCACAGTTTCCGCTTATTTAGAAGAGATCCCCGAAGAAAGAAAAGATGCTCTTAAAAAACTTAGAGAAACTATTCTAAAAAATATTCCAAAAGGATTTGTTGAACAAATGACATACGGCATGATTGGTTATGTTGTTCCACATTCCATTTACCCAAATGGCTATCATTGCAATCCTGAATTACCATTACCATTTATGAGTTTTGCTTCCCAGAAAAATTTCATCGCGATATATCATATGGGTATTTATGCTAATCCCGAATTACTGAATTGGTTTGTCACCGAATATCCAAAACACAGCACACAAAAATTAGACATGGGAAAAAGTTGCATCCGATTTAAGAAGGCAGATCAAATTCCATTTGAATTAATTGCTGAGCTCGCACAAAAAATGTCTGTTCAAGAATGGATTACCTGCTACGAATCTCAAATTATAAAATCAAAATAACCATTAACTTAACATTAAAAATCATGAACATCATCAAGAAAATTCTTTTAGGATTATTTGGAATCATTGTTTTGGCATTATTAATTGCTTTATTTCTGCCAAAAGAATATGCAGTAGAAAGAGAAATTACAATCAACAAGCCCAAGGACAGTGTTTTCAACTATATAAAATATTTGAAAAATCAAGATAATTTTAGCGTTTGGTCTTCAAAAGATCCTGCAATGAAGAAAACATTCACCGGAACTGACGGAACCGTTGGTGCTATTGCGGGTTGGGATAGCAAAGATAAAAATGTAGGTGTTGGCGAACAGGAAATCAAAAAAATCGTTGAAGGCAAACGCATCGATTTTGAACTGCGTTTCAAAGTTCCTTTTGAGTCTAACGATAATGCGTATATGATAACCGAAGCTATTTCTGCAAATCAAACCAAAGTAAAATGGGGTTTTGAAGGAAAAATGCCTTATCCAATGAATTTAATGTTGCCAATAATGAATATGGAAGAAATGCTTGGAAAAGATTTGCAAGATGGATTGAATAACCTAAAAGCAGTTTTAGAAGAATAACCGTATTTTCAATAAAAACAAAAACCGTCTCGTTTTTAAAACGAGACGGTTTTTTTATTTGCAAAAAGTATATTATCTGTTGGCTAGATATTCCAAAACATTTTTCTCTATTCTTTCATCTATATTGGTGATATCTGCTTTTACAAATTTCTCTCCTAAAATATTTTCGTATAATTCGATGTATCTTTCAGAAACAGTTTCAATGTATTCGTCAGTCATATCTGGAATTTGTTGTCCTTCCAATCCTTGAAAACCATTTTCGATTAACCAACGACGAACAAACTCTTTAGACAATTGCTTTTGTTCTTCACCATTATTTTGTCTTTCTTGGTATCCTTCAGCATAAAAATAACGAGAAGAATCTGGTGTGTGTATTTCGTCAATCAAGACAATTACGCCTTCTTTAGTTTTACCGAATTCATATTTGGTGTCAACCAAAATCAAACCACGGCTTGCTGCAATTTCAGTTCCTCTTTGAAATAAATCTCTTGTAAATTTTTCTAAAACTATATAATCTTCTTCAGTAACGATTCCTTTCGATAAAATATCCTCACGAGAAATATCCGCATCGTGTTCTCCATTATCAGCTTTGGTTGTTGGCGTAATAATAGGTTCCGGGAATTTATCATTTTCTTTCAAATAGTCAGGCATTGTCACTCCACAAATTTCTCTTTTGCCAAGCGCATATTCACGTGCGGCATGACCTGAAACATAACCACGGATTACCATTTCTACCTTAAAAGGCTCACATAAATGCCCCACAGCTACATTAGGATCAGGAGTTGCAATCAACCAGTTTGGAACAATATCCTCAGTCAATTCCATGAATTTAGTAGCAATTTGGTTTAAAATTTGACCTTTATATGGAATTCCTTTTGGTAAAACTACATCAAAAGCCGAAAGCCTGTCTGTAGCTACCATAACCAAAAGTTCATCATTGATATTATAAACTTCTCTTACTTTACCGCGGTAAACCGATTTCTGGTTTGGAAAATTAAAATTTGTAGTTGTGATTGTATTGCTCATTATAATAGTTGTGTGTGTTTATTTTTTGTTCCTGCAAATTTAAAACTATTTCATAGAGTTTCGCAAAGAACAGAACTCTTAAATTTCATTTTTATCTCTAAAGTTATTTTTTAAGCAACGTATCGTTGAATAAATTTAAGATTCGGCTGTATTCATCAACCCAAGAATAGGTTTCTTTAAAACCATGCGCTTCCACTGGGAAACTGGATAAACTCCATTTTTTCTTGCCTAATTCGATAAAACGCTGAGACAAACGAACAATATCTTTGTACTCTACATTGTCATCTACCATTCCGTGAAGCATCAATAAATCTCCTTGTAAATTATCTGCAAAATAGATTGGTGAACTTTTTTTGTAGGCATCCGGATCTGTTTCCGGAAAATTAAGAATGTTTCCGGTATACCCATGATTGTAATGTGCCCAATCAGTTACAGAACGCAAAGCAGCACCCGAAGCAAACTCTTTAGGAGTAGTCAGCATTCCCATCAACGTGATGAAACCACCATAAGAACCTCCATAAATCCCAACTCTTGATGCGTCAATTCCATGATTTTCTACTAGATATTTCTTTCCGTCTATGTGATCTGTCAAATCTTTTCCGCCCATAAAACGGTAAATACCTGTTCTAAAATCACGCCCGTACCCATCACTTCCTCTATAATCAATATCCAAAACAGTATAACCCAAATCAACCAATAAATTATGAAACATGTATTCTCTGTGGTATGTACTCCAATAATTATGCGCGTTTTGCAAATAACCGGCACCATGAACAAACAAGATTGCAGCTTTATTCCCATTGGCAGTTTGTGGCTTGTATAATCTGGCATTTACAGGAGTTCCATCCTGCGCTTTGAAAGTAATTACTTCCGGTTCACGCCAAGAATATCCTTTGAAACTTTCCGAGGTTGAAGACGTTATCTGATTTAAATTTGTATTCTTTTTATTAGGCGCTACATACAATTCCCAAGGTTTATTTTTAAACGAATAACGCACCAATAATGTGCTTTCATCTGGAGACAAACTCACTTCATGAGCGCCATCTTTAGTTAAAATAGGTTGTAAAACGGCATTAGAAACTTCCAATTTATAGAAATTTCTGTTTCCCGGATGCGTAGTCGTTGTGGTCAAATAAAAAGACTTTTTATCTTTTGACAAACTCTCGTTACGCACTTCCCAATTTCCTTTGGTCAGCTGTGTTTTCTTTTTTGACTTTAAATTGTAAGTGTACAAATGAGAATAACCGGTTTCTTCAGATTGGAAATAAACAGTTTCGTTGTCGCCCAAAAATCCTAGCGTTCCTCTTCCGTATGAATTTGAAGGGATTCCGGGTCCGCCAATCCAAGCTTCATCATGTTGATAATCTAATTCCTGGAAAGTTCCATTTTCTAAATTTAAACTAACAATCCATCGGTCTTTGTTATCCTGACTTCTGATTTCGGCAATGGCATAAGAACCATTTTCATTGTAAACAGGTTCCTGAACCACAATTAGTTTGTTCTTTTTTTCTGTAGTTTTTGATTTTTCATACAACTCAAAATATTTAGGAACATCCTGAATGTGACTTAATGATGAAAAATTTACGAAATAAACAGAATCTTTGGCGATGTTATACACTCCGAATTTGGTTGCTAACAAATTATCTACTGAAACTTTCTCTTTAGTATCTTCAATTTGATTGTACCCATCGGCAGTAATGAAAAGTTCCATTTTTTCATTCTTACGTTCTGAATCTTCTATTAATCTGAAAGTCGCAAAATTACCTTTTGGATCTACTTTTAAGTTTCCAAAAGTGTTTTTTCCATAATAATACGGTTTTGGAAAATCAGATTTTGTAGTTTTCGATTTTGCTAAATTCCATTTTTTCAACGCTTCTTGATCTCTGACAAATTGGAATAATTCCTCTTGTTGACTTTTTAAAAAAGATTCTTTTTCAACAGCTATATCTTCTCCTTTTCCTCTTCTGAAATTAGTGATTTGAATAATCGATCCTTCATTGGTATTCAACTGAAAGAGGTTTTCATTTTGTCTGAAATAAAGTATTCCAGGCACAGCACCCATTTGTAAATTAGCAATCGGACTGCTTTGTTGGTAAAGTTTTTTTGAAGTTTTACTTTTTAAGGAATACGAAAATAATCTTCCTTTATCGATATAATAATACAAATCAGGGTTGGTCGTCTTTTTCAAATCTAATTTTGAAAAAGCAGCTTCATTTGGCGATGCTAATTCGGGTTTTGATAATCCATTTTTCCAAAAATAAGTACTTGTACCCAATTCATTATTTGGATTCCAATCAAAATAAACTTTTTGACCATCTAAAGACCATCTTTCATTTTCTGGTTGCGCACCAATAAAAGCATTGCCTTTCATAATTTCTTCCAGTTTTAGCGCTTGGCTTTGGAATGTTATGGAAAACAAAACACAGATAACAAGGATTATTTTTTTATTCATTTTACTGTTTTTATTAAAAAAAGGGATTCTAAAATCATTTTAAAAAGTACTTATTTAAAGACTTTTAACTATTTAATATTTGCTCTGCTATATATTTTGCAACTCCTTCATTATCATTAGTTGAAATCACTTCTAAATGAGAAAGTTTATCTTTCAAACTATCCGGTGCATTTCCCATAACTAAACCTTTACCCGAAGATTTAAGCATGTTTTCATCATTATATCCATCACCAAAAGATATTGCTTCCTGAAAAACAAGATTTTCTTTTTCTAAAATTTTTGCAATCGCAACACTTTTGTCTACTGATTTGTCCATAAATTCCAAACAAAGCGGAAGACTAAAAGCATGACTAAAAAGGCCTGTGTGATTTTCTAGAATTTGATCTCTTAATTCAATTAATTTCGAATGTTTTTCGTGTGTGAAGAATACTTTTATAGCGCTCAAATCTTCTAAACTATCAAAATCCACAAGTTCAGGATGATAGTTTACTTCTGGTTGAAATTTATTTAGTTTTTCATTATTCTTATTCGTTTGCCAAACATTTTCTCTGAACAATACTGTTGTAATTTCAGGGTCAATATCTAAAGACAAGACCGATTTAACAGCATCACTTTCCATATTAAAAGAAAAAAGAAGTTCTTTCTCAGGAGAATGGATGCGTGCTCCATTTGAGGTAACTAAATAAAGTGGAACATTCAATCCTGCAACGATAGGCATTGCATCCAAGTGATGGCGGCCAGTTGCTACAATTATTAAATAATTTTGATTGTGGAGCTCTTGAAAAACAGTTTTGGTATATTGGGAAATTTTGTGATCTGAATTGAGTAAAGTTCCATCTAAATCACTAATTACTACTTTAATTTTTTCTTTTAAAATCATTTCTTTTCGACTGACATTTTATTAATTCCAAATTTATTGCATTTTGAAGAGATACAAAAGGAATCGATTGATTTTTATTTTAATCCGTAAAGAAAATCCATTTTTACTTTAAAATAGTGAAGCGAAAAACAAATCATTTTTCTATTGAAAATGAACTTGCTTTCCGCTTCATAAAACTTTGTATCTAAGTAACTTATTTTTTCTTAATCGTTATTCTCAATCATCTTATAAGCATCAATCACTTTTTTGACTAATCGGTGACGTACAATGTCTTTGTCATCCAGATAAATGATTCCAATTCCATCAATATCTTTAAGAACCAATAAAGCTTCTTTAAGTCCGGAAATGGTTCTTCGTGGTAAATCAACTTGTCCAGGATCTCCGGTAATCATAAATTTAGCACTTTTACCCATACGTGTTAAGAACATTTTCATTTGGGAATGCGTAGTGTTTTGTGCTTCATCCAAAATTACAAAAGCATTATCTAACGTTCTACCACGCATGAATGCCAATGGCGCTATTTGAATAATTCCCTTTAAAATATAATCTTCCAGTTTTTCGTTAGGTAACATATCGCGCAAAGCATCATACAAAGGTTGCATGTAAGGGTCTAATTTTTCTTTCATATCGCCGGGTAAAAAACCAAGGTTCTCCCCTGCTTCAACCGCTGGACGTGTAAGTATAATACGTTTAACTTGTTTTTCTTTTAATGCTTTCACAGCCATAGCAACACCGGTATACGTTTTTCCGGTTCCAGCAGGTCCTACAGCAAAAACCATATCATTCTTTTCCATGGTATCCACCAACAATTGTTGATTGGGTGTCATAGGTTTGATGATTTTCCCTCCTACTCCGTGTACTAAAATTTTATCATGTCCCAAGGCTCTTCTCTCGTCTTGACCGTCGCTTAGAATAACACGTTCAATAACATTGTCATCAATAGTGTTGTAGCGTGTAAAGTGAAGCATTAACCGCTGAAAACGTTTTTCGAACTCGTCTAAAACCTCTTTTTCTCCAAAAGCTTTTAAAGTTGTTCCCCGAGCGACAATCTTTAATTTTGGGTAGTATTTTTTAATTGTTTCAAGATGAGTGTCTTGAGCGCCCCAAAAGTCTTTTGGAGCGATGTCTATGAGCTCGATTATTCTTTCGTTCAAATGAGGTAGTTTTAAATTAGAATTAATTTTTTTATAAATCAATTGGCTGTCGGGTATATTTCTTTTTTTTAAATAGAAATTGTTTTTTGTTTTTCGTTTTTTGAGTTTACTATTATTAGCTTTGCACTTCTCAAATTTAATAAAATTAGGTTTACATAACACCAAATAGTTATAAACAAATTTATGTCAATAATTACCCTAACTACCGATTACGGCTTGAAAGATCACTTTGTAGGTGCGTTGAAAGGGAAAATTTTGTCTGAGTATTCCGAAGCATTAATTATTGATATTTCACATGATATTGATCCATTCAACACGGTAGAAGCAAGTTACATTATTGGAGGATCCTACGCGAGCTTTCCAAAAGGCACGGTTCATCTTGTAGGAGTGGATATGGAATCGAATAAAGAGAATCAACATATTGTGATGCAATGGAACAATCATTATTTTATTGCCGCCGATAATGGGATTTTAAGTATGCTTTCGCAAAAAATTGTTCCGCAAAAAATGGTCGCAATCAATATTCACGATCGTTTGCCAAGTGAAGCTACTGATCTGGATGTATTTGTAAAAGTAGCCTGCCATTTAGCCAAAGGCGGTTTAATGAACGTCATTGGTAAAGAAATAAATACAATTAAGCAAGTTACAAATTTGCAAGCCACAATTTCGGATGATGGGAATTCATTAAAAGGTCATGTGATTTACATTGACCATTTCGGGAATGTAATTACCAATATTTCTAAAAAATATTTTATCGAAGTTGCCAAAGGAAGACCGTATGAAATTGTTTTGAAAACCAAAAATATCAAAACAATTTTGCCCAACTATTCCGCAATTGCAAGTTCTGATAAATATCCTATCAAGTCCTACGAAGGCGAAAAATTAGCCATTTTCAACGAAGCAGGTTTTCTTGAAATTGCAATTTTTAGAAGCAATCCTTCTAAAGTTGGTTCGGCAAATAGTTTATTGGGATTGAGTTATAGAGATATAATAAATATAATATTCAGATAATTTTTTTGATTTTTGATTGAAGATTAACTATTTATGATTTCAGATTTAAAGCAAGACAATATGAAAACAGTTATAAAAATAAGTTTTAAAAATCTAAAACAAAATTATCTTGAAGTGCAACAATTTCTTCAAAAAGAATCTGGAGAAAAAAAAATTTATAACAAATCAAAAGTTGCAAATGATTTAAGTCTTTGGGGAGATGACAATTATGATATGTTAGAAGATTTTATTACAAAATATAATTTAGATTTTTCAGATTTTAAATATTATGAACATTTTGAAAGTGAGGGTAAATTATTTAGTTTTTACTCCAATATATGCACCTTATTATTTTTGCCTCTTTATATTTTAAAATTTATTTTAAATTTATTTTAAATTTATTTTTTAAACCTTTTACAAAAAAATATTCAGATAAAATACATAGTTTCAATTTCTTTATTAAGGAATACAAATCAGATAAAATTGATTTAACAATGGGAGATTTAATTACATCTAAAATTCAAGGAAAGTTCCATTTAAGAGAAGATGTCACATTTGTTCTTAACTAATTGCAAAATCTGAAATCATAAATCGTTAATCTAAAATCATAAATCTAAATGTTTGTACGAATAGTAAAATTGAGTTTTCACGAGGAACATATCCCTGCTTTTTTAGAAAACTTTGATTTAATGAAAGATAAAATACGAAATGCGCCCGGAAATCGTTTCTTAGAATTGTATCAGGATAAAAACAATAAAAGCATTTTCTTTACCTACAGCTATTGGGAAACCGAAACTGATTTAGAAAATTACAGAAATTCCGAACTTTTTTACGATGTTTGGACATTCACCAAGAAATTATTCAACGACAAACCAGAAGCGTGGAGCGTGGATAAAATAGTTACTTTAGAATAAAAAATAGTTTAAAGTTTAAGGTTTAAAGTTGTTGGATTGGGAACTTTAAACCTTAAACATTTGAAACTTTAAACAAAAAAACAAATGAAATCAATAGTATTACGAGAGATAAAATCCTTTTTCGGTTCGCCTATAGGTTATTTAGTTATTGCCATTTTTCTAATTATTAACGGATTGTTTCTTTGGGTTTTCGAAGGAGAGTACAATATTTTGAATACCGGTTTTGCTGATTTGAGTCCATTTTTCACCTTGGCGCCCTGGATTTTGATATTCCTAATTCCCGCGGTAACCATGCGTAGTTTTTCGGATGAAAAAAAACAAGGAACATTAGAGTTATTGCTGACGAAACCATTGAGTATTTGGCAAATTGTAAACGGAAAATTTCTTGGCGCTTTGCTTTTAATTGTAATGGCAATTATTCCAACATTCATTTATGTAGCCGTTATTTCCAGTTTAGGAATACCGGAAGGTAATCTCGATATGGGAAGCACAATTGGTTCTTATTTTGGATTATTATTCCTGATTGCTGCGTATTCAGCTATTGGAATTTTTACATCAACATTATCTGATAACCAGATTGTAGCTTTTATTGTTGCGGTATTTTTATGTTTCTTCTTCTATTTTGGATTTGAAGGTTTGGCTTCTGTTGTTCCAAATGTATCTTCCATAATTGCCTCATTAGGAATGCAAGATCATTTCAAAAGTATGAGCAGAGGCGTATTAGACACAAGAGATATTCTTTATTTTACAAGCATAACCGTTGTCTTTCTTTCATTTACTGTTTATAATCTAAAATCTTTCAAATCGTAATGACTACTTCTAAGAAAAATAACCTAAAATCAGTATTGATTATCCTTGCAATTGTAGTGCTTGCGAATGTAATAGGAAGTTCCTTTTTTCATCGTTTTGATTTGACAAAAGATAAAAGATACACACTTTCCCCTACTTCTTTGAATATCATCAAGCAAGTACAAAATCCGTTGTCTATAAAAGTATATATGCAAGGTGATTTGCCGGCTGAATTCAAACGTTTACAACAAGAAACGAAGCAATTATTAGAAGAATTCCAAGCATACAACAAAAATATTGTTTTTGAATTCGTAGATCCTTTGGAAAACGAAGACGCCAGCATGGACAACATTAAAGAGTTGTATCGAAAAGGGCTTACACCAATAAACATAACCGTTGACGACAAAGGAAAGCAATCCCAAGCAATGGTTTTTCCTTGGGCAATTGCCGTTTATGACAATAAGGAAGTTAATATTCCATTGTTGAAAAACATTATGGGCGCAACAACTACCCAAAAAGTGATTGGATCTGTTCAGCATTTGGAATACTCAATTGCAGAGGCTTTGAATAAAGTTACTAAAGCTAAACAAAAGAAAATCGCTGTTATCAAAGGAAATGGAGAATTGCAAGATGTTTTGATGGCTAAATTTCTTTTGCAAGTACGCGAAAGTTACCATATTGGCCCATTTACATTAGATTCGGTTGCCAAAAGTCCAATAGAAAGTCTGGAAGCTTTAGAAAAATATGACTTGGCTGTTATTGCAAAACCTACCGAAACATTTACTGATGCGGAGAAGCAGGTTTTAGACCAATTTATCATCAACGGCGGAAAAACATTGTGGTTGATTGATCAAGTTACGGCAGAAATGGATAGTTTGTACGATTCATCCGGAGCCACTTTGGCCTATCCAAAAGATTTGAATTTGAATGATATGTTCTTTAAATACGGAATCCGAATCAATCCTGATTTAGTAAAAGATGAACAAGGAAGTTCCATAAAACTGGCCACCGGGGAACAAGGAAGTGCTACTCAATTTCAGGAATTCAACTGGAAATTTGCTCCACAGGTTTATCCAAACAGTTTGCATCCGATTGTGAAAAACTTAGGTGGAATCAAATTTGATTTTGCGAATCCAATTGACACCTTAAAAAACGGAATTAAGAAAACCATTTTGTTGCAATCGTCACAGTATTCTAAAAAAATAGGAACTCCAACAGAAGTCAATTTGAATATCGTTACCGAAGAAACTTCGCCTGCTGATTACTTGAACAAAGGAAAGATTCCATTATCGGTTTTATTGGAAGGCTCGTTCCATTCCATGTTTGAAAATAGAGTGTTGCCTTTTGAACAAAAAACATTTCAAGCCACAGGAAAAGAGAACAAAATGATTGTAATATCAGATGGAGATTTGATAAAAAACCAATTGGATAAAAACTTTCAAGCGATAGAATTAGGTTATGACCAAAGATCCGGTAATTTGTATGATAATAAAGATTTCCTCATAAATTGCGTGAATTATCTATTGGATGATACTGGACTTATTAACATTCGAAGTAAAGATCTTGATTTGCCTTTATTGGATAAAGAAAAAGTTTATGAAAACTATACCCGAACACAAATCCTAACTATCGGGCTTCCAATTCTTATTTTAGGTCTTTTTGGTGTCGTATTTACTTTCCTTCGGAAAAGAAAATACAGCAAATAGATGTTAATAAAAAAGTTTCCAAACTAGAATAGTTTACGATATATTTGTAAAATGTATCGTATTTCTGAATTAAAGAAATACCTTAAAAAATAAAACAAAACAGATGAAATTTATAGTATCGAGTTCGTACTTATTGAAACAATTACAAGTTTTAGGTAACGTTATCAACAGCAGTAATACTTTGCCTATTTTAGATAACTTTTTATTTGATTTAGACCATAATGTGCTAACGGTTTCTGCTTCTGATTTAGAGACAACCATGTCTGCTACTTTAGGAATTGATTCAGAAAGTAAAGGAAGCGTTGCTGTCCCTGCAAAATTGCTTTTGGAAATCCTTAAAACATTCCCGGAACAGCCTTTAACTTTCACGGTTGAAGAAAACAGTACGATAGAAATCAGTTCTAATTCTGGAAAATATGCTTTAGCTTATGCTCCTGGAGACGAATTTCCAAAATCGGTAAACTTAGACGATCCATCTGTAACACTTGTTCCTGCTGATGTTTTGGCAACAGCCATAAGCAAAACTATTTTCGCTGCCGGAAATGATGATTTACGCCCGGTAATGTCTGGTGTATTCTTCCAGTTTTCGCCACAAGGATTGACTTTTGTAGCCACTGATGCTCACAAATTAGTGAAATATGCGCGTACTGATGTAACCGCTTCTCAAGTGGCTGATTTCATTATGCCAAAGAAACCTTTGAACATCTTAAAAAATATTCTTGGAACTTCAGATGCTGAAGTAAAAATTGAATATAACGATTCAAATGCTACTTTTTCTTTTGACAATTATGTTTTAATGTGTCGTTTAATTGATGGAAAATATCCAAATTACGAAGCGGTAATTCCAAAAGAGAATCCAAATAAATTGATGATTGACCGTTCTCAATTTTTGAGTTCTGTGCGTCGTGTTGCCATCTTTTCAAATAAAACAACACATCAGATTCGTTTGAAAATCGCTGGTGCAGAATTGAATGTTTCTGCTGAAGATATTGATTATAGCAATAAAGCCGAAGAAAGATTGACTTGTGATTATCAAGGGGATGATATGCAAATAGGGTATAATTCTCGTTTCTTGACTGAAATGTTGACTAACTTGCAATCGGATATGATTATGCTTGAAATGTCATTACCAAACAGAGCTGGAATCCTTACTCCTGTTGATGGATTAGAAGAAGGTGAAACTGTTACCATGCTTGTAATGCCAGTAATGCTGAACAGTTAACATTATATTTTTAAATTGTTATATTTTGATTTTTAAAATTGAAATATAATACTTACCATTGCATAACAAATACGCTATTAACCAAACCATTTTTATATTTAAAAAACCGTCTCGATTTATTGAGACGGTTTTTTGCTTTTATTACTTTTGTATTTTTGTCATTCCGACGAAGGATGAATCTCATATCGTATTTACATCTTCAATGATTAGCTATGATTGCTCGTGTTAGTGGGTTTGCTTCGTTCCTCGCAAAGACAAACTGAACACTGAATACTAACTAAATCACTCCCATTTTTTTCATCAGGAACGTAGCGCTTCTGTTTTTACAGATTCCGTCTCGAAGTTTGTAATCAAAATGAAGTTCATTATTGATAATTTCTACTTCAAAACATTTATTAGTCAATATATTTGGGTATTCATTTGTAGTCAGGCAAACTTCAATATCGTGTGTAGCAATGGCTCCAACTGCTTTTTTACCAATCACTTTTTTAACTACTTCGATTGTTCCATTTCGTTTATCATCTGAATTGGTTCCGCGTAATATTTCATCTAGCAAAACAAAAGCGGGTCTGTCTTCCAGTTCATCCATAATTTGCTTTAAGCGTTTTATTTCTGCAAAGAAATACGATTCACTATCAGACAACGAATCCGATAATCGCATGGAAACTAAAACTAGTAACGGATGCACATTTGCTTGGCTGGCACAAACCGGTGAACCCATTCCTGACAATACCATATTGATTCCCAAACTTCTCAAAAATGTACTTTTTCCTGACATATTAGAACCCGTTAAAATCATAAATGATTGCGGTTGAAAACACACGTCATTCCCTATTCTGGTTTTTTTATTTAGTAATGGATGACTTAAATCTGTAAAATCAATTTCAAAATTCGTGTTCAATGTTGGATATACAAACTCCGGATTATTATAAGAAAGATTGGCCAAACTGTTCAACATTTCGAATTCACCGATAACTTCTAACCAATCTTCCAACGCCGCCCTATGGTCGTTTTTCCATTTAATTAAAGATTTTAAAACATGCAGATTAAAAAGAAAAGTTCCATTGAATACAACAGCGGTTACTAAATTCGAGATACTGTCCATTTTCGAAAATAAATCGGCTAATTGTTTGAAATGAACGCTGGCATTTTCTTTTTTAAAGGTTAGTTTTTGTTGCAAATCGATTAGTTTTTCCGACTGAAAAGACTCTTCTTCAATCTTCTGAAGCAACAAACTATATTGATGAATGGTTTTATCAATATTAGTAGAATTGGCAATTTCGATTTGAATTCGCTTTATAAATCGACCCAAAACGATTAAATTAAATACAAACAAATACGATAAAACAGAAGCAAAAATGATATTAGAAGTCACTAAATAGACAATCAAAACCCCAAGAAAAAGAAGTGGTGAAAAGTAAGATATAAAAATACTGATTTTGGATAAAGGCGAACTATTAAATATACTCCACTTGAGCAAAGTCTCATAACTCGATTGACTATCATTACTTATTTTGGCGAAAGCCAAAAATTCCTGACGCCAATCTATTTTTTTAGATAATTCTTTTACTGCTTTATGATTTCTGACAATTTCGTCATTTGGTAAAAGCGTTAAAAGTTGGTTTGCCAATGTTTTTTTACCAATATAAGTAGCAGTTCTATTCAGGTTTTGGAACAAAGAATGTTCTCCAAAAATATCTAAATCATACGCATACGGATGGTGAAAATCATTGAATTCCTGTCCGTTTTCGAAAGGGATTTTGTTTCTTTCCAGATAGGAAATTTCATTCTGATTGAGTTCTAATAGCGCTTTATTGACTTGCTTTCGGAAAAGTAATTTGGTGTGAATGCGCATCAAGAACACAAACAATCCAAAAAGAAGCACTGACAAAACAATGAAAATAATTTCACTGTTTTTGATGTAATAATACATAGATACCAAAAAAAAATACAATAGCCAGCAATCGTAATATGCTTATACTATTGTACTTTTTATTAATTCCATTTAATACTGCTGAAAACGCTTCTTTTTTGACTTTGTATATTTCCATAATTCATTTGAATGAATGACAAATATAGCAAATTAGATCTCGGGTGAAAGCCAATTTAATACACTAATCAACATGAATCGCTAAAATTGGAATATCAAAATTTGTCGCTATTTTTTTCGTTAGACTAGGTTTGAAAATCGCTTCAAAAAAACCTCTTTTATAGGTGAGCATCGTCAAAATATCAATCTCTTTATACATGATAAAGTCCAAAATTGTTTCTTTGACTTCATCGCTCGTTATCACAAAAAACTCTACTGGTTCATTAATAAATTCTTCTTCCCATTTAGCCACAGTATCTTTTGAAACATCAGAATCACTGGTTTTTACATAAAGACATTTCACTTTGGCTTTTGTTTTTTTAGCAATATCCAAAACCATTTTTAGTGCTTTTTTATCTTTGGTTCTAAAACGGGTTGTAAATCCGATGATTTCTATTTTTTTGAATTTTGCTTCAGCTGGTACACATAACATTGGGACATCAATTCCTGAGATTACAGCTCCCGCATTTGTGCCTACAAAAAAAGCATCCCATCCGGTAGCTCCAGAAGTACCCATTATTACAAAATCTATTTTGTCTTCTTTAATCGATCTTTTGATGTTAAAAAGTAAATCTCCATCCATAAGCCTGTGTGCCATTTTAATTTTATCCAAATGACGTTCTTCGGCTATGGCGCGCAATTTTGGGATTTCGTCCTTAAACATATCAAATTGGGACAACTCTAAAGAATCATAAATGACAGCATAATTTTCAGGGAAAAACTGGTTGTCATATATTGGCAATTCAAATGTGTGCAATAAAACGAGTTCTCCCTGAACTATTTTTGCAAATTCTAAAGCATGGACAAAAGCATTTGTGGCGACTTCAGAAAAATCTGTTGGAAATAGAATTTTTTTCATTTTATTAAGTATTAAAATGGTTCATTTACTAAAATAAATTACTGAATTATTTTTTCGATTCTTTGAATATATCAAAATTAAATTCACTCGTGAATCGCCAGAATAGGCACATTGACATGAAATGCTAATTTTTTTGAAAGACTGATTTCAAATAATTTTTGAAAGAAATTTTTATGATACACATGCATTGCAATCATATTAATTTTATGTAAATCCATGAAATTTAATATTATACCTTCAACATCATCGCCTGAAATGGAATGCAAAGCAATATTGTGGTTTTTAATTAAGTCATTCCAATCCTTCATGTAATCATTCTTATTTTCACGATGTGGCGGTTCTACACGCAAACAATCAATATGGGCCTGAAATACTTTGGCCAAAGCCATAACCCGTATAAAGGATTCAATATCTTCAGGTTTATATTCTGTAATGAAAAGTAAATTTTTTATGGGTTGGTATTTACAACGCTCAGGAATAGCTAAAACAACTGCTTTTACGTCATTCATCACTTTTGTGGCGACAGTCCCTAAAAAAGTCTCTTTTAAACCCGTCGCGCCTTTAGTACCCATTACTATAAAATCTATATTTTCATGCTTTGTAATTTTTTGGATTTCATCAATTAAATTTCCTAAAATTAAAACATGGCTAATTTTTACTTTACCTAAATTATTTTCTTCGGCAATATGCCTTAAAATGGGAACTTCATCTTTGTAGTTTTCAAAATTACTCAACTCTGTAACATCATAAATTTCATGTAAGTATTCTGAAACATTAACATAGTTCGCCTGTGGCAATTGATAAACGTGCATAGTAATAATTTCAGCATCTAAGGAATCTGCCAATTTTAATGCGTAAATAAATGCATTTTTAGATACTTCTGAAAAGTCTGTTGGAAATAGGATTTTTTTCATAATATTTACTAATTTACTGCAAATCAATAATCTATATAAATTTACGAAAGAAAAAATAAAATAATATGATAATTATCAGTTTGGCTAATTTTTAACAAAAAATAAAGTTAATGGTTTAATAAGCAGGTCTTGTTGCGTTGTCAATTTTACTTACTTTTGCATAAAATTGAATAAAAATATGATAGCTCAAGATTCCATAGTAGCACTGGCAACTCCTTCGGGAGCCGGAGCAATAGCCGTAATTCGAATTTCCGGTGAGGATGCCATTACTATTGGTGATTCTGTTTTTCGATCCATTAAAAACAAAAATTTAATAGCACAAAAAACACATACGTTGCACTTGGGTCATATTGTGGACAATACCAAAACTTTGGATGAAGTCTTGGTGTCCATTTTCAAAGGACCAAACTCCTATACTGGCGAAAACACGATTGAAATTTCCTGCCACGGTTCGACCTATATTCAACAACAAATTATTCAGTTATTACTTCGAAAAGGTTGTCGCATGGCAGATGCTGGTGAATTTACGCTACGAGCATTTTTAAATGGAAAACTCGATTTATCACAAGCAGAAGCGGTTGCCGATTTAATCTCATCAGACAATGAAGCCTCGCACCAGATTGCGATGCAGCAAATGCGTGGTGGTTTTTCTAATGAAATAGCGAAACTGAGAGAAGAACTATTGAATTTTGCGTCACTAATCGAACTCGAATTAGACTTTGCTGAAGAAGATGTAGAATTTGCCGACAGAACACAATTTCATGAATTATTAAACAGAATTGAATTTGTTCTAAAACGATTAATCGATTCGTTTGCGGTGGGAAATGTCATCAAAAATGGAATTCCAGTAGCTATTGTTGGCGAACCTAATGTAGGGAAATCTACTCTTTTGAATGCTTTATTAAATGAAGAACGTGCCATTGTTTCGGAAATTGCAGGAACTACACGTGATACTATTGAAGATGAATTAGTGATTGGCGGAATCGGATTTAGATTCATCGATACGGCTGGGATTCGGGAAACTCAAGATGTGGTAGAAAGCATTGGAATCAAAAAAACGTTCGAAAAAATAGAACAAGCTCAAGTAGTCGTTTTTCTGTTTGATAGTTCGGAGTTTAAAGTTTCAGGTTTAAAGTTGAAAGTAGAATTGGAGAAAATTAAAAATCAATTTCCATTGAAACCGCTTGTAATTATTGGTAATAAAGCCGACAAACTAGAAGACAGTGAAATCCAAAATATAAAATCTGAAATTCCCGAAATCTTACTTATTTCTGCAAAAGAAAAACTGGGCGTTGAGGATTTAAAAAATCAATTGCTATCATTTGTCAACACTGGAGCATTACGTAATAATGAAACAATTGTAACTAATACAAGACATTACGATTCATTACTGAAAGCTTTAGATGAAATACAAAAAGTAAAATACGGACTGGAAACCAACTTATCCAGCGACTTAATGGCTCTGGAAATTAAAGAAGCCTTATATCATTTTGGGATGATAACCGGGCAAGTAACCAATGATGAATTACTTGGTAATATTTTTGCTAATTTCTGCATCGGGAAGTAATTACCCAAATTTAAATGAATTAAGGAATAGTAATTTAGAAACCTTATTCGAAGCAAATGAGAAATCTTTAGAAAAAATCTTTTGACCTTAAAAAAAGATATCACAACTACTAAATATTTCTATAAAAAGGTATTAGATTGACAGAAAGAAATGAAAAATTAATATCATTCATTATTAAATGCCATCAAATCTTTACTACTACAAGCTATTTATGCGTAAATTAGCAATCCTTATTACTTTTTTATAAACTAAACATTTACTATTATGAAAACTCCAGTTCTTTTTTGTTTGATGTTTGCTTGTATAGGATTCCAAAGCTGTAAAAAAAATAAAAACGAAGAAGTCGTTAAGGCTAAACAAATCCTGGCTGAAAAACCGATAAGTGTCCAATGCTATAAAGCTTTGTATGAAAAGGATACTATAGATTTAAAAATGAACACTTTAAAAAACGGAAAAATAACCGGCGATATGGTGATAAAATTTTTTAACACGCCCCAAAAAGTTGGCAAAATTGCAGGAGAATTCAGTGGAGATACATTATTTGCCAGCTATACCTTCATTCAGGGCGATAATAAAAAAGTAACATTTAAAAACCCAATGGCATTTCTAAAACGAGGTAACCAACTTATTTTAGGTAATGGAGAAATGCAAACCACTATGGGTGCCACTTATTTTGTCAAAGGCTCTCCTATAGATTTTGAACGTGTAAAATTTAAATTCACAACTATTGATTGTATCTCTGAATGATAAAACAGATAAGGGAATTCTATGTTTTTTCTGAAACAAATAATTAAACTAAACATATAAAAGTACTCTAGAAATAGAAAAAAGTTATAATTATACTTCTATTTAGTTTAGTATACAACTTATTATGTTTATTTTACTGTACTACCAGGCTATTCAATACAAGTCCGCAGGAATAAGTCCATACTCCTTTACGGGCTTTTCTTTACTATCCTTGACAGAGAAACTGCACACCCAAACAATCTGATTACCATAAAAATCAAATGATCAACCACGAAAAAACAGTATCTTTAGTATATGAAAAAACATCACACTATTATTATAGCCGGAGCCGGTGGCATTGCCGAAGCTGTAGGCCTATTATTGATGGAATGGAGCGGAATAACTCCTAGTCTTTTTATTGGTGACAGAACCCATTCAAAAGCAAAAAAAGTTGCCCAATGGATTCAAGAAGGAACTACAAAATCGGGATTTATTAAAGATTTTCACCTTGCCGAAAAAGACCTTACGGATGAAATGATAGCAATCTTACGTCAAGGAGATATCATTCTAGACTGCTTACCGGGTAGCCAGGCACCACGAATAGCACAGTTTGCCAAAGATTATAAGCTTCATTACGCCAATCTGACGGAATATGTAGCAGAAACAGCAGAAATAATAGCTTTGGCAAAAGATGCCAATACCGGGTTTATACTCCAAACGGGGTTAGCTCCTGGTTATATCGATTTACTAGCAAATGGTCTTTTTCAACAGTTTTGTACTGACTTTGAAGTAGATAAAATTGATAAATTAGAATTTAAAGTTGGCGCACTGACCAATCATGCCGTTGCACCACATTTTTACGGATTTACTTGGAGTCCTGTGGGCGTTGCTACCGAATATATGGAAGATACCATTGTACTTAGAAACTTTATTAAAACAACCTTACCCTCTTTATCCGAAAGAAAAAACATTATAATTGATGGAATCACCTACGAAGAAGACCTGACTTCTGGAGGAGCGGCAGATTTGCCTGATGCATTATCTGGAAAGGTTTGTTCACTTGATTACAAAACCTTACGACATCCGGGACATTATGCTTGGATACAAGAGCAAATTACTAATTTAGGAAATACTGCTGACGCAATTAAAGGTTTACAAGAAAAAATGGAAGCTGTAATTCCCCATATTGAAGATGACAAAATTGTTTTGTATGCGGCCGTAGAAGGCAAAGATGCAACAGGAATTTTACGCAGACGAGAGATTGCAAAATGCATACTTCCACAAAAAGTGGGAAAACATCAATTGAGAGCCATCCAAACAACAACCGCAGCACCACTAGCGCAAGCAGCACAATTATTACTCGAAACTCCTCATGACGGAGTTATCTTGCAAAGCCAAATAGATTCAAAATCTTTTTTAAACGGTAATTATATTTTAAACGTTTACGGAAAAATATAAATGGTAAAGTATGGAAAAACAATATTCTGTTGCGATATATCCTTCGGAGGCAGTTATAGCTTTAGTTAAATCGATGAAAGAACAATTGGCCGAGGAAGTGGGCTGGTTTAACAGTAAAAATTCTGTGACTCATATTACGATTTGTGAATTCATAGCTACTGACGCTTCAATTGAAATTATCAAAAATAAACTAAACCTGTTATGTGATTCTTTTGAACCTTTTGAAGTTTACCTGAATGATTTTGATTCATATTCCAATGGCGCTTTTGTTATTACTCCCAATGAAGATTCCAAAATCAAGCTAAAAGTGATAATGAAAAAAGTTATTCAATCGCTTCGTTCCCTAAAAATGGAAAAAAGTAGTAATCCTCATATATCAATTGGCCGCAAACTTAAACCTGAAAATCTTGAAATAGCAAAACACTTATTTACGACAATAAACACTTCTTTTTTATGTGATACTATTGTTTTTCGAAAATTTGATGATACTACAAAACAGTTTGTAGTAACTGATTCCTTTAAATTCAACAACAATCCAAAAACCGAAGGTATACAGGGAACACTTTTTTAGGAAAATTAATCACTCTTCAACCAACCTGTAATACTCATTCTGGTATTTTGGGTTAGCAAAACTTCGTGAACCAGTTCATCACTTTTAAAGAAAACAGTTTTTCCTTGTGTAGGAGCAATTTTTTGATTGTTATCTGCTTGATGAATCAGCAATTCGCCACCGTCACTTTCTTGCCAATTGCTATTTAAATAACTAATCATAGAGTATTTTCGGCTGGGATTGTTTTTGAATTGATCCAAATGCTTTAAATAAAAATCACCCGATTCATACAACGAATAATGAAATTCATAACCCGTTATTCCTGCATAACAGCTTTGGTTCAGATAGATAATAAATGCTTCTATTTGCGCAAAAAATTCGTTTTCGAATGCGTTGTTGTGCTTTTTATCCAACCAATAAATAGAATCACTTCGTATCGCACCATCATAAGAAACTTTCTCAGAATTGCCAATTCCTGCTTCCATCAACAGACTTTTCTGATTCAAAACAATCAAATTTTGTTTTAGATTATTGGCCAAATTGGTACTCAAAAAATGTTCGGATATACCTACCTTATTTTCAATATAAGTAGCAATCA
The DNA here is from genome assembly GCF_030010285.1 of Flavobacterium sp. XS2P24. Taxonomy (NCBI): domain Bacteria; kingdom Pseudomonadati; phylum Bacteroidota; class Flavobacteriia; order Flavobacteriales; family Flavobacteriaceae; genus Flavobacterium; species Flavobacterium sp. XS2P24. The sequence goes on from NZ_JASCRU010000015.1 coordinate 23,753, forward strand.
AAGCTTCAAAGCTATTTTCCATGTCTGTTTTATTGACTGCTTAGACGGCCAACGGGACAAGGTAGACTAATAAAAACCGTTAGAGACTGATTATGAAATAAATAAAATTATTTATTTCTAATTCATTCTTTTCATTGTAATAAATTATAAGAAAAAAGGGTTTAGAAATGAATCCAAACCCTTTTAAATACTTATAATTTACTGATGAAGCTTCCGTAAATATCCTTGAACTGATAGCCTTCGGAGAAACGGTCTTTACTCAGTTTCTTGTATTCTACCAATCCCCAAAGAATAAATTCTTTCATGAAAAATTTATCTTCTTTTTCCAATTGCGGTTGGTATTTCTTGATTAAAACTTCAAGTGGCACAATACTTCCAAGGATTCTTTCATATTCCTCATCGGAACAATCATCTAATAATTCGAAACCACTTTCAGCAAAAAACCATTCAATGATATCTGTGTAAGGTGTTTTCTCGTCTTGTTTCTCTAATTTCTCAATTTTTGGAAAATAAGCAGGGAAAAAAGTATGAATGGCATCACCTAATAAATGCTGCGCCACAGCGGCCGCTCCTTCCTGCTCTCCTTCATAAACCAATTCTACTTTACCAGTAATGGCAGGAATAATTCCCATAAAATCAGACAAACGCAAAGTAGTTTTATCCGCCCCTGACTTCAAGGCTCTTCTTTCTGCTGTGCTTAATAAATTCTCAAAAGCCGTGATACTCAATCGGGCACTCACGCCACTTTTGTTGTCAATGTATTCGCTTTCTCTTGCTTCAAAACTAATTTGTTCCAATAAATCCCTTGCCAAAGAAGGAACGTAAACCATATCATTTTGTACTACATCCAGTTTCGCTTCTTGCTCCGTAATAGTTCTCGCAATTTTTATTGTATCTGGATAATGCGTTAAGATTTGGGAACCTATTCTGTCTTTTAATGGTGTCACAATACTGCCACGATTGGTATAATCTTCGGGGTTTGCGGTGAAAACAAATTGCATGTCCAGTGGCATTCTTAATTTGAAACCACGAATTTGTATATCTCCTTCTTGCAGAATATTAAACAACGCTACTTGAATTCTCGCCTGTAAATCAGGCAATTCATTGATTACAAAAATACAACGATTGGCTCTTGGAATCATCCCAAAATGAATCACACGATCATCAGCATAAGAGAGTTTCAAATTGGCTGCTTTTATAGGATCGACGTCACCTATTAAATCCGCAACGGTTACATCTGGTGTGGCTAATTTTTCAAAAAAACGATCGCTTCGGTGCAACCAGGAAATTGGAGTTTCATCACCTTTAATCTCAATAATATCTTTAGCAAAACGCGAAATCGGTTGTAAAGGGTCGTCATTAATTTCTGAACCAGTCACAAACGGAATGTATTCATCCAATAATTCAATCATTTTGCGTGCTAATCTTGTTTTGGCTTGACCGCGAAGACCTAATAAATTGATGTTGTGACGAGACAAAATAGCTCGCTCTAATTCCGGAATTACGGTGTTTTCAAAACCGTGAACGCCTTCAAATGTTGGTTTTCCTGATTTTATTTTTTCTCTAAGATTAGAACGCAATTCATCTTTTATAGTTTTGCTTTCGTAACCTGATTTTTTTAATTCTCCGAGTGTTTTTATAGTATTCATTTATTATTTTTTATTGATATTGATATTGCAATTGACCTTTATTTTATCCGCTTCTTTCTATTGGTTTCGTAATCTTGAAAAATCATTTCGCCCAAACTTTTCAATCCGGTGTAAAACGCTTTTCCTTGATTGGCTTCTGTAAATCGATCGACAAATTGCTGTAAATACGGATCGCTGGCAATCATAAAAGTTGTTATTGGAATATGTAATTTTCTTGCTTGTTGCGCTTGGGAATAGCATTTATCGACAATATATTCGTCTAGTCCATTACTGTTCATATAATAAGAACCGTCTTTTTCGCGAACACAACTTGGTTTTCCATCGGTAATCATGAAAATTTGTTTATTCGTATTTCGTTTGCGACGCAGAATATCCATAGCCAGTTGTAAACCGGCCACGGTATTGGTGTGAAACGGCCCCACTTTCAAATACGGTAAATCCCGGATTGCGATTGTCCAGGCATCATTTCCAAAAACTAATATATCTAAAGTATCTTTTGGATAACGTGTCGTAATCAACTCAGCAAGAGCCATTGCTACTTTTTTGGCTGGTGTAATTCTATCTTCACCATACAAAATCATACTGTGACTGATGTCAATCATCAAAACCGTACTCATTTGGGATTTGAATTGGGTTTCTTCAACAACCAAATCATTTTCGGTCAACATAAAATCAGCAACTCCATTATTGATTTGGGCATTACGTAAACTTTCGGTCAAAGAAATTCGTTCCAGTCCGTCACCAAAATGAAATTCCCGAAATTCTCCCGTATGCTCATCTCCGTTCCCGGAATGTTTTGTTTTGTGATTCCCGCTTCCCGATCGTTTTAAGTTACCAAAGATGTTATCTAAAGCTTGTTGCCGAATGGCACGTTCGGTTTTGGCTGTTATGCCAATTCCAGAAGTTCCATCATCTTTGAGTTCATCGCGGATGTATCCTTTTTTCTTTAAATCTTCGATAAAATCATCAATAGTATAATGTTCATCGGTAAGTTTATATTCTTTGTCCAATTCACGCAACCAGTCGATTGCTTCATCAAAATCTCCCGAAGTATGTGTAATTAATTCTTTCAAAATCCCAAAGAGCTTATCAAACGGAGACTGAAATGGGGCTTCGTATTGCTTGAAATAAAATCCTTTTTTATTGTCATTTTTCATAGACTTTAAAATTACATCATTTTAAAATGTTGTCTATACAAACGTTTATTAATTTTTAGTTAAAAACATAAAGACAAGATGTAAACTGGATTTTATTCGAAAAGAAACTAATCAAAAAATTTTCCGTCGACATAAAACCAACTTCCGTTTTCGAGTTTGAAAGTAGAAAATTCGTGATGAATTTGTTTTTGTAGTTTGTTGTCCAAGAAATAAGCTTTGAATTCCACCGTATTTTCTGTAGCAGCGACAATTTCTAATTGAAGCCATTGATTTGAAGTTGCCCAATTCAGAATTTCAGATTTCGAATAGTATTTTCGCTCTGAAATATGGGTTGTTGCCAATAGGTAATCTGCAGCATGAGTTGCGTAAGCCGAGTAACGGGAACGCATTAATTCTAAAGCTGTTGGTGCTTTTTCAGTTCCATTAATAAATGGTTCACAACATTCATCAAAGTTTTTTTGAGAACCACAATAGCATTTTATTTTTGTCATTTTATATCAAAAACTATTAAGAGCGATACGTTACACTTGTCCGTCAAGCGCAATTATCTTTTGCTGCAATTGATTTAATAGTACCTGATACTTACTAATTTCGATTAGATCTTCATCTTCTTCTGCAAAATCCAGCAGTTCATCTAAATCTTCACTGACATCAACTAATTTATTATTAGCCTCTCTCCCATTTCTACTGGCAATCAAATCAATTATTTCCTGAACACCTTTTTTTAGATCCCCAAATTTATTGTTTCCCATCTTTAATTATTTTCTGAATCCTTAGTCTCGTTAAACTTTTTGGTAATTTGTTTTAGCTTTTCTTTGCGCAACATTTCGGCTTGTTTTACTTTGTCCTGCGCTTTATGCAACTTGTCATTGTGCTTTTTTATATTTCTTTCGTTATTTCGACCCATGTCATTTTTTTTTAAAATTATCAAATTAACTATCTAATCTAAGAACTCCTGCAAAGTTCGGGTTATTTATTGAAATTCAAATTGTTTTTAATTGGAGAGTTTAACATTTTGAAAATACTCGATTTAATTCTCTTTTGTATTGACTCTGATTATTTCTGTTTTTTTTAACAAGACATTATAATTTTTCTTAAAAATATTAGTTTTCATATAATTTTTGATGTGACAATGGATATAAACAATCACATAAGACATTTTAAAAGGCTAAAAACTAAGAATTTAACTATAATACTAAAATATTATGGTGTTCTATTATTTTTATCTATATTTATTTATCAAAAAATTAAGCTTTTTATATCCCTCCAACTAGCACAAATGGACAATAAAAAATACCCTAAATTTATCAGTTGGTTCTTAAATAAACCGAAAACTACGGGCTTCATTACGTTCTCATTTCTCAGTTATGTTGTAGGATTTCTTGTGTATCAACAATATCAACTTATAAAAGAAGATGAGCAACGGGAAATGAACAATATCCTTCATATTGTTAATCAAAATTTAGAGCAATCGCTAAAAAACTGTTACACAACCACCTTAACATTAGCATTAACCATCAATGATAAAGGTATTCCTGAAAACTTTGATTGTGTAGGCAAAAAGCTGATGGAATCAAATAATAGTATCAGTGCCGTACAATTGGTTCCAAACGGAGTGATAAAGTATATCTATCCTATGAAAGGTAATGAAGCAGCAATGGATTTAAATATCCTAACAACTCCTCATCTTAAAGAGGAAGCTTTGAAATCTGTTGCCTCTCAAAAAATGTATTTTGCCGGTCCTTTAAAACTAAAACAAGGCGGAATGGGAATTGTGGGAAGATTTCCCGTTTTTCGAAACAATATTTTTTGGGGATTTTCTGCTGTAATTATTAAATTAGAAGATTTATTGAAATCTTCAGGAATTAATACTGTTGATGATTCAAAATATTATTTTCAGTTTTCAAAGGAAAATATAGTCACCAAAAAGGAAGTTTTTTACTTGCCCAACAAAAGTGATTTTTCTAAAAAATACAATATCTCTACAATTATTCCTGATGGAGATTGGAAATTATACTTAATATCTAAACATCAGAATTATTTTTATGCCCAGATTATAATTCCTGGTATTATAGGTCTGATTTTAGCGGCGCTTTTTGGTATTTTGATTTATACTTTATTAAAAATTCCAGAAGAACTGCAGTCTCTGGTAAATATTCAAGCTACAAAACTTTTTAATTCTGAAATAAAATTTGAAGCAATTTTTGATCAGGCAGCCGTAGGAATAGCGCATATAGATTCATTTACAGGTAATTTTATTGAGATAAATAATCAATATTGTAAATTATTGGGGTATTCAGAACAAGAAATGAAAGAGAGAAATTTTCAATCGATAACACACCCAGAAGATTTAGAAGAAGATTTAATGAATTTAGAAAAACTCCGAGATGGAAAAATCAAAGAGTATTCTATGGAAAAACGATATTATACAAAAGCAGGTGCCATTATCTGGATAAATCTTACTGTATCGCCACTGTTTAAAAAAGACAAAAAAGTAACGACTCACATTTCTATAGTTGAAGATATTTCATTAAAAAAAGAAGCTCAAAAATTAATCAAAAAAAGTGAAACCCGATTCCAAAGTCTATTTGAAGATTCCCCAATCCCTTTGTGGGAAGAAGATTTCTCTGAAGTTAAAAACTATCTTCAAAAATTAAATCTTATCAATGAAAGTCCGGAGACCGTTTCTCTTTATCTAAAAATGCATCCTGATGTGGTTCATCAATGTATTGATTTAGTAAAAATCATTGATGTCAATACAATGTGTTTGAGCCTACACAAAGTCAAAACTAAAAACGAATTGATTACTGATCTTTCACAAATCATCGATAAAGATTCGATTCCCGATTTTACAAAACAACTGATCGCCATAACACAAGGTGAAAAACAATTAATTATTGATACCAAAATAAAAAATAAAGATGGCGAATATCGTGACGTAAATTTAAGATGGAATGTAATTCAGGGATATGAAAAATCACTGGAAAGAATCATAGTTTCCACAGAAGACATTACAGACCGAAAATTATCCGAAAACATAATTCTTTCATCGCAACAAAGAATTGAGTCCTTAATAAATACTATTGATGGAATCGTTTGGGAATGTGATGCTAAAACATTTGCCTTTAATTTTATAAGTCAAAAAGCCGAAAAAATATTAGGCTATACCGCAGAAGAATGGCTGTCGAGTAAAACTTTTTGGTCAGACCATATTCATCCGGAAGACAGACAGTGGACAATCGATTATTGTACTTTAAAAACAAAAGAAAATTTAAATCATGATTTTGAATATCGGATGATTGCTAAAAATGGAGCTGTTGTCTGGTTAAGAGATATTGTAAATGTAATTTCAGAAAATGACCAAGCTCTTAGTTTGCGAGGTATAATGATTGATATTACAACTACAAAAGAAGCCGAAAAAGATTTAAATGACTCTTTCAATTTAGTGACCGAGCAAAACAAAAGACTGCTTAACTTTTCCTATATAGTCTCACACAATTTAAGATCGCATACCAGTAACATCGCATCTATTATGTCCCTCATAGAATCTTCGGAATCTGAAGAAGAAAAAGATGAGATGATTCAATTATTAAAATCTGTTTCGAATTCCTTAAACGAAACCATGATTCACCTAAACGAAGTCATAAATATAAGAACCAATATTGGTCTGGTGTCAGAATCATTAAACTTACAGCAATATTTAGAGACTGTTCAAAGAGTCCTATCTGAACAAATAAGCTCAAAAGATGTTTCTATTTCTACTATCATGCCTGATGATGTCATGATAAATTATAATCCGGCATACCTTGAAAGTATCCTTTACAACATTATTTCTAACTCTATCAGATACAGTCATCCAGAACGAAAACCCACGATAATCATTAAGTGGATAACTGATGACGAAAACAAAATCCTTCAGATTTCAGACAATGGTGTTGGGATAGATCTTGTTAAGAATGCTGATAAAATTTTTGGAATGTATAAAACATTCACTAATAATGCCGATTCAAAAGGGATAGGATTATTTATTACAAAAAATCAAATTGATGCCATGGGCGGAAATATCACTGTGGAAAGTGAACCCAATATAGGAACAACATTTAAAATCTATATCCAATGACAAAAAAAGCAATCTGGGTAATCGACGATGATGCAATTTATCAAATCATAATCAATAAAATCATTCAAAGATCTGAAATGTTTTCAACCATTACTTCTTTCAAAAATGGAAAAGAAGCAATAGATGCTTTGCATGATACGGTACATAATAAACCGGATAACACTGACCTACTTCCAGACATAATCCTATTGGATATTAATATGCCAATTATGGATGGATGGGAATTCATGGAAAAAATGGGACTGCTAAAATCTAAATTCAGCAAAAATATCATCGTATATATTGTAAGTTCTTCTATTGCCACTGAGGACAAAAACAAATCAAAAACGTATTCTGATATTTTAGGTTACTTATCTAAACCAGTTACCATGAATGATTTAGAATTAATTAATTCGAATGATTAAAAGACACCTATTTGAATAAATCATTACTCACCTTTATTTCAATTCTCTTTTTATTTCTTCCAATGATTTATTGGTAAAGATTAATTCATCAATGATTTTTTTTCTTAAAATATCCAAATCATCATAATCAAAATACTTAGCCCAAGAAGTCAGCATAAATAAATTACGAACTTGCTTAATTCTTTTTGTAGTTTCAAAACTAGTTCTAAGAATGGCTTTATTATCATAATTTGGGTTCTTTTTATGCTGATAATTAACCGTTTTCTTCAGATAATTTGCCTCTAAATAATATAATTCATCGAGAGCATTATCAGGATAAAAATTAGTCCAAGGTGCAAAACCTAATTTTATTTTAGAATCGGTTTCTGGTTCTAATGGTTCTAAACGCCATTTGCTGTTCGCCAATCGTCCCCAATGATTTGACAATCGATACATTCCATCTTTAGTATAAAAATATTTACTTCCTGATTTGCTGTCATATTGAAGTTCTAATCCTTTTATGCTCTCCAAAGACGCTTCGTGAAAGACACAAAAAGTATTTTTGAATGAATTGGGGTTGGGACGAAATATTTTTTCCATTAAACAAAGGTAATCAGAAAGTCTAAAATTGAACAAGACAAGTAATATTTGATTAACTTTGCCAACTAGAATTAGTAAAAATAAATTGATTATGACCAAAGCTTCTGAAGAAAGAATGTTACAAAAAGGTGTTTACACCGGAATTATGGAAAAAGATGAGAACAACAACTTTTTTTGTGGTGAATATCTTTTAGACTATAAAATGGCACAAAAACATACTGTTGGTGATTGGATTACAATAAAATCAATAATTGAAAACCCAAGCGATATCAGTTATAACAAATATCCAAAAAAATCGAAAAACTTCGATAAAGCCAATAATAAACCTCAGCAATAATATTTTTGCATGCTACTTTTTTAAGCAAAAAATAGAAATCAAATTCTTTTTTTTGAATATTTTTTTGTCACAAACTAAAAATTTAAAAAAAAGTGTACCTTTGCAAAAAATTTGTCGATTTTGAAATCAAATTACATTGATTTAATAGTAAAAGACAAGTAGTTACCTTATTTATGAAAAAAATAGTTGAATACCGAAAACTGCTAAATGTAGATAAAACTGCAGAGCTGAAAGATTTGAAAACGATTTATCGTAACGCTATGAAAGAAGCGCATCCTGACAAATTTCAGGGCGATGAAGATGGATTGAAAGCTGCAGAAGAAAACAGTAAAAAAATCATTGAAGCATACCATTTCTTGGTAAGCATCAATCCTGAAACGATTAAACAAAATTTACCAGAATATACGGAGACGATCTCAACTTCTACCATTACAGATTATAAATTTGTTGAAGGTAGATTGATTATCAACTTTTCAAATGGTAGTGTTTACGAATACATTAGTGTGCCTAAAGCGACGTATGTAAAAATGGTAAATGCTGATTCTCCTGGAAGATTTGCAAAAAGACATATCCTAAATTCTTTTACTTGGAGAAAAACAATCAACCAAGACTAGTTTTTACAAAATCAAAAAAAACAACTAAGCATCCTTCATCAGGATGCTTTTTTTTATTTCACAACTTTGGGTTTTTTTAATTTAACTTACTTAAAAACAAATAGTTAAAATAATAAAATATACGTTTTGAATCAAAATTTAAAATAAAAGGAATCATCATTTACTTTACAAAACACCTACAAATAAAATACACGATACCTTCTAATTAAGAATGAAAAATTATAACAAAAATTTAGGTTGCAAAATAATTTGTATTTTATATTTTTTAAATACTTTTGCAACCTTAACTTAATTAACTAATTAATAATGAAAAAAATAATTTTATTACTTTCGGCTGCTGTTGTTTTAATTTCTTGTAGCAAAGTTGGCAAAGATGAATACATCATTTCGGGGACTGCAACAGGAATTGAAAATGGTAAAACAATTATCTTGGAAACACAAGATGCGAGTGGAATGATGTTACCAAAAGATACTGTAAAGGTTGAAAATGGTAAATTCGAAATGAAAGGAACCATAACAGAACCTGCTTTCTACACGATTCAATTAGAAGGAGCACAAGTAAAAATACCTTTCATATTAGAAAATGCAGAAGTAACTATCGCCATTAACAAAGACAGTATCCAAAAATCTAAAGTTTCAGGAACTTATAACAATGACGAATACGTAGCATTCAATGAAGAAATCACTAAAGTTCAAAAGAAACTTATGGATTTCCAAAATAAGAACATGAAAGCTATGGAAACTGCTCAACAAACTAAAGATACAGTTGTTATCAATAAGTTGATGCAAGAATTTTCTAAAATTCAAGAAGAAGTTGGTGTAGCTTCAAAAGCTAAATATGTAACTTATGCTGAAACACATCCTAAAGCATTCATTTCTGCTTTGATTATCCAAGGTATGTTAAATGATCCAACTGCTGATGTTGCAAAATCTGAAAAATTATACAACAGCTTAGAAGAGTCATTGAAAAAAACTAAACCAGGTATTGCTATCAAAGCTAAACTTGCTGAATTGAAAACGCCAGCTGTAGGAGCTGCTCCAGTTGCACCAGCACCAGCTGCTGAAGCTAAATGAAGAACAGATTTTTCTGGTCCTAATCCTCAAGGGAAAACAATTTCTCTGAAAGAAAATTTAGGAAAGGTTACAATCGTTGATTTTTGGGCTTCATGGTGTGGACCTTGTAGACAAGAAAATCCAAATGTTGTAGCAATTTACAAAGAGTTACACAGCAAAGGTCTTAACATAATTGGCGTATCTTTAGATAAGGATGCCAAAGCTTGGAAAGATGCTATTGCAAAAGATAAGCTAACTTGGAATCATGTTTCAAATTTAAAATTTTGGAGCGAACCAATAGCTGCTCAATATAAAGTAGAATCAATACCAGCTACTTTCATTCTGGATGCGTCCGGAAATGTAGTCGCAAAAGATTTAAGAGGTGATGCGCTTAGAGCAAAAGTTATTGAACTTCTAGCAAAATAATTGCATTTATACCTATAAAATAAAAAATCTCCCTAGTGGAGATTTTTTATTTTATTCAATACCAATGCATTAAAAATAATAGTAAAATTAAGTGTAAAATTAGTTTGCAGAAACCAAAACTGTTTCTATATTTGCAACCGCTTACAACAAATAAGTGTTGTACTCAAAGGCTTCGGGGAGATACTCAAGCGGCCAACGAGGGCAGACTGTAAATCTGCTGTGTAAACTTCGCAGGTTCGAATCCTGCTCTCCCCACTAAAACGTTTCAAGCAATTGAAACGTTTTTTTTGCAAACAATTTAGCAGGTTCTCCCGAAGCTTCGGGACTGCTCTCCCCACTAAAACGTTTCAAGCAATTGAAACGTTTTTTTATTTACACTAATTGATACTTTTATATATTTAGGATATAGTTGATTCAAAAAAAATCCCATCTCATTTTTATCTGAGATGGGATTTTTAAAATATAATTTACAGCTTCTTTATTCTAAAATAAAACTCACTGTCACATTAGCCGTAATATTGATCTCTCCTACCGCTAACGTTTCTCTTGGAGCACTAGCATCACTACTTTCCATTGTTTTCATTGCTGCATACATCGGTTGCGGATAATAGGTTTGTGAATTATCAGATATGGTCATGGCACGCCCTACTTTTTGTCCTAATACGGAAACATAATCTTCGGCTTTCAATTTTGCATCCTTCATCGCTAATTTTCTAGCTTCGGATTGATATTGGGCTAATTTTGAAGATTGAAAAGTAACATTATCAATTCTATTAATTCCTTGGTCTACTAAGCCTTCCATCAATTCATCATATTTTGATAAATCTCTCAATAGAATTTCGATTGTTTGAGTGGCATTATAACTGTGTTTCTTTTTTTCATAATCGTATTGTGGATTCAATGAAACACGTTGTGTCTTATAATCTGCCGGCGCCAAGTTCATTTTTTTGATAAACTTTAGAACAGCATCTATCTTTTCATCATTTTGTTTTTTTACATCTTTGGCATTATTCCCTTTTGTTTCAACTGTTACTGCTATTGTAGCCTGATCCGGAATAACTTTTACTTTTCCTTCTCCACTTACATTTATTTGAGGAACTTGCTTAACTTCTTGTCCATAAGACATTGAAATAAATAGAACAGACAGAATTAATAGTGCTTTTTTCATTTTTATATAATTTAATTGTTTGTACTAATTCCTTTTCAAAAGTTGTGCCATTATAGTTTTCCCATTTTTTCCATCACGAAAAGAATGACTATTGGAATAGCTAATAATATCACCATTAAAGTATGATCTACTAACAATGTAGGTTCTTTTAGTAAAGTAATCAAATAACCTCCTACAGCGCCTCCAAAATGGGCAGTATGACCAATATTATCATTCTTAGCCTTCATTCCGTAAATGGAATACAATAAATAAAGGATTCCAAAAATGTATGCAGGCATTGGAATAACAAAAAAGATTCCCAACATCATGTCTGGCTGCAATAATATTGCCGAATATAAAACTCCCGTTACCGCTCCAGATGCTCCTACAGCCCTGTAACCATAATCATTTTTATGAAAAACCATCGTTAGTAAACTTCCAAAAATCAAACTCCCGAAATAAACCAATATAAATGAAAAATCACCCAAATAACTAATCACTACCGGAGTAAAAAACCAAAGTGTCAGCATATTAAAAATCAAATGGGTCATATCAGCATGAAGAAAACCAGAGGATAACATCCTAATTTGTTCTCCGGAACGAATACTTCCAACATGGAATTCATATTTTCTAAAAAAAGAAAGGTCATTAAACCCTTTGTAACTAATTAAAACATTTACTACAATTATTGCTATTAAAACGGTATTCATAAAGTATATTTATTGTGAATTGTAAAGATAGTCATTCTCAAATACCGATACAGTAAGCTGTCAAAATTTATATCAGTCTATATTTTTGGCTTATATTTGCAAGAAAAATAACGGCATGCAATTTCTTATTTTTATCTTAACTTTTCCGTTTTTATGGATTATTTCCATTCTCCCATTCCGGATTTTCTATTGGTTTTCTGACTTCATTTATCTAATTGTTTATTATATCATTGGCTACCGCAAAAAAACCGTAAAGGAAAATCTAGCTCTGGCATTACCTCATCTTAGTGACAAGGAACGTCTTGTAATCGAGAAAAAATCGTACCACCATTTGTGTGATATGTTTTTGGAAATGATTAAAACGATGACTATTTCAGCTGATGAGATGAATAAAAGATTTGTGGTTACCAATATCGAATTGGTAAAAGAATTCGAGAATAAAAACAAAAGCTCCGTTTTATTAGCCTCTCATTACGCGAGTTGGGAGTGGTTATTGTCTATCAACGAGAAAACAAAATTTAAAGGAATTGGTGTTTATAAAAAAATTGCCAATAAATACTTTGATAAACTAATACGAGACATTCGATCCAAATACAACGCTGAATTAGTAGAAACTAAAAAAGCGATTCCGTTGATGGCAGAAAACCAAAAAAATGGAATTCTCAGCATGTACGGACTTGCCAGTGATCAATCTCCTAAATTAAACAGAGCTTTTCATTGGGATAAATTCATGGGTGTAGAAGTTCCCGTTCATACAGGAGCCGAAATGCTTGCCAAAAAATACGATTTGACTGTTCTTTTTGTAAAAGTAAAAAAAGTAAAAAGAGGTTTTTATGAAGCTACTTTTGTTCCCATTACAGATAATCCCAGATCAATTCCTGATTTTGAAATTACCAACACCTTTTTACGAGAAGTAGAAAAACAAATTCTGGAAGCTCCTGAATATTATTTCTGGACGCATAAAAGATGGAAACACAGAAGATAATAATTAGTGTTTTTAGTAAAAATAAAAATCCCACATTATAAATGCTATTGTTTATAATGTGGGATTTTTTAGTTTATTAAAGCTTCAAATCTCTTATAAAGAAAACCAGTTTTTCACTAATTCATCTTCTAAAGGTTGTGCATTCTTATTTACAAACTCGTTTGTAGCCGAATTATAATCATAATCCAAAGCCCATGTTTTATGGTTTTCAGCCAATGCTTTTATTCCGTTACAAACAAATTCAATTTCAGCATTTGTAGTTGTAGGATGAATCGACATTCTAATCCAACCCGGTTTTCTGATTAAATCTCCAAGACTAATTTCATCAATTAATTTATGGGAGGTTTCCTGGTCTACGTGTAATAAAAAGTGACCGTAAGTTCCGGCACAACTGCAACCGCCACGAGTTTGGATTCCGAATTTATCATTCAGCAATTTTACGCCCAAGTTAAAATGCAAGTCTTCCACAAAGAAAGAAATCACTCCTAGCCTATCCTGATGCTGTCCTGCAAGGATTTTAATATTGGAAATAGTTCCTAATTCCGAGAAAATATAATCTACTATTTCGTGCTCTCTTTTTAGGATATTTTCAATTCCCATTTGTTCTTTCAACTGAACTGCCAATGCGGTTTTTATCACTTGAAGAAAACCCGGAGTACCACCATCTTCCCTATCTTCGATATTATCGATGTATTTGTGTTCTCCCCAAGGATTTGTCCAACTTACCGTACCACCACCCGGATTATCAGGAACTAAATTTTGATATAATTTTTTATTAAAGACCAAAACGCCACAAGTCCCAGGTCCGCCAAGGAATTTATGCGGTGAAAAGAAAATGGCATCCAAATAACTTTCGGCATCTTCAGGATGCATATCAATTTTTACATAAGGACCTGAACAAGCAAAGTCTACGAAACAAAGTCCGTTGTTTTGATGCATTATTTTTGCCACTTCATGATACGGAGTTCTAATTCCCGTAACATTCGAACACGATGTAATCGAAGCAATTTTAAAAGGTCTTTCTTTATATTTTTCCAATAATAATTCCAGATTTTCTATGCTGAACAATCCGTCTTCAGAAGAAGGAATAACCTCAACATCGGCAATAGTTTCTAGCCAAGACGTTTGATTAGAATGGTGTTCCATGTGCGAAATAAAAACAATTGGTTTCTTTTCGGCTGGAATAGTGATGAAATTTTTTAAGTTTTCGGGTACTTTTAAACCTAAGATTCGTTGGAATTTATTGACAACGCCGGTCATTCCAGTACCATCGGTAATTAAAACATCATCAGCACTTGCATTCACATGATGTTTAATAATGTGACGCGCCTGATGATACGCTTTAGTCATTGCAGTCCCGGAAACCGTAGTTTCAGTGTGCGTATTGGCCACAAAAGGACCAAATTGATTCATTAATTTTTCTTCAATAGGACGATACAAACGACCACTGGCTGTCCAATCCGTGTAAATAATTTGTTTATGACCGTAAGGAGATTCAAACCCTTGATCTATTCCGATTATGTTATCGCGAAACTGCTGAAAGTATTGCTCTAATTGTGTTGGCGCTTCTTTGGTAATCATTGTATGTTTTATTTGAGTTCAAAGATATTGATTTTTACTAAATAGTCTTTTTCAAATTTAGTGAATACTTATTTTTAAATAAATTTATAAACATGATCCAAATGTAAAGTAGCTGACAAAGTGTGATTTTGATTCGTTCTATATTTGATTAACGAATTAAAAAACATTTTAGCCATGAAAAAAATTGTTTTTACACTACCTATTTGCTTGCTTTTACTTTCTTGTGAAGTTGAAGGCGATTTGACCCGTGATGCTAAGTTAAGCACTCCAATTCCTGATAATACTCCTCCTGTGGCTACCGGTAATTTCATCCCAACCTCAGGAATTAAAGTTACCGGTTCTGCCAAAATTTATTTGAATGGAAATCAAAATGAAGTTCGATTGGAAGATTTCAGTGTTTCCAGTGGTCCTGATTTGAAAGTATACCTGTCTAAAAATGCAACCCCTACAGATTTTGTAAATCTGGGAAATTTGACATCTTCCACAGTGTATGCAATTCCAGCTCAGGTTAATGTTTCAGCCTATAAATATGTACTGATTCACTGCCAACAATACAGTCATCTTTTTGCAGTGGCACAATTATCTCAAAATTAAAATCTGATTTATGAAAAAACTACTGCTAATCATCGCTATTGGAATATGCTCTAACTCCTTTGCGCAAGGCTGCAGTGATGCCGGAATTTGTTCCATAGGAAACGGTTTTCAAACTACAGATAAGGAATTAAAAAACGGAATTGAAGTAGGAAGTATTTTTGGTGCAGGCGAAGCTGATGTCACTTATTTTTCACCTTACATCACTTATACTAGAACTATAAACGAACGATTGGCATTAAGTTCTAAAATCACATATTCCGTAGCCAGTGGAAGCTTTGGTCAACGAGGCGCTTTTGGTGATGCCTATTTGATAGGAAATTACAATTGGAAACCAAAAACAAATACACAATGGAGTTCACTTGTGGGTTTTAAAATACCTTTTACGAGTTCAAATCTTAAAATAAATGAGTTTTCTCTTCCTTTGGACTATCAATCCAGTTTGGGAACTTTTGATTTGATTGCAGGATTGAATCTTAACTATAAAAAATGGGATTTTAATACGGCAGTCCAAATTCCCGTTTTCAATAACAATAAAAACTCGTATTTCAAGGAGTTTTCTGATACGGATGATTTTCCTTCCACTAATTTATTCGAAAGAAAATCAGATGCTTTGTTTCGAACAACATATACGTTTCAAACCGCTAATAAAAAATTCACTTTTAAACCCAATGTATTATTCATTTATCATCTAGGAGAAGATAGTTTTGAAAATGCTTTTGGAAATAGAGAAACGATACAAAACTCTGATGGATTGACCATTAATGGAAATATAATTGGCGCGTATGCCATTAATACTAAAAACAGTATCGAATTATCTTTAGCCACACCGTTTGTAGTTCGAGAAGTTCGCCCAGACGGATTAACCAGGGAATTCACCGCAGGAATAATTTACAAAGTATCTTTTTAAAAAAGATAAATCAGAAATTTTACTTTCGAAAATACATAAAAAAATGCCCAAGAAATTTTCTTGGGCATTCTGCTTTTGATAATTATTTACGATTATAAATCAAATCCTAATGAGAATTGTAGCACTCTGTTCTGAGCTTTGCCTTCATCGTATAAATCTCCTAAACCTAAATGATAACGTACTCCAAAACTGATACCGGAATCCGTTTTAAATCCTCCTCCAAAGTTCATTCCCCAATCAAAATTATTAGGATCATATTCTTGTGAACCGCTAAAAAGTCCATCGTATTCTTCTTTGTGCGAAACTGCTAATCCAATTTGTGGTCCCGCTTCCAAAAAGAAATTTTCAGAAGGATAGGCTTTAAGCATTAATGGCAAGTTTATGTAATCTAATTTTTGGGTAAAAGTTCCACTGCTATTTGTTATTTCGTATCCTTGTTGCGAATACATTAATTCAGGTTGAATAGAAAAGCTTTCGCTAATAAAGGACTCGCCATAAACTCCTATATGAAAACCATGTCGTTGCTCCGTTTCTCCATCTCCGTCAAAACTTACGGCTGCTAAATTATAACCTCCTTTTATTCCTCCATTCGATTTAGGAATAGTATTGTCCTGTGCATTCATTGATGTTATTACACCAAAGAATAAAGCTATTGTTATCTGTTTTATTTTCATCTTTTTTGTTTTTGATTAATCAAATTCTACTTTTATTTCCCTCCATTGGCACGAAGATCTGCAATACATTGAGCATCTAATTGTGGAGCTGCACCGCCTGAAACCATATTAGAAATACCGCCTCCTGTTTCTGAAGACCAATACATTAAACATGTTTTTTCAATACAATGTTTTGGATGTTCTGCATCTTCGTGATTGCTTTGCAAGGCTGTACCAAGATTTGTCAACCCTAATATATGTCCAAATTCATGGGTAATTACTGTTGTTTCTAATAAACTTCTGTTTGGTTCAAATGGACTGTCACTCAAACTATGAATAGTTTGTTCGTAAATAACAAAAGAAGTATTTCTATAAGCCGTTCCAAGAATAACTGATGTATCAGTGTCTTTTGAAGATTTCCCATCTGTAAAAAAAGCCCAAACCGCTATTTGATCCGAAGTGTTGTATTTTGTTCTGTTTGCATCTTCAATACTTACAATCTCCTCATTCGTATAAGGCGAAACTCCTGGAGATGGTATGGAACGTTTTATAACACTAATGCCATTTGGTTTGTATGTTCTTGCTGTAAGAAAGTTTACAAAATTATTGATAGCAGTACTGCTTGGTTCAAAACCCGCTACATACACCACTTCAATAACCATACTTTTGAACTTTTTATCAGATAACAAATCGTTCGAGGAACTTCCCGTTTGCTGTTTATTCGTGTTGGGATTTACTGCAACTGGATTATCTAAAGGATCATCTTCTTTTGAACAGGATGCTACTGAGAGGAACAAACCAATCGTTAGTAGAGAAATTACTTTTTTCATTATTATCTTTATTATTAAGTTTCTTTATACAAGAACAGCTACACTATTTTAGGTAGCTGTTCTTACTAAACTGCCAACTTAAATTCAGCTATATTTGTTTCAATACTAATGTTACTGCTGCATTAGTAGAGCTTTGCAATGTGATTGTCGAAGCAGTAAAACTTGTTACTTTCCAAGTATTATTCAATAAAGTAAACGTAGCATTACCTGAAAAATTTAGTTTTAGAAAAACATCTAATTCCGTGCTTACCGCATAAGTTCCATTTACAGTTGTGTTCACTAAATTTACAGCAGTTATCGATAAATTATTTGCAAAATCAATCGTAAAATCTTTATAACTCGTTGCTGAATTTACTCCTGCATTTATATAGGAATCTACCTTAAACTTTCCGTTAACTAAAATAGTTTCCAACTTTTTTCCGTTTTGAATAGCTGCTGCTATCGCTGCTTCTGTTTTTAAAGATGCACTGATGGCTGCTTGCAATTCAGCGTCACTAGAAATCGTCATTTTTGTTCCGTCCGCAATTGTCACTGAAATTGGATAGTTTACTGAAAATAATTCCGTACTGCTTACATTAGACATATACGCATATAATTGTTGTTCGGATGTGATGACAACACTTCCTGTTTGTTGTAAACTTAAATTATACGTTAAAATTGTAATTGGGAAACTGATATTTACTGAAGAAATAGCATCTTGACTAGAAGCTTCTGCTGATGTACATGCATTAAGAATCGCATTATACTCTGTTTGATTATTAACAGTCACCTCTGTATAATTACTTAATTTAACTTTTAAAGGAAATTGTAATACAACAGTATCTTGATCATTGTTAAGCTGTCCAAAAATAGAAATAACTTGTTGGTAGTCTAATTGACTTAGAATAGAAACCTGAACACCGTTAACTTTTGCGGTAGCTGGCAATACAATAGAGGAACAAGATGCTCCATCCAAGAAATCATCAAATGAACCATCGTACATCGAAGTACGTTTCAGGTTAGTTGTTGTAGTTGAATTAGCCGAATTCGTATTTGGATTTTCTCCTTGTACGTCATCAATTTCGCTTTGGCATGATGTAAAACCTAAGATAGCCATCAATGCAATTCCTGTAACAATTTTTAATTTTTTCATAATTTTCAAATTTAATGTATTTTTATATTTACAAGCGATGTTTTTAGCGCCTTTCTATTAGTAAGACAACTACGCTTATTTTTACCCTACGGAAATTTTAAAAAAAATATAAAATTTTACAAATTAATTTATAAAATACTACAAATCAATAAATTAAAATTTAAAATATTTTTCATAAAAAAGCAATTATAATTTACACAACTGCTTTTTGAAAAAATAATTTACATTTACAACCTACAAAAAATGAATTAACACTCCATGAGCGACGAAAAAAGTACCCTTTGCGAAGAAAATCACTTTAGAGACTTTTACTTAAAGCACGTGCAATCAGCAAATAATTTTGCTTATTACAAATGTGGTGATGATGAAGCTGCATTAGATTTAGTACAAGATGCGTTTACCAAAATTTGGGAGAATTGCTCCAAAATTGACTTTAGTAAAGTCAAAACGTATTTGTTTACCAGCATTAATAATTTATTCCTGAATAATATAAAGCATCAAAAAGTGGTATTGAGGTATGCTAAAGATGCGCCTAACTTAGATACAAATAATCAAAGTCCCGAATATTTATTTGAAGAAGATGAATTCAAACAAAAACTAACAAAAGCAATCGCATCATTAAGCGAAGTGCAACGGGAAGTCTTTTTATTGAATCGAATAGAGGGAAAAAAGTACCGGGAAATAGCTGAATTACTCGATATTTCTCAAAAAACGGTAGAAAAAAGAATGTCTGGAGCACTCCAAATTTTAAAAGCCCAAATAGAAAATATATAATTAATCATTTAGCTGTAGGGTAATTTAAAAGTTAGTTGTCTTATAAACATAGAGATATAAAATGAAAAACGAAAAAGAGATATTAAAATGGTTCAATAATGAGCTTTCAAGCCAAGAAATTGAAGATTTAAAACAATCTGAAGATTTGCAAACACTTGAAAAGATTGCTCATTATGCATCACAACTGGAAGCTCCAAAAGTAGATGCACACGCTGCTTTGGAAGCTTTTAAGGCCCGAAACCATTCTAAAAAGAAAACAAAAGTAAGAACTTTAAACTTCAAAACATTTTATAGAGTAGCCGCAGTTCTTGCTGTCATGTTAACCTCTACTTATTTCTTGTTTTTTAATAACATTACCTCTTTTGAAACCCAAATAGCGCAAACAAAATCAGTAACGTTACCAGATAACTCTGAAGTAATATTAAACTCTGCTTCAAAATTAAGTTTTAACGAAAAAAAATGGGCTGACAAAAGAGCTTTAACGTTAGAAGGAGAAGCTTTTTTCAAAGTGCAGAAAGGGCAAATTTTTAGTGTAAACACAACTGCGGGAGTTGTTACCGTTTTAGGGACTCAATTTAACGTAAAAGAACGCAAAAACTATTTTGAAGTAAATTGTTACGAAGGTTTAGTGAGTGTAACATATAATAACGAAACCATTAAATTACCTCCCGGAAAAACCTTCCGAGTTATAAATGGAATTATCGAAAATGTTGAAGATTTTAACGCTCAAAATCCTTCGTGGATTCAACAAGAATCAAGCTTTAATAAGATTCCTTTAGATCAGGTTATTGCAGAATTTGAACGTCAATACGATATAAAAATTAAAGTGGAAGGTGTTGATACTTCAAAATTGTTTACGGGAAGTTTTACACATACTGATAAAGAAATAGCACTTCAAGCAGTAACAATTCCGCTTAAATTAAGTTACAAGATTCAAGGCAAAACCATTATATTTTACAACTATGGTGTTAAATAAATGGCTGATTTCTCTGTTACTTTGTATTGGGAGTATTTGTTACGGACAAAATACAACTAAAAAAACACCTTTAAGTGAGGTTATTGTTTCCCTCGAAAAACAATTTAATATTAAGTTTTCGTACGCAGTTGAAGATGTAGCCACAATTAAAATTGACAAACCAAATACTACTTTTACATTACAAGAAACAATTGATTATCTAAACTCAAAAACACTTTTAAACTTTAAAGCTTTAGACGATCGCTATGTTACCGTTTCGGTGCTAAACAAAACAATATCGGTTTGTGGAATTGTTTTATCCGATGAAAAGAAATCTCGTTTAGTTGGCGCTTCTGTACTGGTAAACAACATTGGAAGAAGCGCAATCACAGATGAAAATGGTAAATTTAGCTTCACGAATATTCCAATAAATGCAACGCTTACTGTTTCTTATGTGGGTTTTGAGTCCAGACAGTTTTCTGCTAAAGAATTGTTTTCTGCACAAAATAATTGCAAAGAAATTATCCTTTCCACAAAAAACGAAGAGCTGAATCAGGTTTTGATAAATGTTTATTTAACGCCCGGATTACAAAAATACCTGGATGGAAGCACCGTTTTAAACACTAAAAAATTCGGTATTCTTCCCGGATTAATCGAACCTGACATTTTGCAATCTGTTCAAGCGCTTCCCGGTGTGGAAAGCACTAATGAAAGCATTGCTAATATCAACGTGCGCGGCGGAACTAACGATCAGAATTTAGTGCTTTGGGACAATATCAAAATGTATCATTCCGGTCATTTCTTCGGGTTAATATCTGCTTACAATCCTAATCTTACCAACAAAGTTATCGTCAGTAAAAACGGAACAAGTGCTGAATACAGCGATGGCGTTTCCAGTACGATTAATATGTATACGAAAGATTTGGTGACCAATACCTTTTCTGGTGGCGCAGGAATTAACTCCATTAGCGCCGATGCTTTTTTAGAAATTCCAATAACTAAAAAATTAGAGTTACATATTTCAGGACGTCGTTCGATTACTGATTTATTTAAATCGCCTACGTATACAAAATATTTTGACCGTAGTTTTCAAGACACTGAAATCAATGCCGATAGCGATCAGCATGATACGTCTTCTGATTTCTACTTTTATGATTATACCGCTAAATTACTTTTTGATTTGAATGAAAAACATCAATTTAGAGTAAATATTATTGGTATCAATAACGCTTTGGATTATTCGGAACGTCTTACAAATTCAAACGAAACCCAATCCAAAACCAGTACTTTATCCCAGAAAAATATTGGTTATGGCGGAAACTGGAAAGCACAATGGAATTCAAAATTAAGCTCAAACTTCATTACTTACTTTTCCAGATACAATATTGATGCTAACGATTACAGGGTAGAAACGGATCAGCGCTTGACAGAAGCCAATGAAGTACAGGAAACTGGAGTGAAATTAAATACCTATTACAAAACAAATGACAACCTAAATTTCTTGTTTGGATACCAATTCAATGAAACGGGAATGTTAAACCAAACTACCGTTAGCGCTCCGTTTTATTCCAGTACTAAAAAAGATGTTTTATTAAATCACGCCTTATTTTCAGAAGTGGAATACAATAAAAACAATACGTATTTAAGAGTTGGAATGCGCTTAAATTATTTTCAAAAATTCGAAAAGCTTTTGGTCGAGCCAAGAATAAACATTCGACAAAAATTATCCGATCAATTTGCTTTAAAATTAGAAGGAGAATTCAAAAATCAATCTACTACGCAAATCGTGGATTTTGAAGATGATTTTTTAGGTGTCGAAAAAAGACGTTGGGTTTTAGTAAACGATAAAGATATTCCGATTGCGACGAGCAAACAAGGTTCTTTTGGTGTCGAATTCAATAAAAATAAACTAAATATTGAAGCTACAGGATTTTATAAGATAGTTGACGGCATCACAGCTTCTAATCAAGGTTTCTACAACAGCTTTCAGTTTAATAATGCGAATGGAAGTTACACCGCCAAAGGTTTTGAATTTTTAGCCAATAAAACAGCTCGTCAATACAGCGTTTGGGTAAGTTATACGTTTAGTACAAATGACTATGAATTTGATACTTTTACGCCTTCTACTTTTCCAAATAATGTAGATATAAGACATTCTGTATCGCTCGGTTTTTATTACGATATTCTTAAAAACCTAAAAATAGCGGTTGGTGGTATTTGGAGAAATGGTCAGCCGTATACAAAACCAATTGATGGGAATGAAACCGTTCAAAACGGGAATAATACCATGGTAAATTATGATTCACCAAACAGTGAAAACCTAGATAATTTCATGCGTTTAGATGCTTCTTTAAATTATAATTTCAATCTATCGGAATCTATTAAAGCTTCGTTTACTGCCGGAGTAATTAATGCTACCAATCAAGATAATGATATCAATCGTTATTATAAAGTCAATCCAAATAATTCTAATGATGCTATTCAAGTAGATAATAAATCGCTGGGCTTAAAGCCAAATGTAAGCTTTAGAGTAAATTTTTAATTTCAATTTTACTGTATTCTAAAAAACAAAACCCTTTCAAAATAGAATTCGAAAGGGTTTTGTTATATGAAGAAATACTATATTATATTCCGGCAATTGCTTTTATTTCGTCAATGATTCGTAATGCCAAAGCATCTGCTTTTTCCTGTGAAGCCGCTTCGGTATAAATACGAATAATAGGTTCAGTATTCGATTTTCTTAAATGAACCCAATTTTCAGCAAAATCAATTTTCACACCGTCAATGGTTGTAATATCTTCATTTTTGTATTTCTCCGTCATGGCAACTAGAATCGCATCCACATCAATTTGTGGCGTTAATTCGATTTTGTTTTTGCTCATATAATATTCCGGATACGAAGCACGTAAAGCAGAAACAGTCATTTTTTTGTTAGCTAAATGCGTTAAAAACAACGCCACTCCTACCAAACTATCACGTCCGTAATGCAGTTCCGGATAAATGATTCCACCGTTTCCTTCACCACCTATTACAGCATTATTCTTTTTCATCAATTCCACTACATTTACCTCTCCTACGGCACTGGCTTCATAGCTTCCGTTATGTAAGTTGGTCACATCACGCAATGCACGGGAAGACGACATATTCGAAACCGTATTTCCCGGTGTTTTACTCAATACATAATCGGCACAAGCCACCAAAGTATATTCTTCACCAAACATTTCACCGTCTTCGCAAATGAAAGCCAAACGATCCACATCAGGATCAACTACGATTCCTAAATCAGCTTTTTCTTTGACAACCAATTCTGAAATATCAGTCAAATGTTCTTTCAATGGTTCTGGATTATGAGGAAAATGTCCGTTTGGCTCACAGTATAATTCGACCACTTCAACGCCCATTAATTCCAGTAATCTTGGGATAATAATTCCACCTGAAGAGTTTACACCATCAACAACCACTTTAAATTTAGCTGCTTTTACTGCATCAACATCTACTAAAGGCAAGTTCAATACTTCATCAATATGAATATCCATGTATGCATCATTAATCATAATGGTTCCCAAATCATCCACATCCGAGAAATCGAAAGCTTCCGCTTCTGCAATTTCAAGAATTTTTAGTCCTTCTTCGCCATTCAGGAATTCTCCTTTTTCGTTCAATAATTTCAAAGCATTCCATTGTTTTGGATTGTGCGAAGCAGTAAGAATAATTCCACCTTCGGCTTTTTCTAACGGAACGGCCACTTCAACAGTTGGCGTTGTCGAAAGCCCCAAATCAATCACATCAATTCCTAAACCAATTAAAGTATTTACCACCAAATTGTGAATCATTGGTCCCGAAATACGGGCGTCACGACCTACAACAACAGTAATTTTTTCTTTTCCAATATATTTTTTCAACCAAGTTCCATACGCCGAAGCAAATTTAACTGCATCAACAGGTGTCAGGTTATCCCCAACTTTACCTCCTATTGTTCCACGAATTCCCGATATTGATTTTATTAAAGTCATTGATTATTATTTTAATTTTTGAATTATAAATTTTAAATTGCTCACAAATATAATAATTGACGGTTTATAAAAGTCATTTAGAATTCAAAATTCATCATTTAAATTCCTAAATTAGGCGAATGAATTTTCTAGCACACATCTATCTTTCCGGTGATAATGATTTAATCAAAATTGGTAATTTCATGGCCGATGGAATTCGGGGGAAACATTTTGAAAGTTATCCTTTAGACATTCAGAAAGGAATCATTTTACATCGCTCCATTGATACATTCACCGACGCTCATCCCATTTTTAGACAAAGCACCAAACGCCTTCATGAAAAATACCATCATTACGCAGGTGTAATTGTGGATGTTTTTTATGATCATTTTTTAGCTAAAAACTGGAATAAGTATTCCGATGAAAAATTAGAAGAATTTGTAGAACGCTTTTACCAATCATTACACGATAATCACAGTATTCTTTCGGAAAGAACTAAGGGAATGATGCCCTATATGATTGAACACAATTGGCTGGTGAGTTATCAAACAATCGAGGGAATCCATCGCATTTTGACGCAAATGGATCAACGAACCAAAAACGAATCTAAAATGCGGTTTGCTACCAATGAACTTTCTGAATTTTATTTAGAATTTGAAGAGGAATTCACCAATTTCTTTCAAGAATTAATCCTATTTTCGAATACTAAAATAATCACTTTATGAAAAAAATACTTTTTCTGCTTGCCTTTACCATTTTAGGTTGCAAATCGAATGAAAAAACGGTAGAACCAACTGGTTTAGTAACTTCAAAAGTTATGGTAGTATCCGCCCGTGAAGAAGCTTCACAGATTGGAGTGGAAATCATGAAAAAAGGTGGAAATGCTTTTGACGCGATGGTTGCCACGGAACTGGCATTAGCAGTTTCACATCCACAGGCAGGAAATATTGGCGGTGGTGGTTTTATGGTTTTCAGAAAAGCAAATGGTGAAACTGGAGCTATCGATTATAGAGAAAAAGCACCTTTAGCAGCCACAAAAGACATGTACTTGAATACAAAAGGAAATGTAATTGAAGGAAAAAGTACTGCAACGGCTTTGGCATCGGGAATTCCAGGTACGATTGCAGGAATATTTGAAGTCCACAAAAAATATGGCTCTTTACCCATCAATGAAATTCTGGAACCTGTAATTGCCTTGGCCGAAAGAGGTGTTGTTGTCACAAAATTTCAAGCCGAAAGTTTGGCTTATTACAGCGCTTCCTTTATCAAAAGCAATGGCAAGAATAGTTTGTTTTCTAGAGCATATAAAGAGAATGACACGATAAAATATACCGCATTAGCAGCAACATTAAAACGAATTGCCATAAACGGTCGGGACGAATTTTATAAAGGAGAAACAGCTCAAAAATTAGTTGCTTTTCTTGCCAAAAAAGGCGGAAATGCCACATTAGAAGATTTGAACAGTTATAATGCTAAATGGAGAACTCCAATTACTTTTCAGTATAAAAATTTAAAAATCACTTCTATGTCACCTCCAAGCAGTGGCGGAATTTGTCTGAATCAAATCATGAAAATGATAGAGCCATTCAACCTATCGCAAATGGGACACAACAGCGTAAAAACGATTCAAGTAATTACAGAAGCAGAACGAAGAGCGTATGCTGACAGGAATTATTTCTTGGGTGATCCAGATTTTGTAAAACTTCCAGTAAAAGAATTACTAAGTCCATCCTATTTAGAAAAAAGAATGAGTGATTTTTCATTCGATACAGCTTCAAAATCCTCGGATATTGCCCATGGAACAATCAAAGGATATGAAAGCAACCAAACTACGCATTATTCAATTGTGGATTCAAAAGGAAATGCAGTTTCGGCAACGACTACTTTAAATGATAATTATGGTTCTAAAATATATTGTGATGAATTGGGTTTCTTTTTGAATAATCAAATGGACGATTTTAGTGCCAAACCTGGTGTTCCTAATTTATACGGATTGACTGGAAGTGAAGCCAATAGTATTGCTCCCGGAAAAAGAATGTTGAGTTCCATGACACCAACGATTGTTGAAAAAGACAATAAACTGTTCATGGTTGTAGGTACGCCGGGAGGTTCCACCATTATCACATCGGTGTTGCAAACGATATTGAATGTGTATGAATTTGATATGAGTATGCAAGAAGCAGTAAATGCGCCACGTTTTCATCATCAGTGGCTACCGGATGAAATTACTTTTGAACCGAATTCATTTGATAAAGAATTATTAACTAATTTGAAGAAAAAAGGATATTTAATCAATGAAAAAAACAAAGAAATCATTGGTGAAGTTGATGCGATTTTGATGTTGCCAAATGGAAAATTGGAAGGTGGCGCAGACAAAAGAGGCGATAATAAAGCCGTTGGTTTTTAAATTTTACTATTCGAATGAAAAAAATTATTATTCTATTGAGTGTTCTTTCTATTGGTTGTAAAACCCAAAATGTAGTGGTTCAACCCACAGGACTTGTTGCTAATGAAGCAATGGTTGTTTCGGCACGTGAAGAAGCTTCAAAAATTGGAGTTGAAATCATGAAAAAAGGTGGCAATGCTTTTGATGCAATGGTGGCAACCGAATTGGCTTTGGCTGTTGCCTATCCGTTTGCAGGAAATCTTGGAGGTGGCGGTTTTATGGTGTATCGAAAAGCAAACGGAGAAACTGGTTCTTTAGATTATCGAGAAAAAGCACCATTGGCAGCTACAAAAGATTTGTTTCTGGACGAAAAAGGAAATGTCATTAAAGGAAAAAGCACAGAATCTCCTCTTGCCATAGGGGTTCCCGGAACAATTGCCGGTGTTTTTGCAGTTCATGAAAAATTGGGTTCCTTGCCTATCGAAGAAATTCTGAAACCAGTAATTGAGTTAGCAGAAAGAGGGGTTATTGTTACCAAAAAACAAGAAGATAGATTAGCTGCGTATCGCGACAAAATCATAAAAGTAAATGGCAATAAAACATTATTTGCAACTTCTTTCAAAGAAAATGATATCATCAAATATCCTGCGCTGGCAACTACCTTAAAAAGAATTTCAAAAAATGGCAGAGATGAATTTTACAAAGGAGAAACTGCTAAAATATTAGTCAAATACCTTCAGCAAAAAGGAGCGATAATCACTTTGGAAGATTTGAATAAATACGAAGCCAAATGGAGAACGCCGCTTACTTTTGGTTACAAAGATTTAAAGGTAATCTCTATGCCTCCACCCAGCAGTGGCGGAATATGCTTGGCTGAAATATTCAAAATGATAGCACCTTTCGACCTGACTAAAATGGGACATAACTCAACAGAAGCCATTCAAGTTATTGTAGAAGCTGAAAGAAGAGCCTATGCCGACAGAAGCTATTATTTGGGAGATCCAGATTTTGTGAAAATTCCTTTGAAAGCTTTAATGGCAGATGATTATTTGAAACAAAGAATGTCAAATTTTAGTTTTGAAAAAGCCACTTTATCATCGGAAATAAAAGAAGGAAAAGTAAATTATAATGAAAGTACAGAGACTACCCATTATTCGATTGTAGATCAGTTCGGCAATGCAGTTTCGTCAACTACAACATTAAACGACGGTTATGGTTCTAAATATTACTGTGATGAATTAGGCTTTTTCCTCAACAATGAAATGGATGATTTCAGTGCCAAACCGGGTGAACCGAATATGTTTGGATTAGTAGGAAATGAAGCCAATAGCATTGCACCGCAAAAAAGAATGTTGAGTTCCATGACACCAACAATTGTTGAGAAAAACGGAAAATTATTTATGGTTGTGGGTTCTCCCGGTGGTTCTACGATTATTACATCAGTATTACAAACAATATTAAATGTTTATGAGTATCATTTGAGTATGCAAGAAGCGGTAAATGCACCACGTTTTCACCACCAATGGTTACCGGATTTAATCACTTTCGAACCCAATACATTCGATACAAAAACCTTTGAAACCTTGAAATCAAAAGGATATCTTATCAATGAAAAAACAACACCAGTAATAGGAAAAGTTGATGCTATTTTGGTTTTACCAAATAAAAAACTCGAAGGTGGTGCTGATTTTAGAGGAGACGATAAAGCAGTTGGATTTTAATCTTTCGGCGGCGCTCAAGATAACGACAAATTTACTATTTATGAACTTTATATTTGCCTTAGAAACCGATTTTACAGCAAATAAAAATCCTGAAAATGCCTTTGCGATGGCAAAATACATGAAGAATAACTTTCCTTTTTTTGGAATAAAAACGGAAGAACGAAGACGTATTTTTAAGGAAATTTGGAAAGAAAACAAAAACGAGGTTTCAGCAAACGCAAGAGTAATAGCACTAGATCTATATTCAAAACCAGAACGGGAATTTCATTATTGTGCGATTGAAATTTTGATAAAAGAACTCAAGGGGAATTATATAAAAGAAGATATCCAACTTATTGAAAAATTGATACTAAATAATTCTTGGTGGGATAGCATTGATACGATTGCTAAGTACATTTTAGGAGAATATCTGTTGGAATTTCCCTTAGAAACCAAAAATGTAATAGAACGATTTTCAAGTTCAGAAAATATGTGGTTGAACCGAAGTGCTATTTTATTTCAATTGGGTTACAAACAAAAAACGAATGCTGATTTTTTATTCTCAGAATGTCTTAAACAAGCTCATTCTAAGGAGTTTTTCATTCAAAAAGCAATTGGTTGGGCGTTACGGGAATATGCAAAGTCAAATCCCGAAATTGTAAGGCAGTTTGTAGAAAACAGTAATTTAAAACCATTAAGTGTAAAAGAAGCGTTGAAAAATATTTGTTGAAATTAAAATAATAGTAGTTTTGCACCCCCTTTTAAAAAGTATCATGTTCAAAAAATATATTTCGAAATTAGAAACCATAATAGCTTTTGCACAATCCATGTTGACGCCCAAGCAATTTATATTTTTATCGGCGGTTTTGGTTGGTATTTCTGCAGCTTTTGCTGTTATCGTTTTAAAAACCTTTGCACACTGGGTATTTTCTTTTGCTACTTATGTCAGTGGAATTTTAAAATTGGGATTCATTAATAGTATCTTGCCGATAATTGGTATTTTGCTTACTGTTTTTGTTGTCAAAAGAGTTTTGGGAGGAACTATCCAAAAAGGAACATCACAAATTTTATATGCTGTTGCAAAAAAAGCGAGTATTATTCCAAAAAAACAAATGTATGCCCAAATCGTAACCAGTTCGTTAACTGTTGGTTTAGGCGGCTCTGCAGGTTTAGAAAGTCCTATTGTCATTACAGGAGCCGCGTTTGGTTCAAACTATGCACAAAAATATAAATTAAGTTATAAAGACCGAACGCTTCTCATAGGTTGCGGTGTTGCTGCGGGAATTGCCGCTGCTTTTAATGCGCCTATTGCCGGGGTTTTATTTGCTATCGAAGTACTATTGGTGGATGTGAGTATTGCAGCATTTACTCCCATTATGATTGCTGCTGCCACTGGTGCTTTGGTCTCTGTAATTGCATTAGATGAAGAAATTTTACTTTCGTTCAAACAGCAACAAAGTTTTGATTATCATAACATTGTTTTTTATATCCTTTTAGGTTTGTTTACCGGGTTTATTTCTGTTTATTATTCCCGAAATTTTCAGAGAGTAGAGCATTTTTTTGCAAGACTAAAATTATCACCTTATAAAAAAGCGTTGCTTGGTTCTTCGATTTTAGCCATTCTTATTTTTATTTTCCCAACGCTTTTTGGAGAAGGTTACGAAAGCATCAAAACATTATCAGACAATGATCCGGGGAAATTATTGGAAAACACATTATTCAGTGGTTTTCGAGACAATAGTTGGGCTTTATTGGTATTTGTAGGATTGACTATGATGCTGAAAGTTTTTGCAACAGGAATCACTTTAGGCAGCGGTGGAAACGGAGGGAATTTTGCTCCTTCGCTATTTTTGGGATCTTATGTTGGTTTCTTTTTTTCCAAATTTATAAATCTCACTGGACTTACTAAATTGCCTGTTAGTAATTTTACATTGGTTGGAATGGCGGGGATTTTAAGTGGTTTGTTTCATGCGCCTTTGACTGCAATATTCTTAATTGCAGAGATTACAGGTGGATATAACTTGATGATTCCTTTGATGATTGTGGCTTCCATTAGTTTTGCAATTTCAAAACGATTTGAAAAACATTCGATGGATGTTAAGAATTTAGCCAAAAAAGGCCATGCATTTACCAGCAATAAAGACACTAATATCCTTTCGACTTTAGAGACCACTTCTATTATACAAACCGACTATTTAACGGTTTCCCCTAATGAAAATTTAGAAAAACTCGTTGATCTCATTTCTCACTCCAACCAAGTGATATTTGCGGTAGTTGATACAGAACAAAACTTATTAGGTATTGTTCATTTTAATGATATTCGAGAAATAATATTTAATAATTACCGAGTTAAATACACTTTGGTTAGAGAAATAATGATAGAACCTGCAGAAATCATTTCTCCTGATGACAGCATGGAAATGGTCATGAATAAGTTTGAAAAATCAAAAAAAGCATTCTTACCCGTTCTCAAAGAAGGGAAATATTACGGTTTTATTTCCAAATCTGTTGCGCTTGAAGCTTATCGAACAAAACTAAAATCGATGACGATTGAATAATTTTAATATCGGATAGCGTTTAAATGTAAAATATCCGATAATAAGAAGTACCTTTGTGGTTATGTGGAAGATAGACGTAAACTATAGAGAAGAATTTCAAACAACTTTTGAAAGATTGTATGAAAAAAAGCAAGTTCTGCAAACCAGCAGACCATTGCCAAATATCGCCTTACATAAAATCAGGGAAAGCCTTTCCATTGAATGGACCTATAACTCTAATAGTATTGAAGGAAATACAATGAGCCTTCGAGAGA
This sequence comes from Flavobacterium sp. XS2P24, assembly GCF_030010285.1. Classification (NCBI taxonomy): domain Bacteria; kingdom Pseudomonadati; phylum Bacteroidota; class Flavobacteriia; order Flavobacteriales; family Flavobacteriaceae; genus Flavobacterium; species Flavobacterium sp. XS2P24. Next base: position 55,250 of record NZ_JASCRU010000015.1, read on the forward strand.
CACAAATGGTTATTCAAGAAGGTATCACCATTAAAGGTAAATCGCTTAGAGAACATTTTGAAACTCACAACCATGATAAAGCCATTGACTACTTATATTCTATCGTAGATGACGATTACAATTTAAGGAGTATAGATATTTTATCTTTGCATGGTTTAGTTTTGCGTTCTATCGAAGATGACTTTGCAGGACGTATTCGTAATGGGGGTGTTCGCATTACAGGCGCTAATTTTACCCCACCAAATGCAAATAAAGTTCCGGATTTATTGGATGAATTGATTGATTTCATCAATACAAATCCTTTGCAGCTTAATGATATTGAGCTTGCAACCGTTTTTCATCATAAATTAGTTTGGATACATCCTTTCTTTGATGGAAATGGTCGCACGGTTCGGTTGGCAATGAATTTATTGTTGATGCGTTCTGGTTTTCCGCCTGCCATAATCTTGAAAAATGACAGGAAGAAATATTATGAAGCTCTTAACCAAGCTAATGGTGGTAATTATCAAAAATTAACCCTTTTGATGTGTCAATCTCTTGAAAGGACACTCAATATTTACATTAATGCTTTACCCGGAAATGACAAAGAATATGTAGCAATTTCAAATTTAGTTCAAGAACCTAATATGCCTTACGGTCAAGAATACATTAGTTTATTGGCTAGAACAGGAAAAATTGATGCTTACAAAGAAGCTAGAAACTGGCTAACGACCAGAGAAGCCGTTGAAGATTATATGGCAACCCGAAAAAGAAAACGCTAACTCTAATTAGCGTTTTTTTATACCCCTTTTTAACACAATCTTCTAAACTGTTCTATCGAAAGAATAAATCAAAATGGTAACTTTGCTTCCGACCATTCGGAATTTATATAAATAAGACATTTCAGTATAATTTTTTTTAACAGTTCAATAATTCAAAAATTTTTCTATTACATGATAATAAAAGCAATCATCGTTGATGATGATCTAAAATCCAGAGAACTCATTCATAGTTTTTGTAAAATCTACAGCGATGATAAAATTCAGATTTTAGACCTATGTAGTTCTGTTGATACGGCTATTATTTCTATCGAAACAAACAAACCTGATTTAGTTTTTTTAGATATTGATATGCCTGAAAAGAATGGTTTTGAATTGGTCAATCATTTCTCTACAATACCTTTTGAAATTGTTTTTGTAACAGGACACGCCAATCAATTTACTAAAGCGATTGAGATTAGTGCTTTAAATTACTTAATGAAACCAATTAATCCACTTAATATCAAATCAATTGTTGAGCGATTTGAAAACAAAATAGAGTTAGCCAATAGTATCAATCGGATTGAGGTTTTAAAAAACAATTTAAACGGCGACAAAAAATCCATTGTTTTTCCGAATAACGACGGTTTTAAAGTAGCATTGGTTTCGGATATTATTAGCTGTGAAACGGAAAACGGTAACGGAAAATGTAAAATTGAAACCATCAAAGAAACCATTGTAGTAACAAAATCATTAAAAGAAATGCTTCAATTGCTTCCTGAAACTGTTTTTTTGAAAGTCAGTGGCAGTGCAATAATCAATAAAAAAATGGTGGAATTTTATAACAGTAAAAATTTTAGTTTAAAAATGAACAATGGTTGTACCGTGAAAGTTTCTGAAAAATTTTACAACAAAACAGAATTAATGGATGCAATTTCGAATTAATTTTTTATTCCTTTTTTTATTTTTAAGCAGTTTCTTTTCGAATGCTCAATTCAAGCCTTCAAAAAATTATACCACTGCAGAGGGTTTGCCTAACAATGCCGTTCGATCACTATATTTAGATAAAAACGCTGATTTATGGATTGGTACTGAAAATGGAATTTCGAAATTAGAAAATGGTAGTTTTACCAATCTTATACTTCCAAATGCTATAACAAATAATAGTTGTTGGGATATTACTCAAGATGCAAACAGCGCAATGTGGTTTGCCAGTTATGGTGGTGGCGTTTACAAATTTGATGGTAGAAAATTTACGGTTTTCAACCATAAAAATGGTTTGCCAATTGATAGAACTCGAAAATTATTGACTCACAAAAACAATATTTACGTAGGTACAGAATTGGGTGTTGCCATTATCGATATCAAGACCAATAAACTTACAGTTCCAAAAGGGATTTTACCTCATTTCGGTGTTTTCTTAGTTTCTGATTTTTTTGTTTACAACAATGAAGTATATTTTTCAGCGATAAATGAAGGCCTTTTTAAAATCGTTTATAAAAATAATATTCCCGTAATCAAGCCGGTTTATAAATATCAATTTGCTTATAGTTTAGGATTTTACGACAATACCATTTTTAGCGGGAATAAAGGATTTGTGGACAGTTTCAAAATTCAAGATTTAATTTCAGGAAAAACAACTTCTAAAAAAATAGGGAAAACTATAGTTTGGGATTTTACAAAAGACAAAAATCTTACGTTTTATGCAGCAACTTGGGGCGTTTTTGATGTAAGTGGCGGACTTTATTCGATTGCCAATAATCAAATGATAAACATTTCAGAACAATACGGAATTGATTCCAAAAATTTGTTGAATGTTGTGTACAGCCCAAAAAAAGACATCCTTTATGTAGGCTCAAAAGACAAGGGAATTTACGAAATTCAATTGGACAAAACCATTGATTACAATCCGTTTGGGGACAAAACCATTGTTGACTTTGAAACTTTAGAAACTCAAAAAATACTACTTCATCAAGATGGAATTTCGTTTTTGGATGCTAAAAATTCTATTTCAAAAATAATTTCATTATCTGATTTTAAAAATGTTGAAATTGAATATATTAAAAATTCAAAACAAAGATTACCCACGCACGAGGATGGTTTTTATGAATTAAATTACAACATTCCAGCAACCGAAATCGAGTTTTATGAAATCCTAAAACATCAAGAATCATTATTGATTACCAGTAATATTGGTGTTTTCGAAATGAATTTTGAAGGTAAAATCATTAATTATTTTCCCATTCACAGTTACAAAATTGGGTTTACCAATGACAATCAATTCATAGAAACTATTCCGTATGCTGGCGTTCGGGTGTATGATGATGTGTATCGTTTGAAAGCCAAACACTTTTCGGAATTTGATAAAAATACGCCTTTGGATATAGTTGGAATTTTAAATACTACTGATAAAACCTATTTGATTTCGGTGTTTCAAGGACTGTTTGTGCATCAAAACAAGAAATTTCATTCGTTGTTAAAGGATAATATTTGGAAAGAAAGCAAACTAAAATTCATCACCAAAAACAAAAAAGGTAACCTAATCATCGCTTCAGAATTTGGTGCTGTTACCGTAATCGATGTTTCTAACTCATTTCGAATACTCAAAATAATTCCAAAAAATCAGATTATTGGGAATACCATAACCTTTCTTGAAAGTTACAAGGATTTTATTTTTATTGGAACCGAAAAAGGAATCAACATTTACAAAAACGGAATCATTCAATTATTCGATAAAGAGCAAGGATTCAAAGATGCTGCGATTAGCAGTTCGCATATTTTTGAGAACCAATTGTGGCTAGGCACAAAAAAAGGATTTTACACGATAAATTTAGATAAACTTACAGCAAATAAAAGCACTGTTTCTAGTATCGAAATCAGAGCAATTTCCATAAATTCTGTTCCTATAAATCAATCCCATTTTCGTTGGTTTTCTTATGCTTTTGACCAATTGGTTTGTGATTATGAGCACAATACTATTGCTGTAGATTTTGTCCCAAAAGGACATTCTTTCGCTAACAAATTAAAATTCAGATATCGATTAAACAAGACAAATCGTTGGAGTCCCTATTCAGAGAAACCTTTTGTTTACTTGTCTTATTTGCCCAATGATACCTATCATTTAGAAATTGAAGTTTTAGATTTGAATGCAGGGAAAACATTGCGTTTCGACATTTTAAAAATCAGTATTCAACCGCCTTTCTGGAAAACGGGATGGTTTGTGAGTTTAATTTTCATTATAGGGATTTTAAGTACAATGATTGTAATTTTATGGACAAAAAGAAAAGCTAAACAAAAATCTGAAAACGAAGCCATTACCGAAAAAATTATTGCGAAATCAAAACTTGAAGCATTATTGAGTCAGATGAATCCTCATTTTACATTCAATGCTCTGAATACGATACAAAATTTTGTCTTTAATAAAGACGCTCATAATTCCGCTATTTACATTAGTGAATTTGCAAGTTTGATGCGACAAACATTAAACAATTCGGCTAAACAAACCATCACAATCGAGGATGAAATCGAATATTTAGAGACTTATATTACTATAGAGAACCAACGCTTTGATAATCGCATTCAATATCAAATACTAGTTGATGACTCCATCAACAAAGCCCGTGCCGAAATCCCAACAATGTTGTTACAGCCGTTTGTAGAAAATATTTTCAAACACGCTTTTGATGAGGAATCTCTCCATCCTACTTTTAAAGTTGAATTTATCATCATTGATAAAAACATAATGCAAATCCTAATTTCCGACAACGGAAAAGGCGATACAAAAATAACAAAAACGCATATTTCTAAAGGTATTGCAATTGCCAAAGAACGCCTACACATTATGCAACCCAAAAATTTTGATCCCATAAAAATTAATTTTTCAGCAAACGGAACTGTTGTAAAAATCCTAATCCTAATTTAAGCTAAAAAAAATCATAGCATAGAATACCCGATTTATAGGACAGAAACCCCATATTACGTTTTGGGGTTTTTTATTGTTTTTTAGTTTTTTAGATTTGAATCTTAACAATCAAACAACAGACAAATATGTCCAATTTTTATTGTGTCAATTGCGGATCAAAAAGCTCTAGTATTTCTAGCTTGACAGCAAATTCTTGTCCGCGTCACCCACTAGGTCCAAGCAAAGGCAAACACAGTCTTTACGAGGGTTCTGAAAAATCAAAATACAGCTGCAAGTATTGTGGTACATCGGCATCTAGCATATCTAGTTTAACCGCTAATTCTTGCCCAAGACATCCTAATGGTAGTGGAAAAGGGAAACATTCACCGGCATTGTAAAATAAAACAAATAATATGGAAATCATTATTGCATCAATAATAAGCACTTTAGTTTTAACGACATTAGTTTGGATAATTTTTTTTAAGAATATTCAAACTAAACTAATCCATGATAAAGAAAAATTATCTATTGAATTAGGTAATGTGAAATCTAACATTGATTACGAGGTCAATAGAAAACTTGACGAAAAAGTCTCTGTTTTAAATGAGCAAATTCTTGAATTAAAGAACAAGTGTATTATTATTGAAAGAGAATCTTATGATAAAGGAAAAAAAGAAGCATCTATAGAATTTGAAAAAGATTATTTTGTTAATGTTATTCCTTATAAAGAAACTTATGAGGGAGAAAGGGATTATGTGATTTTTGGAAAGAAAAACAAATACGTAAATGTTGGTTTTCAACGCCAACTATTTGTCAAAGGAATTCCCGTTTTTGATCCAGTATATAATTTTGTTGAGAAATATGAATTTAATGAATTTAGACTTAATGAAGCAGCTATTAATAGAGTTGTCAGTAACGCAATAAAGGCCATTGCTCCGCAAGCAGGTACCTTTATTAAAGTAGCCGAAAATGTAATAGAAAAATAATGAAGAATCACTTATATCTTTCCTTAATAATTATCTCTTTTCTATTTATTTCTTGCTCTCAAGAGAGTAAAATAAAAAATGCAATTGATAAATATGTAGAAAAAAACTTTAATGACCCTGGTAGCTATGAATTAGTAGATTTAAAACTATTCGATACAATTAATGAGCAAAAAGTATCGAAATACTTAATCGATCAAAGGGTAGAAAAAATAAAAAAAATTAAGAATTACGTTATGGAAAAAAAAGAAGAACATTCAAAAATTGCATCAAATGCTTTATTTAGTGGAAATCATTATTACTTAATATCAGCGATGAATAAATTAAATAAGCAAAAAGTAATTTTAAACAGATTAGAAAAAGATTCAATCCAAATGGTTCAAAATGAAATTAATCAACTGAAAAAATATGTTAATTCTAAAAATATTTCTCACTATCGATACGTACATGAATATAGAGCTAAAAATGATGTCGGAGCATTAGTAAAATGTTTAGATACTTTAAGAATTAATAAAGACCTCACATTAATTGAAGACTTCCAAGAGTTCTTGCTAAATAAGTATGGTGTTGGACTTCTAGAATAGAAATCATTTACAAGCTAAAAAGTTACTTTTTTAAAATCTCCTTGTTCAATTTCATCAAACATCTTTCAAATTAACATCTTCTTATTTTATGAAAAACACAAAAAATCAAATATTAGTTTTAATAACATTACTAACTTTTCTATCCTGCAACAATGAAAATAAAAGGAACTTAAATAAAAGCAAAATCCATGTTACAGTAGAGGAAAATAAAAATCTTAATCTCCAAAAAGAAGATACAAAACCATATGATACTTCATTAGCAAACAAAAAAGTTATTGATTTCGCTCATATTAGTGGAATGCTAGATTCTGAACCTACACTTACTGGCGAGTTTATGTCTAAACTTGATTTAAACAAATTTCAGATTTTTACAATCAAAGTAACTAATAAAAATGGCATCGAAGATGATGAAAAGATTAGAATTATTGACATTCTAGGGTATGAAAATCTTAAAGGTTATCACGCAAATGAACCTAATTACAATAAAAGATCATCAAATGAACCTGATATTTTAGAAAACAAAAACCGTTTTGAATTTATGGATTCATCAGGTTTTTGTGTTAAAACAATTGATTTTTATGATAATATATATGATAAACAACCTGAATGTACCTATCAAGTATTATCTGTCAGAAAATTTATTTATGAAAAGGAAAAAGAAAATATTCCTTTTCAGATGGTATATCCTGATAGACTTTTACGGTTGTGCAAATAAAATTATACCGAATTTTATCCAATCAACAGAGTGTAACACTAAAAAACAAAAAAATGAATAAAAAAATGTTTTTAATAACTTTGCTTATAATTCTGAACTTTCCCAATTGTAAATCTTTTAATGATAGTTTTGTAAAAGGCAGAACTTGTAATTCGTTTGGATTTTGCGGTCAAATTGATACAGAAAAGCTAATCATTATTGATGCTGGAGGAAAGATATTCAATCTTATAAAAACTGCTGATAATTTATATATGGTAAATGATGATCCAAATAACACCGTAGAAATAATTAATCAAAAAGAAATTTATTGGAGCAAATATGGAAAACTCATTATAAAACAATAGTAATTAGTATTTAAAAATTATCTTAACAAACAAAAAACGCTAACTCTATAATTAGCGTTTTTTTGTACCCCTTTTTAACACAATCTTCTAAACTGTTCTATCGAAAGAATAAATCAAAATGGTAACTTTGCTTCCGACCATTCGGAATTTATAAAAAACATGCTAGACAAAGAAAATACCATTGAAGTTCAAGGCGCTCGTGTGCACAACTTAAAAAATATAGATATTTCCATTCCTCGTGAAAAGCTGGTTGTAATTACCGGTCTTTCTGGATCTGGGAAATCCTCCTTAGCTTTCGATACCATTTATGCCGAAGGCCAACGCCGTTATGTAGAAACTTTTTCTGCTTATGCACGTCAATTTCTGGGTGGTTTAGAACGTCCTGATGTAGATAAAATTGATGGACTTTCTCCTGTAATTGCTATTGAACAAAAAACAACCAGTAAAAGTCCGCGTTCCACCGTAGGAACGATTACAGAAATTTACGATTTCCTCCGTTTATTGTACGCTCGTGGCGCTGATGCCTATAGCTACAACACCGGCGAGAAAATGGTTTCTTATTCTGATGAGCAAATCAAGGATTTGATTATTCAGGATTTTTCAGGAAAACGAATCAATATTTTGGCTCCAGTTATTCGTGCTCGTAAAGGACATTATGCTGAACTTTTTCAACAAATTGCCAAGCAAGGATTCCTTAAAGTTCGTGTAAACGGTGATGTGTTGGATATTACTTTAGGGATGAAACTCGACCGTTACAAAACACATGATATCGAAATTGTAGTGGACCGCATGATTATTGAAGATACTGCTGACAATGAAAAACGTTTGACAGAAAGCATTAACACTGCCATGCATCACGGTGAAAATGTGTTGATGGTTTTAGACCAAGATTCAAATGAAGTTCGTTTTTTCAGTAGGAATTTGATGTGTCCAACTACCGGAATTTCCTATCAAAATCCAGAACCCAATTTATTTTCTTTCAATTCGCCAAAAGGCGCTTGTGACCATTGCAACGGTTTAGGGACGGTAAACGAAATCAACACCAAAAAGATAATTCCAAACCCGAAATTATCGATAAAAGCGGGTGGTTTTGCTCCTTTGGGCGAATACAAATCCTCTTGGATTTTTAAGCAATTGGAAATTATTGGAGAAAAATATGGTTTCAAATTGACGGATGCTGTGGAAACCATTCCAGCTGAAGCAATGGAAATGATTTTGAATGGCGGAAAAGAAAAATTCACCATCAACTCCAAAGATTTAGGAGTTGCCAGAGAATACAAAATTGATTTTGAAGGGATTTCGCATTTCATAAAAAACCAACATGACGAAAGCGGTTCTACAACCATAAAACGTTGGGCAAAGGAATTCATGGACGAAATAAAATGTCCGGTTTGTGAAGGTTCCCGTTTGAAAAAAGAGGCGCTATTCTTTAAAATCAATGAAAAAAATATTACCGAATTGTGCGATATGGACATTTCGGATTTGACCGCTTGGTTTTTGGATTTAGAAAACCATTTATCTGATAAACAAAAAATTATCGCTACTGAAGTAATCAAAGAGATTAAGGACCGATTAAACTTTTTGATGAATGTAGGTTTGGATTATTTGGCTTTAAGCCGAAGCTCCAAATCACTTTCGGGTGGTGAAGCACAACGCATCCGTTTGGCAACACAAATTGGTTCGCAGTTGGTTGGTGTTTTGTATATTCTGGATGAGCCAAGTATTGGTTTGCACCAGAGAGATAATGATAAACTGATTCATTCTTTGGAACAATTACGCGATATTGGAAACTCTGTAATTGTGGTGGAACACGATAAAGACATGATTGAACGTGCGGATTATGTGATTGACATTGGACCAAAAGCAGGAAAATATGGAGGCGAAATCATCAGCAAAGGAACGCCTGCTGAAATTCTGAAACATCATACTATTACAGCGATGTATATGAACGGCGAAATGAAAATCGAGGTTCCTGCAAAGCGCCGTGAGGGAAATGGGAAGTTTTTAAAACTGACTGGTGCAACAGGAAATAACTTGAAAAATGTTTCGATAGAATTACCTTTGGGTAAAATGATTTGTGTGACCGGAGTTTCGGGAAGTGGAAAATCAACGTTGATTAATGAAACACTCTACCCTATTTTGAACGCGTATTATTTCAACGGTGTCAAGAAACCGCAACCGTATAAAAAAATAGAAGGATTGGAACATATCGATAAAGTGATTGATATTGACCAAAGCCCGATTGGGAGAACACCACGTTCAAATCCGGCAACTTATACCGAAGTTTTCACCGAAATCAGAAATCTTTTTACGATGACTTCTGAAAGTATGATTCGCGGATATAAAGCGGGACGATTTAGTTTTAATGTCAAAGGCGGACGTTGCGAAACCTGTGAAGGTTCTGGAGTACGCACGATTGAGATGAACTTTTTACCCGATGTTTATGTAGAATGCGAAACTTGTCAAGGAAAGCGTTTTAACAGGGAAACACTGGAGATTCGATATAAAGGAAAATCAATTTCGGATGTGTTGAATATGACGGTGGATGAAGCGGTTCCGTTTTTTGAAATGATTCCGAAAATTTACAGAAAAGTAAAAACCATTCAGGATGTTGGTTTGGGCTATATTACACTTGGCCAACAAAGCACGACACTTTCTGGTGGTGAAGCACAACGTATTAAACTGGCAGGAGAATTATCTAAAAAAGATACTGGAAATACGTTTTATATTCTGGACGAACCTACAACAGGCTTGCATTTTGAAGACATTCGAGTGTTGATGGAGGTGATTAATAAACTGGTTGACAAAGGAAATACGATATTGATTATCGAGCATAATATGGATGTGATTAAACTGGCCGACTACATTATAGACATTGGACCTGAAGGAGGAAAAGGCGGCGGACAACTTATTGCCAAAGGAACTCCCGAAGAAATTATAAAAATTAAGAAGAGCTATACGGCGCAGTTTTTGAAAAAAGAGTTACTTTAATTCCCCTCCTTTGGAGGGGTGCCTGGAGGGCGGGGTGTTTTTTTTTATTTACTTTCATTTTCGCTACAATTAACATTTTTCTGTAAATTAAGCCAAAAAAAAGTCCCTACCATTAATGACAATACATCCAAAGGAGTGGAATAAAAACAAATTCTATGGAAAACAATAGAGAAATAACAGCCTATATAAACACCCAGCCCATTTATAGAAATTTTATTGTAGACTTACCCTATAACATCAAACTAAAAGCTAGATCTCGAGCATTGCGTAAAGCAGGTGTGCTATCAGAAGTCATTTTTTGGTTGCAAGTACATAAAGGGATATTCTGGAAAATAGATTTTGACTGACAAAGAATCATTGGCAATTATATTGTAGATTTTTATGTAAAAACTCTAGGATTAGTAGTCGAAATTGACGGTTCGAGCCACGACAACAAAGAAGAGTACGATCAAAAAAGAGAAGATTATCTCGTTTCTTTAGGATTAAAAGTTTATAAAATTTCGGATTTAAGGGTAAAACATGATTTGAATAATGTGATGGAGGAACTAGAAAAATATATTGTTGTAGAATTTGGAAATAAAGAGGCTATTAGCTGAAATTTAGATAATAAAACCACCCCACCCTTCGGGCACCCCTCCAAATGAGGGGAAAAGCTTAATGACAACCAAGTGCAAAAGGAACTTCATGTAGAAATTATAAAAATTAAGAAGAGTTATATGGTGCAGTTTTTGAAAAAAGAATTACTTTAGTATTAAGAGTATTAGCCCAGATAGCAGTAAAAATCCTTATGAGCCGGGGTTCGGCGATTAAGATTGAAAAGGATAGCAGGAATTAGCTCCAAAAAAAATAAGATTATAAAATAGAGAATATGAGATTAGAAGATTTTGATAATGATGAGGATAAAGTAATCCAAGACCGATTAAAAAGAAAGACTTGGAACGAGATTAGAACCAATGATAGTTGGGCGATTTTTAAAATTATGGCCGAGTTTGTAAACGGTTATGAAAGTATGGGACGTATTGGTCCGTGTGTGAGTATTTTTGGATCTGCCAGAACAAAACCCGAAGATCCTAATTATTTATTGGCAGAAAAAATTGCCTACAAAATAAGTAAAGCAGGCTACGGTGTGATTACTGGTGGTGGGCCGGGAATTATGGAAGCGGGAAATAAAGGCGCACATTTGGGTGGAGGAACATCGGTGGGATTGAATATTGAATTGCCTTTTGAGCAACATTTCAACCCGTATATTGACAGCGATAAAAACTTGAATTTTGATTATTTCTTCGTTCGAAAAGTAATGTTTGTTAAATATTCCCAAGGATTTGTGGTGATGCCAGGAGGTTTTGGAACCATGGATGAGTTGTTTGAAGCGATTACTTTGATTCAAACAAAAAAAATCGCAAAATTCCCTATTATATTGGTTGGGACCAGTTTTTGGTCGGGATTAATTGAATGGATAAAAACAGTTTTAATAGAAAAAGAACATACCGTAAGTGCCGAAGATTTGAATTTATTCAAAATTGTGGATACTGAAGATGAAGTGGTTGATGTGCTGGATAAGTTCTATAAAAAATACGATTTAACCCCTAATTTTTAACAAAAAAGCTGTCTAATCAACAGCTTTTTTTTATGTTAATTAGACTATTTTTATAGCGTTTTATTCTAAAAAAAAGTATATTTATTTTTTTAATAAATTAATACCTGAATTTGAACTCATTCTTTAAAATTACGTTTTATGCTCTTGTTTTATTATTTTCAGTAAAGCAATATGCACAACATCATTCTGATATAACGGCTGAGTTAAATACGGAGAATAAAACGTTGAATATTCAACAACAAATTACTTTTTTTAATCAGTCAAACGATACGTTAACCTCCATTGTACTGAACGATTGGAATAATGCTTTTTCTACTAAAAACACTCCTTTAGCCAAACGTTTTTCTGATGAGTTTTACAGAGGTTTTCACTTAGCGAAAGAAGAAGAGCGTGGAAGCACGAAAAATGTAATCATTTTAGACGCAAATAAATTGGTTTTATCGTGGGAAAGACCAGATAGAAATCCTGATTTGATTGAAATTAAATTAAGCCAAAATTTACTTCCGAATCAAAAAATTGTTTTGCAGCTGACTTATCTAACTAAAATTCCCAGCGATAAATTCACAAAATACGGATACAATAATAACGGAATTATACACCTTAAAAACTGGTTTCTTACCCCAGCCCGTTATGAAAATCATGATTTTATACGCTACAGCAATACCAATTTAGATGATATTGCCAATGCTAATTCAAGTTTTGATATTGATTTAAAAACACCTAAAAATTTCGAAGCTATTTCTGATTTAAAAAGCAGTAAATCAAGTGTTAATGACCCTTTTATAAATTATAAATTATCGGGAAATAACAGAGTCGATTTCAATCTTATCATTGAGCCAAAAAGCCATTTTGAAAGTTATACAAATAGTGCTGTTGAAGTACTGACCGATTTAAGAAACAATAAATTAGATAATATTCAAAAAGCGATTGTAATCGATCGAATTGTGAATTTTGCAAACGATTTAATTGGAAAATATCCACATGAAAAGATTATTGTTTCTCAAACGGATTATGAGAGAAATCCTTTTTATGGCTTGAATCAGCTTCCGTCTTTTATAAGTCCCTTTTCGGATGAATTTCTTTTTGAAATTAAATTTCTGAAAACCTATCTGAATGAATATTTAAAAACAAGTTTACAATTAGACCCCCGAAAAGACAACTGGATATATGATGGTTTGCAAGTCTATGCCATGATGAAGTATATGGATGAAAATCACCCAAATACTAAAATGATGGGAAGTGTGTCTAACCTCCGACTATTGAAGAGTTATAATATTGCCAACATTGGTTTTAATGATCAATATAGTTATTTCTATATGCTGATGGCTCGAAAAAATCTGGATCAGGCACTTGGAGATCCAAAAAACACGTTGATAAAATTCAATGAACAAATTGCCAGTAAATATCGTTCCGGATTAAGCATTCGATTTTTAGATGATTATTTACAAAATGATGCTGTACCTGCCAGTATCAAACAATTTTACAATCAAAATCAGATCAAACAAGTTTCCAGAGCTGATTTTGAAACTATATTAAAATCAAATACCGATAAAGACATTAATTGGTTTTTCAATACCATTATTAACTCCAGAGCTATTATTGACTATAAATTTTCCAGCGTTAAAAAAACCAAAGACAGCATCACTTTTTCAGTAATAAACAAGACAGAAACTCCTATTCCCATCCCTGTTTATGGTACAAAAAAAGGCGCGGTAGTTTTTAAACAATGGCTGAATATTGAAGAATGCGACAGCACTTTTACGTTTCCGAGAAATGGTGCAGATAAAATTATTTTAAATTTAAAGAATGAAGTCCCTGAATATAATTTAAGAAATAACTGGAAAAAACTAGATGGTTTTTTTCCGAATAATCGTCCGGTTAAGTTTGTGTTTTTAAAAGATTTAGAAGATCCTTATTACAATCAAGTTTTATATGTTCCGTCTATATATTATAATTTATACGACGGAATAACTCCCGGAATACGATTGCATAATAAAACTATTTTAGACAAGCCATTCACATTTGACATCAATCCATCCTACTCTACTAAATCTAATAATTTATCTGGATCAGCTTCATTTGTAGTCAATCAAAATTATAGAAACAGCACACTTTATAATGTAAAATATTCTGTTAGCGGCTCTTACTTTCATTATGCGCAAGATGCTTCTTACTTTAGACTAAATCCTACGGTTCAATTGCGAATTCGCGAACCTAATTTTAGAGACAACAGAAAACAACTGATTCTTTTGCGACAAGTTATTGTAAACAGGGAAAAAAGCGCTTTTACCATGAACAATGCTCCATCTAATTATTCCATTTTTGATGCACGCTATGTAAATACAAAAACCGAAGTAACGAATCATTTCAATTTTAGTTCTGATATTCAGATTTCAGGAGAATTTGGAAAAGTAAATGGCGAAATAGAATATCGAAAGCTTTTTGAAAACAATCGTCAAATTAATTTGCGATTCTATGCGGGAAGTTTTTTATATAATAAAACTGAATCAGATTTTTTTAGTTTCGCATCAGACAGACCTACTGATTATTTGTTTGATTATAATTATTTTGGACGATCAGAAAGCGCTGGTTTTTACAGTCAACAATTCATAATGGCAGAAGGTGGTTTTAAATCAAAAATGGATACTCCGTATGCTAATAGATGGATTACCAGTTTAAATGCAAGTGTGAGTGTATGGAACTGGATAGAAATTTATGGAGATGTCGGTTTTATTAAAAATAAAAGCCAAAATGCAAAGTTTTTATACGACAGCGGTATTCGCTTGAACCTTGTAACAGATTACTTTGAGCTGTATTTTCCTGTATATTCGAATAATGGATGGGAAATAGCGCAAAATAATTATAACGAGAAAGTACGATTTATAGTTACTTTTTCGCCTAAAACATTAATCAATCTTTTTAATCGAAAATGGTTCTAATCCAATATAATTTTCATTATTCATTAAACTATTCTCATTAAAATGAATTTAAAATTACATATAACAAAAAAATAAAGTTCTTTTTATTAGAATAAATTGCAATAATTAAATTATATTTTTTTTAATGAATTATGAAAATAGCTAGTTTTTAAGTAAATTTGCCCCACAAAGTTATACTTTTCAATTATGATAAAAGAAAAAACCAATACTACATTGACATTTGAAGATTTCAAAATCGAGGTACTGAATGACTATAAATTAGCTATAATCAGTAGAGAATGCAGTCTTTTAGGACGTAAAGAAGTATTGACTGGAAAGGCTAAATTTGGCATTTTTGGTGATGGAAAAGAAGTACCACAATTAGCCATGGCGAAAGCCTTTAAAAATGGTGACTTCCGTTCCGGGTATTATCGTGATCAAACTTTTATGATGGCTATTGGAGAATTAACCGTGCAACAATTTTTTGCAGGTTTATATGGTCATACAGATGTTGAACAAGAGCCAATGTCAGCAGGAAGACAAATGGGCGGTCACTTTGCCACTCATAGTTTAAACGAAGACGGAACTTGGAAAAACTTAACAAAACAAAAAAACTCAAGTGCTGATATTTCTCCAACGGCTGGACAAATGCCAAGATTATTAGGACTTGCACAAGCTTCAAAAATATACAGACAAGTTTCTGGAATACCAAATGCGGCTAATTTTTCTAATGAAGGAAATGAGATTGCATGGGGAACAATAGGAAATGCAAGTACTTCTGAAGGTTTATTTTTTGAAACCATAAATGCTGCAGGTGTATTACAAGTGCCTATGGTTATGAGTGTTTGGGATGATGAGTATGGAATTTCTGTACATGCAAAACACCAAACTACTAAAGAAAATATCTCTGAGATTTTAAAAGGATACCAAAGAGAAAATGGGAGCAATGGCTATGAAATATTGAAAGTAAAAGGTTGGGATTATGCTGACTTAATTGCTACTTATGAAAAAGCTGCTGATATTGCCCGAGAAAACCACATTCCTGTTTTAATTCACGTAAATGAATTGACACAACCACAAGGACATTCTAGTTCAGGTTCTCATGAAAGATATAAAGATGCAAATCGTTTGGCATGGGAAAGAGATTTTGATTGTATCCGCCAAATGAAATTATGGATGATTGCCATCAATATTGCGTCACCAGAAGAAATTGATGCTATTGATGCTCAAGCCAAAAAAGATGTTTTAGAAGGTAAAAAAGCAGCTTGGAATGCATTTATTGAACCTATTATTGAAGAGCAAAAACAACTGGTGGGATTATTAGAAAAAATAGCTGAAACCAGTAAAAATAAAGATAGAATTTTACAATTCACATCTGATTTAAATAGTATTAAATCACCGTTGAAAAAGGAAATTCTAGTTACAGCACGTAAAGTTTTACGCTTAATCCTAAATGAAAACAGTAAAGAAGAATTGTCACAATGGATCAGTTTTTATACTAAAACTACGCAGGAAAAATTTAGCAGTAACTTATTTTCAGAAACAGATTTAAATGTTTTTTCTGTAGAAAAAGTGCTTCCGGTATATCCAGAAAATGCCAAAGAAGATACGGATGGCCGCATGATTTTACGTGATAACTTTGATGCTATTTTTACAAAATATCCTGAAACATTAATTTTTGGTGAAGATGCCGGAAATATTGGTGACGTAAATCAAGGTTTAGAAGGAATGCAGGAAAAATATGGAGAATTACGTGTTGCCGATGTTGGAATTCGTGAAGCAACCATAATTGGTCAAGGTATAGGAATGGCTTTAAGAGGCTTACGTCCTATTGCCGAAATTCAATATTTAGATTATTTATTGTACGCAATACAAATCATGAGTGATGATTTAGCAACACTACGCTACCGTACTGTTGGAAAACAAAAAGCGCCATTAATCATTCGTACCCGTGGTCATCGTTTAGAAGGAATCTGGCATTCCGGTTCTCCTATGGGAATGATAATAAATGCCATACGAGGAATTCATGTATTAGTCCCTAGAAATATGACTCAAGCAGCAGGATTTTATAACAGTTTGTTAGAATGTGATGAACCCGCTTTAGTAATCGAATGCCTAAATGGTTACCGATTGAAAGAAAAAATGCCGTTGAACTATGGCGAATTCAAAACTCCAATAGGTGTTGTGGAAACGTTGAAAGAAGGTACTGATATTACATTAGTTTCATACGGTTCAACATTGCGATTAGTGCAACAAGCAGCAAATGAGCTTCTTGAAGTAGGCATTGATTGTGAGATTATCGATTTACAGTCTTTACTACCATTTGACATCAACCAAGATGTGGTAAAAAGTATTGCTAAAACAAATCGCTTACTAGTTATTGACGAAGATGTTCCAGGGGGAGCTTCAGCTTATATTTTACAACAAATAATTGAGCATCAAGACGCCTATAACTATTTAGACAGTAAACCGCAAACCTTAACTGCAAAAGCACACAGACCTGCTTATGGAACAGACGGAGACTATTTCTCAAAACCTTCTGCAGAAGATATTTTTGAAAAAGTCTATGCAATGATGAACGAAGTTAATCCTTCGAAATATCCAAATTTGTATTAAGAACATCAATAAAAAATTAAAAAGCCAGATAAAATTCATGAACATGCCCCAAAAAGTTAGACACTATTTGGGGCATTTTTATGGAAAAAAAAGTAAAATATGATTATGCATTTAAGTTAGAATGTGTAGAATTAGTTTTAAAACAACATTTCACAGATGGATATGTTTCAAAATTGAAGCAGATTCCAAGATGGAATATTCGTAAGTGGATCAGTTTTTATAAGGCTTATGGTGAAATTGGTTTATTACCACGAATAAATCAAAGTTATTCCGCTGAATTTAAGTTAAAAGTACTCAAAACCATAGAAAAGGAATCTCTTTCCTTGA